>NZ_JAXAVW010000042.1:0-107501 GCF_033949945.1 Lentzea miocenica
CACCACGGTCAGTTGCTTTGAGGGTCAGACCGACCCAGGCGATCCCGCGACGACATCCTCTCTGTTGCTTTGGGCGGAGTTGCGTTGCGTGGGTGGTGCGGTTCGGGTGCAGCAAGAGCTGAGGCACGACTCGTGACGGGACCACCCACCGGAACCTCCCGGTTCAAGCGTTAAGAGCCTCGGCTTCGCCGTCGGGTCGCCTCGCCTTCGGCCTCGGCTTGATTTGGCGCTTCGCGCGGGCTAGTCGGGTACGTCTGCTGAGAAGTAGAGGGAGCCCAGGTCGCCTCTGGTGGCGATCAGGGCCTCGTTGCACTTTGACTGGCGGGCGTCGGTGCTGGAGACGTTGTCCACTCGCACTTCGCCGCATTGGTGTGCCTCGAAGTCGCCTACTGCGGTCATCAGTCTCGGGAGGACTTGGTTCACGTCGTCTTGGACGTGTTTGCCCTGCAGGGACTTGTTGAGGTTGCGGGTCATCGAGCTGACGCTCGTCACCCAGGCTGCGCAGTCGGCTGGGGTGCCGCTGTGCTGAGAGCCGCACGGGGCGGTGAAGAGGGATCGGATTTCGCCGCACTGCCGGTCGCAGGCTGCTGGGGCTTCGCCGCAGCCGGTGGTCATGAGGAGCAAGGTGATGACCAGGAGTGTGCGTTTGATCACGCAGCGCACGCTATCGACTGAATGGGCTAGTGGCCAAAGTGGCTTAGTAGGGTGGCGGGGTGTCCGACACCCTTGATCTTCTTGCTGACCCGGTTGAGTTGACTGCTGCGTTGGTGGATGTGCGCAGCGTGTCCGGGGAGGAGGCGGAGATCGCGGATCTTGTCGAGCGGTCGTTGCGGGTGCATGCGCCGCATCTTGAGATCACTCGATCGGGGAATTCGGTGTTGGCGCGCACGAATTTTGGGCGGGAGCGGCGGGTGGTGCTCGCCGGGCACCTGGACACCGTGCCGATCAACTCCAACTTTCCCAGTCGGCGTGAAGGGGATGTCCTGCACGGGTGCGGGACCGTCGACATGAAGGGTGGGGACGCGGTCATGCTCGGGATTGCGGCCCTCAGTGCTGCGGCACGGCATGACTTGACGTTCGTGTTTTACGACTGCGAGGAGATCGAGGCTGAGCGCAACGGGCTCACTCGGATCCAGCGGGAGCTCGAAGAGTGGTTGCGGGGCGATCTGGCGATCGTGTGCGAGCCGTCGAACGGGACGGTTGAGGCTGGGTGCCAGGGGACCATGCGCATCGAGATCCGGACTTCGGGGAAGCGTGCTCACACCGCGCGGGCGTGGATGGGGAAGAACGCCATTCATGGGCTGGGTGAGGCGTTGCGGCGGCTGGAGGCGTATGAGGCGCGTCAGCCTGAGATTGATGGCTGTAGGTACCACGAGGGATTGCAGGCCGTGAAGATCAGCGGTGGCGTCGCCGGGAACGTGGTGCCGGACGAGGCTGTGCTCACGATCAACCACCGGTTTGCGCCGGATCGGACGGTTGAGCAGGCGGAGCAGCACCTGCGCGAGGTCTTCGAGGGCTTCGACGTCACCGTCACGGACTTCGCGGCCGGTGCGCTGCCGGGTCTGCACTCTCCCGCGGCCCAGGAACTCGTGACGGCCGCCGGAGGCACGCCGGTGGCCAAGCTCGGCTGGACGGACGTGGCGCGGTTCGCGGCTCTGGGCATGCCCGCGCTCAACTTCGGGCCGGGCGATCCGACGCTCGCGCACACCCAGGAGGAGAACGTGCCGGTCCAGCAGATCACCGGGTGTTTCGCCGTGCTTAAGCGATTTCTGTTGAACTGATCCCTAAGATCTCAGTGATGACGGAAGAGAAGAACAACGGCGCCGTCGACGAGCGCCCATCGGAGAAGCGTCGCGGCCCGGTCGTGGAGCGGCGTGATCGCAAGGACGACCGCACCACCACCACTGACCAGCGGTTGCTGGACTCCCGCGGCCCGTCGGACTGGGTCCACACCGACCCGTGGCGGGTGCTGCGCATCCAGGCCGAGTTCGTCGAGGGTTTCGGCGCCTTGGCGGAGGTGCCGAGCGCGGTGACGGTCTTCGGATCCGCGCGCACCGGCCGTGACCATCCGGAGTACCAGACCGGGCGTGAACTGGGCGCGGCGCTGGCCGAGGCCGGGTTCGCGGCGATCACCGGTGGCGGCCCCGGTGCCATGGAGGCGGTAAACCGCGGTTGTTCGGAGGCCGGTGGCTTCTCGATCGGGCTCGGCATCGAGCTTCCGTTCGAGCAGGGCCTCAACCCGTGGGTCGACCTCGGCGTGAACTTCCGCTACTTCTTCGTGCGCAAGACGATGTTCATCAAGTACTCGCAGGCGTTCATCTGTCTGCCGGGTGGCTTCGGCACGCTCGACGAACTGTTCGAGGCGTTGACGTTGGTGCAGACGAAGAAGGTCACCAAGTTCCCGGTCGTGCTGTTCGGAACCCAGTACTGGCAGGGCCTTTACGACTGGATCCAGAACTCGGTGCTCGAAGGCGGCAAGGTCGGCGAGAAGGACCTCACGCTGCTGCACCTCACCGACGACATCGACGACGCGGTCCGCGTGGTCAAGGACGCGCACAAGGCATGGGCGGACGCACACTGATGTATGTCGCTGTCTACTGCGGGAGTCTGGCCACTGTTCCGCAGAGTTATGTCGACCTCGCCGCCGAGGTGGGTCGTCAGATCGCGGCTCGCGGCTGGCACCTCGTCTGGGGTGGCGGGCAGACGTCGATGATGGGTGCGGTGGCTCGTGAGGCTCGCGCCGGTGGATCGCACACGTACGGCGTGATCCCCAAGGGGCTTGCCACCAGGGAGATCGCCGACCGCGAGTCGACCGAGCTGCACGTCGTCGACACCATGCGCGAGCGCAAGAAGATGATGGACGACAAGGCCGACGCGTTCCTCACGTTGCCCGGTGGCATCGGGACGGCGGAGGAGTTCTTCGAGGTGTGGACGGCCGGTGTGCTGGGCATGCACGCCAAGCCGGTCGTGCTGCTCGACGTCGACAACCACTACAAGGGACTCGTCGAGTGGCTGGGTGAGTTGCGGGACAAGGGTTTTGTCTCGCACGCGGCCTTGGACTCGCTGATCGTGACGGACGACGTGTCAGTTGCTCTTGACGCTTGCGTCGTCTAGTCCCTTGGCCTGAGCCAGGACCTGGGCCTCCGGCAGGAGATCCGGCAGCGGGCGGTACGGCGTGGCCGTGACCTCGAACCGCTTGCCGGACACCACCCTGCCCTGCCAGGAGCCCGCGATCTCGCCGTCCACCAGGATCGCGCCGCGCCGGCCGAGGATGCGGAAGATGTCCTTCTGCGCGGCCTTGTCCGGCAGCAGCAGGTCGCGGTCGCGTGCCTGCAGGTACGGGTCGGTCGGCGGGAGCAGGCGGACGTCCGGTGGTTCGGCGTCGGCGATCTCCAGATCTTCCGGCAGCCAGGCCTTCTGGCCTTCGACGGTCACCTCGACCAGGCCCTTCGACGGCCACTGCTTCTTGACCTCGCGCGTGGTCGTGCCGAAGTAACTGGCCACTTCGGACGGTCCGGCGGGGCCGTGCAGCGTCAGGTAGCGGTGCACCAGCTCGTCGAAGCCCGCGGTCTTGCGCGGCACGCCCGGCCAGCCGTGGATGCGTTCGAACGTCACGGTCTTCTCCTCCGGAATGATCCGGAGGCCCGCGGGCAGTGCGCCGAGGCGGAAGATCGGGTCGCTGACGTGCTCGGTCTGGCAGCCCCGGCACGCCTCGACGGTCTGCTTGGGCGCCAACGGGGTCAGCGCCTTGCTGAGATCGCCCTTGGTCATCGGCTTGGTGACGATCGACCTCATCGCGGTGGCGATGTGCCGCAGCGACGCCAGCATGTCGTCGACCTTCGGGCGGGACGCGCGGGACAGCGCGTCGGCGTCGCTCCACGGCCACAGCGCGCGGGAGAACGCCTTCAGCTCGCCTGCCCGGTGCAGGTGGGGAGCGCCTCGTACGGACCAGGTGAGGATGAAGTCGTCCACTGTCGGTTCAGCGAGACGGGCCGCCAGACTCAGCACGGCCGAGCCGGAGGTGTTGTCCTGGACACCCAGGGCCAACACCGCCAGCTCGGTCGCGTCGGAGATCCGCCGGTCCAGCTCGTGCTGATGGATCCGGTGGAAGAGCACCTGCTGCCGGGTGTAGTCCACCCGGACATTCTTACGCCTTCGGAACCGTGAGGCTCGACGGTCCGAAGGTGACGGTTGAGCCACGCGTTGATTCCGTGAGGTAGCGCGGGTCCACCGTGTCGATCACCAGTGCGAGCCGGTTGCCGGAGCCCACGTTCCACACCGTCGGCTCGAGTTCCACGTCGAGAGTCTGCGTGCGGCCGGCACCGGTCACCTTGACCGGCTTGTGCGTGATCAGCGCGCCGAGGCCCAGTGGCCCGACCTCGTACAGGTAGGCGAACAGCGTGGTGATCTCCGCGCTGGGCGTCACCTGCAACTTCAGCTTCGGCGTGCCCGCGAGGGTCGCGCCCCGCGGATACTGGGGTCCGCCCCACACGCCCGCGACGTTGCGGTCGACGAACGGCAGGGACACCCCGGTCGGGATGTTCAGGAACCCTTGCAGCGCACCGGAGAGCAGGATCGTGCCGCTGTCGGCGACGGTCGCCCAGCCGGCGTGGATCCTCTTGCCGTCGAGCTGCACCGTGTCGGTGGTGCCCGTCGGCCACGCGCCGAACTTCTTCCACGTACCGCCGTTGTTGGGCTTGAGCTGCACCGGCTGTTCGGCGTCGATGCCGTTGGCCGTGCCCTTGACGTAGCGGTCGAACCAGCGGCCGACCGACTCCCAGATCTCGTTGGGCAGACCGGCCGCGCCGAACAGTTCGGCGGTGGCGTGGTCGCCCGGCGAGAGCATGAGCCGCTTCGGGCCGGTGAGCTTGCCGTAGAAGTCCGCGATCTGGCCCGGCGCGAAGATGCCGTCGTTCCAGGCGTTGCCGAGCATCACGGCGGTGCCGTTGGCGTTGATCTGGTCGATCTTCGAGACCGCCGAACGCCCTGCGGAGATCGGCACGACCTCCCAGAACCTGCCGTCGCGGTAGGCGTCCTCTGCTTCCAGGAGGACGGGTCCGGGACGTCCGGTGGCGTGCCCGGCACCGAGCAGGACCTCGACGGCCTGCTTGTTCACGGTGTTGTTCGGGTAGAGCGAGCGGGCCAGGTCGGTCCACGTGCTCAACGCCGCCGCGGCCTTGATGCGCTTGTCGTTCGCCGCCGCCAGCAGGGACTGCCCGGCGCCGTAGGAGATCCCGGCCGCGCCGACCTTGGTGCCGTCGGCGTGCGCGTTCGCGATCGCCCAGTCGATGACTTTGCTGACGTCACCGACGGTGTCAGGGCCGGCGATGTCGATCTCGCCGCCGGAGTCCCAGAAGCCGCGGCTGGTGTAGCTGACCACGACGTACCCGGACTCCTTGGCGAGCTTCGCCGCCGCGCCGACGTACTCGATGTTCGGCACCGCCCAGCTGGACGGCATGACGAGCAACGGGAAGGGACCGTTGCCCTGACCGGTGGGTTCGACGACGAAGGCCTTCAGGGCGGTGCCGCCGACGCCGGGGATGGTCTTGTAGGAGATCTGGTGTCCGGGAGCCGCGACGGCAGCCGGAGCACCGAGCAGGGTTGTGAGGAGTACCAGGACTAAAACAAGTGATCGTCGCACGCTGGTCCTCCTTGACCATGACGTAGATCACACAGGGTTGTTACCGGGGAGTAAACCAGATTGCTACTCGTGGGTAGCAAGGCGCTGTGAGCCAGGTCACTGTTTACGCTGGGTGGCGTGAACCGATTCCGCGTCACTGAGCTGCCGAAAGACCGTGTCCTGGTCGTTGCGCATCTGACCAGCGCGGATGCTGTCGAACGGGCCATTGCCGACGGTGTCGATGTCGTCGAATTCGACGGAGATCTGGACCTGCCGTCGCTCACCGAAACGTTGGACGTGGTGACGATCCCAGCAGGGGACGAGGACTTCACGCTGGCAGCTGCCACAGTGGCTGCGATGTCCGGAGCACGGGCTGTTCGTGCGACTGACGTGAGGCAGGCGAGGAAGGTCGTGGAGATGGTCGCGAGCGTGACGGGGACCCGTCCGCCGGCCCGAGCGGTGCGGGCGCTCGCCTGATGCTGCCCTCCGTCGAAGCCTGGTTCGCCACGCACACCTGGCAGCAGCCGTCGTGGACGGTCGACGAGCTGGTGGCGTTGAAGCGCGGCCGGACCGTGTCCGTCGTGCTGCCCGCGTTGAACGAGGAAGAGACCGTTGGCGACGTCGTCAGGGTGGTCCGGCCGTTGCTCGGGACGCTCGTCGACGAGCTGGTGGTGATGGACTCCGGGTCGACCGACCGGACCGTTGCCGTCGCCGCCGAGGCCGGGGCGCGGGTCGTCCTGCGTTCCGATGTGGTGCCTTGGCTGGAACCGTTGCCCGGCAAGGGTGAGGTGCTGTGGCGGTCGCTGGCCGCTACTTCCGGGGATCTGATCGTGTTCTTGGACTCCGATCTGGTGGATCCGGAGACGGCGTTTGTGACGGCGTTGCTGGGGCCGTTGTTGCTGGATGCCGATGTGCACCTGGTGAAGGGGTTCTACCGGCGGCCGTTGCGGTTGGAGAGTTCCGGTGGCGGACGGGTCACCGAGCTGGTGGCGCGGCCGTTGCTGAACACCTTGCGGCCGGAGCTTTCCGGTGTGGTGCAACCGCTCGGTGGCGAGTACGCGGCCACCAGGTCCTTTTTGGAGTCCGTGCCGTTCGCTGCCGGATACGGCGTGGAGATCGGGTTGTTGCTCGACGTGCACCGGATCTACGGGCTGTCGGCGCTGGCGCAGGTCAATTTGGGCGTGCGCAAGCACCGGAACAGGTCGTTGTTGCAGCTCGGGGTGATGTCCTCGCAGATCATGGGGACGGCGCTGGCCCGGTGCGGAGTCTCAGCTGATTCCGGTCCGTTGACGCAGTTCGTGCAGGTCGGTGGCGAGTGGCTACCGGACTCGACCGACGTGCTCGTGGCTGATCGGCCCCCGATGACGCACGTGGTCGAAGAGGGCTAGCTGCTCTTCGCGGTGGGTCACGACCAGTGCGGTGCCCTGGCAGTTGTCCAGGACCTTCCTGAGCACGCGGTCCGCCTGTTCGGGGTCGAGACCTTCTGTCGGCTCGTCCATGAGCAGGATCTCCGGGTTCGCCAGCACTGATCTGGTGAGGATCAGGCGTTGGCGCTGGCCGCCGGAGATCTCCTCGCCGCGTTCGCCGACGACCTGGTCCCAGTCGAGGTCCAGTTCGGTTGTCGCTGCTGCTCGGTCCAGTTCTTCTTGCGTGGCATCGGGTTTGGCGAGCAGGACGTTCGTGCGGACCGTGGTGTGGAAGACGTGTGCGTCGGCCAGTGCGCCCTTGCTCGGTTCCAGCTCGTGTGCGATGGCGTTGAGCAGCGTGGTCTTGCCGGCGCCGCTCGGGCCGACGATCGCCGTTCTGCCTTGGAGTTCCGGGGTTTCCGGGGTGTGTGCTGGTTCGGGCTCGTCGGTCGGTTCTGGGGTGGGCCGGCTCATCGCGGCCAGCGGGATGGTGATCTCGAACGTCGCGATGGCGGCCATGATGAGCCACGCCGGTTCGTTCTGGGTGAGCATCAGAAGTGCCGCGGCGAACTGGACGGCGATCGCTGCCGGAGTCAGGTCTCTCGTGCGTTCCTTGCGGGACAGCTCTTCGGCGGTCTTGGTGGCTTCGGCGAGCTTTCGCTGGAACAGGCCGTAGGCGATCAGTTCTTCCTTGCTGTGGACCAGTTCGGTGGTCTGTTCGGTGAGCTTGGCGCGCAACGGGGTGAGGTCTTCGGAGTTCCTGGTGGCCAGCCAGGGGAGCACGGCGAGGTTGATCAGCAGGCCTGCGACGAGCGGCAGCGAGAAGCCTGAGGCGATGGCGACCGTTGCGCTGACCAGGGCTGCGGTGATCCACGGCAGGGTGGTGCGGAGCCTGGTGTCGAGGTGCTGGTCGACGTTCGTGACGATGCGGGTGAGTGCCGTGCCGGACGGGACGTGCCGGCGGTGCACGAGGTCGTCGTAGACGCGGCCGCGGAGTTCGACGGCCTCGCTGAGCACCGCCTTGTGGCTGGTCAGGCGTTCGAGGTAGCGGAGGGCGCCCTTGGCGAGCGCGAGCGTGCGGACCGCGACGATCGCCACGGTCAGCGCCTGCATCGGCGGGTGCTCGGCGGCGCGCATGATCAGCCAGGTCGCCGTCGCGGTGAGGCCGACGCCGGCCAGTTCGGCGAGCATGCCGACGAAGATCGCGAGCTTCACACCGTCACCACCCTGTTGACCTCGTTGAGCAGCGTCGGCCGGTGCGCCACGATCACGGCCGTGCGACCTTTCGTGAACTCTCTGGTCGCTTCGAGCACTCGTGCTTCGGTGTCCGCATCGAGGTGCGCGGTGGGTTCGTCCAGCAGGAAGAGGTTCGCGTGCCGGCGGTCCAGTGCGTTCGCCAGTGCCACGCGTTGCTGCTCGCCGGACGACAGGGTGGCCGGGACGAGCGTGGGTCGTTGCGGCACCCACGACAGCGCTTCCAGCCACTTGGCCCTGTCGATTCGCTGGAGGTCGACGCCGCCGACGAGGACGCGGCCCTCGTCCGGCGTCACGAAACCCAGCAACAGCCCCAGGATCGTGCTCTTGCCCGCGCCGCTCGGGCCGACCAGCGCGATCCGTTCGCCGGGCTTGATGGTGAGCTCGAAGTTCTTGAGGCTGCGGACGCTCACGTTGTCGAACACGATCTCGGCCTGGCGCAGGTCAGGCGGGGCCTGACCGGCGTGCTCGGTCGTCTTGGGCACCTTGGCGAGGACTTCACGGCCCTGCGCGCTCGCGTGGTACTGCGCTCCGGCGGCTCGCAGGGGGAGAAACGCCTCCGGGGCGAGCAAAAGCACGAGGAGTGCGGTGTAGAGCGGTACTCCGCCGTCGAGCAACCTGAGTCCGACCGGTACCGCGACCATCGCCACCGACATCGTCGCGACCAGTTCCAGCACGAACGCCGACAGGAACGCGACCTTGAGCGCTCTCATCGTCTCGTCCACGTGCTGCGCGGCGAGCTTTCGGACCGTGGTGGACTGCGTCTCGGCCCGGCCGAACGTCCTCAGCGTGCCGATTCCCTTGACCACGTCCAGGAAATGCCCGCCGAGGGTGGCCAACGCCGCCCATTGCCTCGCCGTGCGCTCACGGGTGTGCGCGCCGACCAGCGCCCCGAAGACCGGGATCAACGGCAGCGTCGCGAGGATCGTCAGCGCGGCCGTGAGGTCGGCGAACGCCAACCTGATGACCACGGCGAGTGGAACGGCCACGGCAAGAACCTGTTGCGGCAGATACCCGACGACATACGGCGTCACGTCGTGCACGCCGCGCGTCACCAGCGTGGCGACCTCGCCGGCCTTGGTGCCGGGCTCACTCAGGAACGCCTGTCTCAGCCGTGTACGCGTGCGTTCCGCGGCTCTGTGCGCCCACTCGCGGTGGACCCACCAGACGAGCACCCGCAAGCCGATGACCAGGCACAGCAGCAGGAATCCCTGGTTGCCGCTGAGCACTGACGCCAGGAGCTCGGCCTGGGCCAGCACCAGGAACGGGATCGGGATCAGCGCGAGGAGATGGCGACGATCGACCATTGCAGCAACACCACCAGCGGAATGATCGGGACAGCGACCCACGCGAGCAGGCCGAGCGTGTCGGTGTGCGCCATCAGCCCGCTCGTGTAGATCGAGCTGAACGCGAGCGGGATCGGCAAGGCGCAGAGCAACCCGGTGACCGGGAACAGCTTCCAGTTCTTGGTTTGGAACACCCAGCCGTGCACCGCGAACAGCACCGGCATCGCGAACGCGACGGGCCAGGGCGCTTCCAGCAGGTGCGCCAGCAACAGCCCCCAGCCAACGGACACCATCAGCGCGCCCGTGAACACCAGCCACCACCACAACCGCAGCTGCACAGCGGCCATGAACAGCACCAGCCCGGCCAGGACCAGCGTGAACACCGAGTGCGCTCCGGACAGGAGTTCGCCTTCGAGCCGGGGGAACGCCGCGAACAGCACCCCGATCGCGGCGACCAGCCACACCTCGTTGCCCAGGAAGAACGGCGTCATCCGGTGCAGCGTCTCGGCGCGCCTGCGGAACGGCAGCAGCAAGCCGGTGCCGTAGTCGAAGCCTGCCAACGCGAAGTACCCGACGGTGAGAACACCGAGCACGACCAACCAGAGCGTTTCCATCAGAGCGTCACCACCAGCGGCGAGACAGGAGCCGGCGCGACGTCCGGACCACGGCGGACCGCACGCGCGATCAACGCCCAGTCAACGCAGGCCAGCAACACGAACAGGGACGTGAAGACGATGAGCGACAACAGGATCTGCTGCGGTTCCACATGGGACACCGCGTCCTCGGTCCTGAGCAGCCCGTAGATCAGCCACGGTTGCCGCCCGACCTCGCGGAACACCCAGCCGAAGATCGCCGCGCAGAACGGCAGCGGAATCCCGATCACCATGAGGTACAACGGGAATCTCATCCGGATCACCGCGTCCTTGATCAGCAACGGCAGCGTGAGCCAGCTGACCATCGTCAGCGTCATCCCGATAATGATCATGAACCCGAGGGGCGCCCCGATCCACGGTGCCGCCTCGGTCTTGTCCGGCTGGAACTTCGCGATGATCGGGAACTGCGCGAAGCCGGCGCCGATCAGCGACGGCGTGGCCAGCGCGGTCGTGATCACGCCCATCCGCAGCGAGCGCCGGAAGAAGTCAACCTCGGGCGTGCGCTTGATGAAGTGGTACGCCGACACACCGGTCATGAACACGCCGCCGACCGTGATCGACGCGAAGACCACGTGCATCAGCGCCGAGGTGAACGTCGGGTTCGAGAGCAACGCGCTGAAGTCGTCCAGCCGCAACACGTTCCCCTCGACCCGGTAGCCGACGGGGTGTTGCAGGAACCCGTTGGCCGCCATGATCCAGAACGCCGACGCGTACGCGGTGAGCGCGGTCAGGTACAGCAGGCTGAGGTGGACCCAGCGGTTGAGCCTGCCCCAGCCGAAGATCCACAGGCCGAGGAACGTCGACTCCAGGAAGAACGCGATCAGCGTCTCCATGGCGAGCGGCGCCCCGAACACGTCGCCGGCGTACGTGGCGAGGCCTGACCAGTTCAGGCCGAACTGGAACTCCATCACGATGCCTGTGACGATCCCGAGCGCGTAGTTGATCACGTAGATCCGGCCCCAGAACCGCGTCATCCGCTCGTGCACGGGCGCACCGGTGATCGTGAACCGCGTCTGCATGATCACGAGCAGGGTCACCAGGCCCAGCGTGAGCAGCACGAACAGGAAGTGGAACGACGTCGTCAAAGCGAACTGGAGTCTGGCGAGGTCTACTGCACTCATGGGTAGGGACGCTATATGTAGCTCCGCTACTTATGAACGCGCAGGGCGGGATCTCAGGGGAATCTCAGGGCCGCCCCCGAGGGGTGCTGTTCTGGCGTCTGCAAGTACCCCCAACTTCGAGTTGGTGGTACTTGCAGATGTCCGAACCATCATCAGGGCAACATCTCGCACACCCCGCGCACCAGCGGGAACGCCGGAAATCAGGGACATCTCAGGGGTCGCCCGAGGCTCCGCATCAGTAGAGTCACTACTCATGAAGCCCGACGCCCTGCGCGGCCACCTCGACGCGTTGCTGCTGGCGACGCTCGACGGCAAACAGCTGCACGGATACGCGATCATCGAGGCGTTGCAGCTGGGCAGCGGGGGCGCGCTGGACCTCCCGACGGGCACGGTCTACCCGGCGCTGCGGAGGCTGGAGCGGGCCGGCCACGTCACCAGCGACTGGAGCACGGTCGGCGGGCGCAAGCGGCGCACCTACAAGCTCACGCAGACCGGGCAGAAGGCGCTGCACGCCGAGCGCGACGCCTGGCGCGAGTTCACGACGGTCATCGACGGGGTGCTGGGAGGTGGCGGCAAGTGGGCACAGACGTGATCGACAGCTACGTGACCGACCTGGGAACGAGACTCCAGGGCTCGAAGAAGCAGGTCAGGGATCTGCTCACGGAGACGCGGGACAGCCTCGAAGACGCCACCGAGGCACACGTCGAGAAGGGCTTCACCGAACACGAGGCCAGGAAGAAGGCGGTCGAGGAGTTCGGGCCGGTCAAGGAGATCGCGAACGAGTACCAGGCTGAGCTGGCTGTTGCGTACGGCACGAGGACACTCATCTGGCTGGCGATCGTTCTGCCGCTCATGCACATGGCGTGGGAGTACGGCCGGATGCTACTCATCGGGCCGTGGCAGGACTTCGGTGCGATGCCGCCGTCCTGGTACCTGTTCATCGCCAAGGCCAACGACCTGACGAGCGGTGTCGCGTCCGGTGTCGCTCTCGTGGCGTTGGTGCTCGGACGGATTCTGGCCCGCACGTACGACACGAAGCTGCTGGCCAAGCTCGCCGCGTCGATCGCGATCCTGGCCGTGGCGGTGGTCCTGCTGGGCAACGTCGCGATCATCGCGGCCACCGCGCACGTGGACCCGAGCCGGTTGATGCAGTCGTTGCCGATGAGCATCGCCAGCCTGATCACCTGGACGGTGATCGTTCGTCTTGGTCTGCTCGCTCGCCGCTGCCTGAGCTGTGCCACGATCGTCGCGTGACCAACGCCCTGATCTACCTGATCGTGATGGTGGCCGTCGCGGCAGTGGTGTTCCTGCTCGCGGCGTTGGTGTTCGGGCGCGGCGAGGAACTCGCGCCGCTGCCGCCCGGTGCCTCGCCGACGCGGCTGCCGTCCGACGACATCACCGCGGAGGACGTCCGCGAGCTGAAGTTCCAGCAGGTGTTCCGCGGCTACAAGATGAGCGAGGTCGACTGGGTGCTGCAGCGCCTCGCGACCGAGGTCGGGCAGTTGCGGGCGCGCGTCGAGGAGCTGGAGAGCAGTGACCACCGATCTTGAGCTGTCCGTGCAGGTGGCCGCGCCGCCGGCGACGATCTTCAACGCCATGAGCGACTGGGAACGTCAGGGCGAGTGGATCTTCGGTACGAAGGTGAAGGTCGTCGCCGGGGACGGGCGGTCGGTCGGCAGCGAGATCGACGCGGTCACGCTGGGCGTCAGCGACCGGATGCGGATCACCCGCTGGGACCCTCCGCACGCCGTCGAGGTCGAGCACCTCGGCAAGGTCGTGCGCGGAACGGGCGTGTTCGCGGTCAAGGGCAGCCGTTTCGTGTGGACGGAGCGTCTCGACGTGCCGTTCTTCTACCCGTTGGTGAAGCCGCTCTTCGTGCTGATGCTGCGCCGGTCGTTGCAGCGGTTCGCCCGTTTCGCCGAGGAGTACCGGTGATCGTCCGTTGCCCGTGGGGTGACTCGACCCCGGATTACGCCGAGTACCACGACACCGAGTGGGGCGTGGAGCTGCACGGCACGAACGCCCTGTACGAGCGGATGTCGTTGGAGGCGTTCCAATCCGGGCTGTCGTGGATCACGATCCTGCGCAAGCGGCCCGCGTTCCGTGCGGCGTTCGTCGAGTTCGATCCCAAACTGGTGGCGGAGTTCGGGCCCGCCGACGTCGAACGGCTGATGGCCGACGCGGGCATCGTCCGGAACCGGCTGAAGATCGACGCGACCATCCACAACGCCCGCACGATCGTCGAGGACGACGTCGACCTGGACGCTCTGCTGTGGTCGTTCGCGCCGAAGAAGCACCGCAGGCCCGCGACGATCACGGACGTTCCCGCGATCACGGACGAGTCCAAGGCGATGGCCAAGGAACTGAAGCGCCGCGGCTTCAAGTTCCTCGGCCCCACCACGTGCTACGCGCTGATGCAGGCCACCGGCATGGTCGACGACCACATCTCGACCTGCTTCCGGGCTACCCCGCGGGCCTGACCTCCCAGTTGCCCGTCTCGCTGACCATGTGTCCCGTCGGCACGAGGTCGGCGAGCGAGGCCACCTTGCTGTCGATCTCGGACATGATCGAGCGGAACTCCTGCAACCGCTTGAGCCCGTCGCCGATCAGCTGGCCCCCCTTCTCGATGAACGCGCCGAGCACGCCACCGATGGCGTTGGCGACACCGAACGGGTTCGGGATCGAGCCCAGGATGCCGGTGGTGAGCTTCACGAGCTGCGACGCGATCATGGCGACCAGATCGATCGCCGACTTGTAGACGTCGGTGATCGTCCTGCTGCACTCGTACAGGCCCTTGCGCATGCCCTCGACGACACCTTTGAAGTCGGCGAGCGAGTTGTAGTACTTCGTGCCCCACGCCTTGAACTCGTCCGCCGCGGGGCCTTGCCACACGTCGTTGATCTTCGCGACGCTCGCGTTGAAGTCCTCCTGCGAGTTCGCGAGCAGGTCCATCACCTCGGGCGCCCAGATGTCGCCGTACTGCTCCATCCTCGGGGCGTGGCCGAGGATGTCCTTGAGCCGGTCGAGCATCTCCACCGCGAGGTCGTCGCCCATCTCGGCGGCCACTTCGCGGATCTTGGCATCGTGTTCCGCGGGCCAGACAGGTGTTTCCGCCATGCCGATCCTCCTCAGTGATCGTCGAATCGGTTGAACTTCTCGTAGTACGAGTCGTCCATCGCCGCGTAGTGGGCCGCAACCTGGTTCAGCACGTCGCCCGCCGCGTGCAACGTCGTGGCCAGCCGCTTGAAGTGGCCGACGCACTCGCGCATCGAGCCGTTGTAGTCGGCGGGCGAACCCTCGTGCTTGCCGAGGAAGCCGAGGTCGTTCTCGCCGAGATGCGTGCTCTCGAGCTCCCCGACCACCCGCCCGCTCAACATGCTCGCGGTGGACTTGAGGTCGTCACCCGCGTAGGCGAGCTGCCGTGGCACCACGTGGTAGCCCTGCAGCTCGTTCGCCCGTTGCTGCATCGGATGGTTGGGACCGATGATCCCGCCTGCCGTCATGTGCTTTCCCCCAGTAGTACTTCTCGCACCGTCGCGGCTTTCGCCTCCGCCGTGCGGATCGCCTCGGCGAGCTGGCGGCCGAGCCTGCGTTCGTCCAGCGACCGCAACCGTTCCTGGTCGAACTCGATGGCGGCCAACCGGCCGGTGATGTCCACTTGGACCAGTCCGACGCCGCCGGCGACCGGTTCGCCGATCACCTTGTTCTCGGCGGCTTTCTCTTTGAGCGCCCGGAATTCGCGCGTGTGCTCGGCGACCAGGTGCTCGAGTTCGTTCAGGGAAGCCACGGCCGCTCCTCCATGAATCCGGAGGAGTCCTTGTCCTCGAAGTAGTCTTCGGTGCTCTTGTCGTCCGGTCGGCTGCTTCGACCGCGCGGTAACGGTTTCGGCTCCGCGTCTCCGGCGATCCAGTTCGCGGCCTGCTCGCCGATCACGTCCGTCAACGCCTCACTGGCGGCCGTCGACGCGTGCCTGCGTGCGTTCGCGACGGCTCTGGTGATCCGGTCGCCGAGCAGGTGAGGTTGGCGGCCCGTGTCCAGGCAGCCGGGCGCGAGTTCGATGTCGAGGAGGTCGCCCGTGCCGGTCACGGTCACGCGGACGACGTCCGGAATCTCGTCGGTGAAGCGCCGCTCGGCCACCACGGCCTGAGCTTGCGTCAGTTGTTGTTGTCGGGCCGTGTGTTGTCGTACGGCCGCGTCGATCTCATCGAGAACATTCATCAGCCAACACCCCAGTCAGCCGCCTCCCTGGGGCGGCGTGTGACTCACGTTACAACTGGCTGAACTGGGGTGTGGGCGGATTGGCGTCAGTGGCCGAAGAAGTGGGTCAGCGGCCGATGAACTTCGGCGCCCGCTTGTTCACGAACGCGTCGACGGCCTCGCGGTGGTCCTCGGTCGCCCCGCAGTCGGCCTGGGTGCGGCGTTCCGCCTCCAGCGCGTCCTCCAGCGTCCCGTCCGCCGCCGCGGCCAGCGCTTCCTTGATCTTCGCGTACGCCGTGGTGGGGCCGGCGGCGAGCTTGGCCGCGAGCAGGTGTGCGGTGGACAGCAGTTCCTCGTCCGGCACGACCTGGTTGACCATGCCGACCCGCAACGCCTCCTCGGCGCCGACCGGCTGGGCGAGCAGCATCATCTCCATCGCGCGGCCGTGGCCGATCAGCCGCGGGAGCGTGTAGGACGCGCCGGAGTCGGCGGTCAGGCCCACGTTCGCGAAGGCCATCAGGAACTTCGCCGACTTGCCCGCGATGCGCAGGTCCGCGGCGTAGGCGAAGGACGCGCCGGCACCGGCCGCGCTGCCGTTGACCGCGGCGATCACCGGCTTCGGCATGCCGATCAGCTCGCGCACGATCGGGTTGTAGTGCTTCTCGACGGTGTGCAGCGGCGCGGGATCACCGGCCTGCAGCAAGCCGATGTGCTCCTTGAGGTCCTGACCCGCGCAGAACGCCCGGCCCGCACCCGTGATCACCACCGCGCGCACCGAGGCGTCGGCCGCGGCCTCCTGCAGCGCGCTGAGGAACGACTCCTTCAGCGCGATGGTGAAGGCGTTGAACGACTCGGGGCGGTTGAACGTGAACGTGCGCACACCATCGGCGTCGTCGACGAGGAGCTCGGACACTGAACCTCCATCAAGCTGTGGAAACGTTGCGAACAGGCCGCAGGCACTCGTCGACGAACCGACTCGTGCCCGGTGCCAGCCGCAGTGTCTGTTCGTCGAAGAACGACGCTGCCGCGTGCCCCGGCCAGTCCGGTGGCAACAGTTCAGCAGGAAGACCGGGATCGCGGAACAGGAACTTCCGCCACGAGTGCAGCAGCTGCTGCGAGGCCGCGAACGCCGCCGAGTCGTCAGTTTCGTCCACAACGGACACCGCCGCCCGCCAGTGCGCGACGAACCCGGCGTAGTCGCGGCCCAGTTCGGCCAGGTCCCAGGCCTTCGCGGCGAGCTCGGCGTCGCCACCGTCGTGTGAACCGTGAAAAGTTCGTGCGGGAACTTCCTCCGCGGCCAGCACGTCGGCCAGTTCCGGCGACGGGCGGGGCGCGATCCACGTCACAGGGCCGAGCGCGCCGTAGCCGAGGAGTTGCAGCTCCGACGCCAGGTGGTCCCGCGAGTCGCGGCCCGGCATCTCCTCCAGCACCACCACGTGCCAGCGACCGTCCCACGTGGACGGCCCGGTGCGATAGATGCGGGCGGCGGCCTCGTCGAGCCTTCGTTCCCCGCGAGGTGTCATCGCGTAGCCAGGGCCGTCGGGCAGCCGCACCGGGTGCAACCAGCCCTGCCTGACCGTTCGGGACACGGCCGTGCGCACGGCCGGCGCGGCGAATCCCAGGGGTTCGAGCAGCCGGACGAGGGCGGCAATGGTGGCGGCACCACCTCGTTCGCGCAGGTGGCCGCCGTAGACGTCGAAGAGCGCGGAACGGGCTCGCACCCTGTTGAGTCTGTCACGCCGCGCCCAACGCCGTGTCGCGCCGTTCCGTCCGCGGTAGTCGCGGCCGAGGGGCCCGGAGGCGGCGCCGCAGGAACTCCCGAATACGCCCGGTATGAGGGCGTCCCTGCGGCGCCGCCTCCGGACCTCTCGCCCGTGACTCTCATCGAACGGAACGGCGCGACACGGCCAGCTGTGCCGAAAGTGTTGCGCAGAAGTGAAAACGCGTGGTGATCAGGTGCGAAGCAAGATCGACAACTGTCACCCGGACTCGCCAAAAGATCGGTTCGGTTTCGCCCCTGAGTCGCCATAGGGGAGAATGGAGCAGATCCGGCCTGGCCGGACGGGGAAGATGTTGACGGAGGGAGCACGCGATGGCGGCCATGAAGCCCCGGACCGGCGACGGTCCCCTCGAGGTCACCAAGGAGGGACGCGGCATCGTCATGCGCGTGCCGCTCGAGGGTGGTGGGCGCCTCGTCGTCGAGATGTCGGCGGACGAGGCCAGCGCCTTGGGCGACGCGCTGAAGGCCGCCGCCGGCTGAGGCCTCCCGGTGAGAAGTACGTGAAGCCCCGGTTTCCACAGTGGAGACCGGGGCATCGCTTCGTTCTGCGAGCACTGTGGCCGTCATTCTCCGCCGCGTCTTCCTGCGCTCAGCAGGGCACCTCGTGCCCGTCTGACCGGCGAAATACGGGGCGAAGACTGACGGCCACAGCGCTAGGCCAGAATGAACGGTTGTCAACACATGGGGAGGTCCAGTCGTGGCGTCGACGGTTCCGTCAGTGCCGACCAAACTCGTCGACGTGGAGGTGGCCACCACCACGCGTCGCAACGTTCCGGCGGTCGTGCTCGCGACCACCGGGCCGGCGCTGGGACCGGGTGGCGACGACCTCGACACCTCGGAGATCACCGGCAAGGCGGGCGAGGCCCTCCGTCAGCACGGCACCGACGTGTGGACGCTCGGTGTCGGCACCAGCACCCTCGGCGATCTTCGCACCGCGGGTGCGTCACTCGTACGTGCGTTGAGCGGTGACGACGCGCCCAAGACCGCGGACGTCCTGCTGACGCCCGACTTCGACGCCGAGAAGGTGCGCGCGTTCGTGCTGGGCGCGGCGCTCGGCGGTTACCGCTTCAAGGTCACCGGTGAGGACGGACCCAAGCGGGTCGCCTCGCTGCGGCTCGTCACCGGCGACACCGGCTTCGACGAGGTGCTGACGTCGGCCGCGCTGAAGGCCCACGCGCTGGCCACCGCCACCTCGCTGGCCCGTGATCTCGCGAACACGCCGTCCAACGTCAAGGACCCGCGCTGGCTCGCCACGACGGCCGCCAGGCTCGCGGACAAGCTCGACGGGCTGTCCGCCGTCGTGCGCGACGAGAAGTGGCTGGCGCAGCAGGGCTTCGGCGGCGTGCTGGCGGTCGGTGGCGGATCGTCCCGCCCGCCGCGGTTCCTGGAGCTCACCTACGACGGCGGTGGCAGTGAGCACCTGGTCTTCATCGGCAAGGGCATCACGTTCGACACCGGCGGCATCTCGATCAAGCCCGCCGACGGAATGCACCTGATGCGCACCGACATGGCCGGCGGTGGCGCGGTGATCTCCGCGCTGCTGGCCGTGGCCCGCCGGCAGCTGCCGATCAAGGTCACCGGGCTCGTGCCGTGCGCGGAGAACCACGTGAGCGGGTCGTCGTACCGGCCGGGTGACGTCGTGCGGCACTACGGCGGCGCGACCACCGAGGTGCAGAACACCGACGCCGAGGGCCGCATGGTCCTGGCCGACGCGATGGCGTACGCGGTGAAGAACCTGAAGCCGGACCTGGTCGTCGACGTGGCGACGCTGACCGGCGCCATGAAGGTGTCGCTCGGCCTGCGCACGGGTGCCGTGTTCAGCTCGTCCGACGACCTCGCCGCGAGCGTGATCGACGCGGGCGCGAGGGTCGGCGAGAAGTGGTGGCGGATGCCGTTGCTGGAGGAGCACGTCGCCTCCGTCGCCAGCGAGATCGCGGACTACAAGCAGTGCCCGCCCGGTCCCGGCGGCATCACGGCGGCGCTGTTCCTGCAGAAGTTCGCGGGTGACGTCCCGTGGGCGCACCTCGACATCGCGGGCCCGGCGCGGTCGGAGAAGGTCTACGACGAGGTCGTCGCGGGCGCCACCGGCTTCGGCGCGCGCACGCTGATCGAGCTGGCTGAAAAATATTCGCGTTAGTACCTACGATCTGCCGATACGAGACAGCGACGTTCCACGGCATGATGTGAGCGCCTTCACACCGTCGTAGAGGAGCGCTCGTGTTACTTCGCCTGGTCGTCGCCTTAGCGCTGTTAGCCGCGGCGCTCACCCCCGCATCGGCCGCCACGCCCTGGTGGGAACCAGTGGCGCGGCCGGCGCCGGACTCGCAGATCAACGTGACGGGTGAGCCGTTCAAGGGCGTCGACGGGCAGGGCAGGGTGCGCGGGTTCGTCGACGCGCACAACCACCTGATGACCAACGAGGGCTTCGGCGGCAAGCTGATCTGCGGCAAGCCGTTCTCGGAGCAGGGCATCGCGGACGCGCTGAAGGACTGCCCCGAGCACCACCCGGCGGGCCTCGGCGCGATCTTCGAGGCGATCGTGACGGGCGACTTCGACGGCCACGACCCGGTGGGCTGGCCGACGTTCAAGGGCTGGCCCTCGTACACGACGGTGTCGCACCAGCAGAACTACTACGCCTGGGTGGAACGGGCCTGGCGCGGCGGTCAGCGCGTGCTGGTGCAGGACCTGACGAGCAACGCCGAGCTCTGCATCATCCACCCGTTCAAGGACAAGCCCTGCGACGAGATGGCGTCCGTGCGGTTGCAGGCCCAGCGCACCTACGAGCTGCAGGCGTTCATCGACAAGCAGTTCGGTGGCACGGGCAAGGGCTGGTTCCGCATCGTCACGTCGTCAGAGCAGGCCAGGGACGTGATCAAGCAGGGCAAGCTCGCGGTGGTGCTCGGCATCGAGACCTCTGAGCTGTTCGGCTGCCGGACGTTCCTCGACATCCCGTTGTGCAGCAGGGCCGACATCGACCGCGGCCTCGACGAGGTCTACGCGCTCGGCGTGCGCAGCGCCTTCCTGTGCCACAAGTTCGACAACGCGTTGTGCGGCGTCCGGTTCGACTCGGGCACGCAGGGCGGCGTGATCAACGCCGGCCAGTTCCTGCGCACCGGCCAGTGGTGGAAGACCGAGGAGTGCAAGGGTCCGCAGCAGGACAACCCGATCGGCACCGTCGGCCCGAACGCGCTGATCCCGGCTTCGGCCGTCGCGCCGGCGTACGACCCGGCGAAGCGCTGCAACGTGCGCGGTCTGACGTCACTCGGCGAGTACGCGGTGCAGGGCATGATGCGCCGGCACATGATGATCGAGATCGACCACATGAGCGTGAAGGCCGCCGGTCGCACGCTGGATCTCGCCGCGCAGGCCCGGTACCCCGGCATCGTCTCCAGCCACAGCTGGATGGACGCGCAGTGGACCGAGAAGGTCTACCAGCTCGGCGGGTTCATCGCGGGCTACGAGAACGATCCCGGCGGGTACGTCGCTCAGGCGGCCGCCGCGGAGCCGTTGCGCCGCAAGTACGACGTGGGCATCGGGTTCGG
Organism: Lentzea miocenica; assembly: GCF_033949945.1. Classification (NCBI taxonomy): domain Bacteria; kingdom Bacillati; phylum Actinomycetota; class Actinomycetes; order Pseudonocardiales; family Pseudonocardiaceae; genus Lentzea; species Lentzea miocenica. Next base: position 20,860 of record NZ_JAXAVW010000042.1, read on the forward strand.
CTCCGACTACAACGGCGTGGGCTCGCACCCGGCACCGCAGTCCGGCGTGACCTACCCGTTCCGCAGCTACCCGGACGGCCCGCTGGTCGACCGGCAGCGCACCGGTGAGCGCGTCTGGGACATCAACGTCGACGGCGGCGCGCACATCGGTCTGCTGCCGGACTGGGTCGAGAAGGTCCGCCAGCTCGGCGGTGACCAGCTGGTCCAGGACATGCTCGGCGGCGCCGAGTCGTACCTGCGGACGTGGTCGGGGTCTCAGCGCTGGACGCCGTGAGTCCGGAAGGCGTGGTCGCGGAAGGCCCGGACGGCGGGCGGCAACGGCTGGTCCCTCAGCCACGCCAGCCCGAAGATCCGGCCGGTGCGCGGGGTCAGCGGTAGCTCCCGCAACCCGGCGGGCGGGACGAACTCGGCGTGGGTGAGCAGTGCCACGCCGAGTCCCGCCGCCACCAGTCCGCGCACGGTCTCGATCTCCTGGCACTCGAACACGTAGCGGGGCGTGAACCCGGCCGCCGCGCACATGTCGTCGGTGATCTGGCGCAGGCCGTAGCCGTGCTCCAGGGTGATCAGCTCCTCGTCGGCGATGTCGGTGATCCGCACGGACCTCCGGTCCGCCAGCCGGTGCCCCGAGGGCACCACGACGATCAGGTCCTGCTCGAACAGGACCACCGACTCGAACTCGGGACCGACCGGCGGCGGGGCGACCAGCGCGAGGTCGATCTCGCCGCTGACGAGCTTGTCGACCACGGCCTGACGGGCGTTCTGGACCAGGCCGAACCGCACGTGCGGGTGTTCGGCGCGGTAGCTGCGGACCAGCTCCGGCACGATCGCGCGGCCGAGCATGTGCAGGAAGCCCAGCACGACACGGCCCTTCTCCGGGTCGAGCTCCTCCTCGACCTCGCGCAGGCCGGGTTCGAGCGCGGCCAGCGACCGGGTCGCGGCGTCGGCGAGCAGCCGGCCGGCGCGGGTCAGCCGGACCCTCCTGCCGCTCCTGACGATGATCGGAGCGCCGAGCTGTTCACCGAGTTCGGCGAGCCAGCGGCTGATCGTGGGCTGCGGCAACCCGACGCGTTCCGCGACACGAGTCACGTGTTCGTCGGCGGCAAGCGCTTTCAGCACCGCCAGCTTCGGGGCCAGCTCCAATTCATCCACGTATTGATTTTGACGCATTTCCGTATTGGACGTATGGCTTAGCGTCAGATGCGTGAACAGGTTGACCGCGTCCATCGCCGCTTCGGGCTTCGCGTGCTTCGCGTTGCTGTACACGCCGCAGCCGGTGATGCCGCAGATCGCCGAGGAGTACGGGCTGGGCCCTGGCGGCGCGTCGCTCGCGCTCTCCGCGGCGACGCTCGCGCTGGCGGCTGCGGTCGTGCCGATCGCGATGCTGTCCGAACGGGCAGGGCGCCGGCCGGTGATCGTGGTCAGCGTGCTGGTGGCGGCGCTGCTGGGGCTCGTGCTGCCGTTCGCGCCGAACTACGAGCTGTTCCTGGTGCTGCGCGTGCTGCAGGGGATCGCCGCGGCCGGGGTGCCCGCGGCGTCGATGGCCTACCTCGCGGACGAGCTGGACGGCAGGAGGCTCGGCGCCGCGGTGGGCGCGATGATCGCCGGGAACAGCCTGGGCGGCATGTCCGGCCGGCTGGTCTCCGGCATGACCGCGGACTGGCTGGGGTGGCGCGGCTCGGTACTGCTCGCCGGTGTGTTCGGGCTGGCCGCGGCGCTGGTGGTGGTGTTCTTCCTGCCTCGGTCGCAGGGCCGGCCGAAGCGTGCGCCGCGCGGCATGAAGGCGGCCTTGAAGGACCCGGTGCTGCTCTCGTTGTACGCGGTGGCCGTGCTGCTCGTCGGGTCGTTCATCTCGTTCTACAACGTCGCGGGTTTCCAGCTCGCCGGTCCGGCGTGGCTGGAGACGCTGGTGTTCCTCTTCTACGGGTTCGGCAGCACGTCGGCTGCGTTCGCGGGCAGGCTGGCCGATCGGTACGGACGTGGTCGCGTCCTGCTGCTGTGCATCGGCGTGCTGGCCTGCGGTGCGGTGGCGAGCCTGCTGTGGGTGCCGCTCGGACTGGCGATCGTCACCGCCGGGTTCTTCGCGTCGCACGCCACGGCGAGTGGCTGGGTCGCCGCGCGGGCGCCGGAACACGCCCGCGGCCACGCGTCCGGGCTGTATCTCTGCGGCTTCTACCTGGGCAGCAGCATCGGCGGCACGTCCGGCAGCACCGCGTACGAGGAGTGGGGCTGGGGCGGCCTGGTCCTGGTGATCCTCGGCTGGCTGGCGCTGGCCGCCATGCTCGCTCAGAACTCCAGCGCGAGGGTCATGCGCGAGTCGACGGGGGCGATGGCGGTCTTGCCGAGCCGCGGCAGTTCCGGGGTGCCGTCGACCATGCCGACGGAGACCGTGCGGGTGTCGGCGGGGATCTCGACCACGACGGCGAACGGCAGCGGGCCGCCGTCGTAGCGGGCGCCGACCTGCTTGGCGACGGACCCGTCCGGCAGCGTGACGGTGATCAGGTCCTTGGTCAGGTTGCCGCCGGCGGTGTCCGGCAGGTTGCCGGTGGCCTCGATCCGCACTTCCAGCAACGCCTTGTCCGGCGCGGAGATCGTGGCGACGTCGTACTGGCTCTCGCCGAGCTTGATCGGGCGCTGGCGGCCGAGCCGGATCCCGGTGATCTTCATGCCGAGCTCGCGGTCGCCGAAGCGGATCTTCTGGGTGGGCTCCTGGAACTGCGCGGGGGCGGCGGCGCGCTCCAGCACGTGCGGCGGGGTGTCGGTGCGCTTGCCGCCGGGGACCTCGGCGCGCTGCTCCAGCGACTTGGCGCCGAGCGTGCCGAGGGCGAGCGTCTCGGTGCCCGCCTGCGGGTCGGGCACGGTGTAGACGACGAACACCGAGCCGCTGGCCGGCAGGCGGTCGGCGGGCAGCAGGTGGCGCTTGCCCGGCACCTCCAGCGCGAGCTCGGACGGCTGCGGGGCGAAACCCTGCCAGTTGGTGCGGTGGAAACCGCTGTCCGTCTCGTGGAGCTTGTCGACCTTCATCCTGACCACGCGCAGCCGTGAACCGGGTTCGGCGCGCACCGTGCCGTCCGCGGTGAACCAGATGTCCGGGTTGGCCCAGCCGGTGACGGCGGTGGAGAGCAGGTCGTCGCGCAGCTTGATGTCGGCGTTGCCGAGCCCGAGGTCGACGTTGGAGCGCTTGCCGTCGTCGGGCAGCACGGCGAGGAAGTCACGGCCGGCGGTGAGGTCCTGCTGCTTCGACGGGTCGAACTCCTTGCCGTCGGTGCGCACGAGCTTGCCGGCCGGGGTGCTGCGGTTGCCGTTCTCCGGCACCTGCGGCGACTGCACCTCGTAACGGACCTCGTCATCCTTCTTGGTGACTTCCTTCATCGGCACGGGCACCCAGTCGGTGCCGGCGCCGGTGCCGGGAACCTGGACGGGGCCGCACCAGAGCCGCTTGTCCACCTCGGCGTCCTGGCCGGTCTTGGCGAACCAGCAGCTGACCGCCGCGGCGCCCGCCCGTGCCACGTAGCCGTAGTCGAGCGTGTAGGCGAGCTGCGCCTCCGCCTGTGACTGGAGCTCGGCGGCGTCCGCGATCTTCTTGCCCTCGACCGTGAGCTGAACGGCTGTCGGCTGTGCGGCGGGTGCTGTGGCGCATCCAGTCACTGCGAGGAGGACCGTCAGACCCAGCAGTGCACAACGCACAGTTCTCGCGCCCCTCACCAGTTGAAGCCACAACGTCACTACTGGTTAAAGGCGGCCTTCACACTTTGGGGTTGCCCCGACAGAGTGTGTCTCAAATCACAGCGCGATAGACCTCGACCGTCTGCGCGGCCATCGTCGACCACGAGAACTCCTGCTCAGCCCGTGTGCGTCCGGCGGCACCAAACCGTTTGGCCCGGTCCGGGTCGGCGATGAGTTGGTTGATCGAGTGGGCCAGTTCGAGTCGATATGTCGACAAATCATGCTCGTCGTAGTGGACGAGAAGGCCCGTCTCGCCGTGCACGACGACCTCCGGGATGCCGCCGACGTCACTCGCGACGACCGCCGTGCCGCACGCCATCGCCTCCAGGTTCACGATGCCGAGCGGCTCGTAGACCGACGGGCAGGCGAACACGGTCGCGTGGCTGAGGATCTGCCGCACCTCGGCGGGCTGCAACATCTTCTGGATCCAGAAGACGCCCTCGCGTCCGGCCGAGAGCTCGCTCACCGCCTGCCGGGTCTCCTCTGCGATCTCCGGGGTGTCCGGGGCGCCGGCGCACAGCACGATCTGCGCGGTCGGGTCGATGTGGTGCGCTGCGGCGACGAGATGTCCGACGCCCTTCTGCCGGGTGATCCGTCCCACGAACGCCACGATCGGCTTTTCCGGGTCGATGCCGTAGGACGTGAGCGCGTCCGTCTCCGTGACGGGGTGGTAAGCCGTGGAATCGATCCCATTGCGCACGACGTGCACCCGCGCGGGGTCGAGCGACGGGTAGGCGTCGAGCACGTCGGCCCGCATCCCCTCGCTCACGGCGATGATCGCGTCGGCGTGTTCGTACGCCGTTCGCTCGGCCCACGACGAGATCCGGTACCCGCCGCCGAGCTGTTCGGCCTTCCACGGCCGGCGCGGCTCCAGCGAGTGCGCGGTGACCACGTGGGGGACGCCGTGCAGGAGTTTGGCCAGGTGACCACCCATGTTGGCGTACCAGGTGTGCGAGTGGACGAGGTTCGCCGAGGCCACCGCCGCGGCCATCTCCAGGTCGACCGCGAGAGTCGTGAGAGCCGCGTTCGCCTGCTCCAGGCTGTGCGGTGGGTTGTGGGCCGTCGCATCCGATCTCGGCGCACCGAAGCAGTGCACGTCGACGTCGACGAGTTCGCGGAGATGGGGCACGAGGAATCCCACGTGCACGCCAGCGCCGCCGTAGACCTCCGGTGGATACTCCCGCGTCATCAGCGCTACTCGCACGCACCCACCGTAGATCACCGCGGTACCGGTTGGGACAAAGCGGTTTGCGTCTGGTTGAAGCGCGATCGCACAGATAGGGTCACATACCGTGAAGGGGCAGCCGCACGTTCTCGGAATTGTGCTTGCCGGTGGTGAAGGCAAGCGCCTGTGGCCACTGACGGCCGACCGCGCGAAACCGGCTGTGCCCTTCGGGGGCAACTACCGGCTGGTCGACTTCGTGCTGTCGAACCTGGTCAACGCGGGGCTCGCGAAGCTCTGCGTGCTGACGCAGTACAAGTCGCACTCACTGGACCGCCACATCTCCACGACGTGGCGCCTGTCCAATGTGCTCGGTCAGTACGTGACACCGGTCCCGGCCCAGCAACGCCTGGGCCCTCGCTGGTACACGGGGTCTGCCGACGCGATCTTCCAGTCGCTGAACCTCGTCCACGACGAGAAGCCCGACCACGTGGTCATCTTCGGTGCCGACCACGTGTACCGGATGGACCCAGGCCAGATGATCTCGCAGCACGTGGAGTCTGGCGCGGCCGTGACCGTCGCCGGCATCCGGGTGCCGCGCAACGAGGCCAAGGCGTTCGGGTGCATCGACTCCGACGCGTCCGGCAAGATCACGCGCTTCCTGGAGAAGCCGTCCGAGCCGCCGCACGTGCCGGACGATCCAGAAGTGACGTTCGCGTCGATGGGCAACTACGTCTTCACCACCGAGGCGCTGCTGGACGCGCTGCGCGGGGACGCGTTGAACCCGGACTCCGACCACGACATGGGTGGCGACATCATCCCCATGCTGGTGGACCGGGGGAAGGCGCACGTCTACGACTTCCAGGACAACGAGGTTCCCGGCGCCACCGACCGCGACCGCGGGTACTGGCGTGACGTCGGAACCATCGACGCCTACTACGACGCGCACATGGACCTCGTGTCCGTTCATCCGATCTTCAACCTCTACAACCAGCTGTGGCCTATTCGGACGGCCACGCCGCCGTTGCCGCCGGCCAAGTTCATCGCGGGAGGGTCCGCTGAGGACTCGATGGTGGGCCCCGGCTCGATCATCTCCGGGAAGATCCACGGGTCGGTGATCTCGTCCGACGTGATCGTCGAGGTCGGCTCCGTGGTGCAGGGCTCGGTGCTGCTGCCCGGCGTCCGGATCGGCAAGGGCGCTGTGGTCCGGCGGGCGATCCTGGACAAGAACGTCGTGGTGCCGGACGGAGCGTTGATCGGTGTGGACGCGCCGATGGACCGTGAGCGCTACACGGTGTCCGCGAGCGGTGTCACGGTCCTCGGCAAGGGCGTTCGGGCTTACTGAACGAACGGTCGTGCGGGCCTAACAGCCCGTCAGCTTGATGTCGTCCTGACCCTCGAACCGGCGGCCGTCGACCGTGCTGCCGACAAGGGTCGCACTCGTCATGCCGCACGTCAGGCCGGTCTTGGTGGCGTCGAACTGGCAGACCAGATCGGCGCGGCCGTCGTCGTTGACGTCCTCACCCGGTGATCCGCACCGGACGAGGCTCTGTTCGAGACCGGTGGCGCCGAAGGTGAGGCTGGTCCGGTCGACCTGGGCGACGGCGTCGAACTCCGCGGTGGACAGGATCGCCACCGGGATCAGGCCGTCCTTCTTCACGTTGATCGAGCTGGGGAAGCTGCGCGGCTTCACGTCCGGCGGCACCCAGTCGATCGAGCGGACGTCGTTGGCGCGGTCGGTGTCCTCCGGGTGGGGTTCGTCGGCGGCGATCACCGCGGTGGTGGACAACAGGTGCCTGCGGTCCTGGCTGCAGGACACCGCCCAGTCCTTGGTGAACGTCGCGGTCGTGCCGGCGTTGAGCACGTGCGCCTGCTGCTGGCCGGTGTTCGGCGAGATCGTGCAGTCCGCAGGGGCACTGAAGGTCACCGTGGTGAGGGTGTGGACCGCGTCGGCCGGTCCGGCGTTCGCGACGGTCGTCGTGGTGGTGCAGGCGAAATCCTGCGTGCGGTACTGACGTTCGGTGCAGGTGAGGCGGATGTCGGTCACCGAGAGGTCGGTGCGTTCGAACACCTCGACGCGGTCCGCCGCCGAACCCGTGTTGTTCGCGGGGTCGGGGTCGATGACGTGCAGGTGGTCGAGCACGGCCTGCGCGGAGGCGGTGAAGTCGTGATAGCTGCGGTTCGCGCAGGTCACGTCCCACTTCGACGAGACGGTCGCCGGGCTGGTGATCGACACCTCGTGGCTCGTCGCGGTGGTGGGAGTCAGCGTGCAGTCCGCGGGGCCGGTGAGGCCGAGGTTGACGTCGGTGTTCGCCGGGCCGTGGTCGCCCAGGTTGACCGCGACGGCCGTGACGGTGCATTCGAACTGGTCACGGACGTAGGTGCGGCTCGCGCAGTCGAGCCGGGTGTCGTCGATGCCGACGTTCGCCTCGTCGATCACGGCGATGGTCGTTTCCGTGGTCCGGAAGTTGCTGGAGTCGTCGGGATCGGTCACGCCAGGGGTGAGGATGACCAACGTGTTGGAGTACGCGAAGCGGTGGAAGCTCGGCTGAGAGCAGGAGACTTCCACCTCGAAGATCACCTCGACCGGCCTGCCGATCACCAGCTGCCTGGTCGGCGCCGGTGACGTCATGTACATCACGGAACAGTCCGGCGGCAGATCCAGCGCCTGGAGCCAGTCCCCCACTTCGATCACCGGTGCGGGACCACGGTTCTCCAGCAAGGCCCGTATCCGCAGGAGGTGCGGGGTGTCCGCGGTCATCTCCGCGGGTGGGTCGATGAACTCGAAGGCGACCTTCACCGCGTCGGCCTTCGTCTCCACGTTGCCGAAGTCATGGCCCTCGTACTTGGTGCCGGCGGCGCCGATCGGCACGTGCACGCCGTGGCGTTCGGTACCCGAGGTGCGGGTCCAGTCGGCGCGGTTCTCCTCGGTGACGGCGTAGTCGCCAGGCAGGTGGCCGTCCAGCCGGAACTCGTAGTAGCCGTTCGCGTCAGTGGTTCTGGTGTCGACCGCGCCAGTGCCCTGACCTGCGTCGGAGCGGTCGCGGTGCAGCGTCATCGTCCAGCCGGCGAGGCCCGGCTCACCGGCGTCGCGGACGCCGTTGCGGTTGGCGTCGTGGTACTTGTGGCCGCTGATCAACGGCACCGGCTTCGCCGAAGTGTCCCTGGAGAAGTTTCCGCAGGCCTGGCCGATGAAGCTGTCGCCGTAGCTGAGCGAGGGCAGCGTGACGGGCCGCGCGTGGAAGGGATTCCACACAGGTTTGAAATGCAGCAGATGGGGTGCGCACGGCACGTCGACAACTCGGTTGTTGTCATCGCAGCCCGACCATTCCACGTCACCTGAAACGACCGGCCGGTTTTCGATGCGCGCATACCAGATGAAATTCGGGTGGAAACCCCTCGCCTGGTAATAGTCGCGGTGCCGGATGATGTCCTCATGCGACAGCACCCGACCGTAGCCCGGATCGAGCACGAACGAGTCGCGGCAGCTCACATCGGTCGTCGTGGGCATGTCCGCGCCGTCGATCCAGCACGTGTGGTGTGCGTGCGCAGCGGGGGTGGTGACGCCGATGATCGGTATCAGCGCAGCCACCAGCGCGGCGAGAACTCTTGTTGGTTTCACCTGAGCCCCTTTCGGGGAATGGACGATCCCCGACCCTGCGGAGGGCATGTCGAATTGCCGTGAGGCGTTGTTACCGCGTCACTCAGGTGGTCCAGCAAGAATCTTTATCGGTGCCACTCAGGGTTTGCGCGCGGCGACCAGCAGCCCATCGCCCAGCGGCAGGATGACCGGCACCAGCCGGTCGTCCTCCTTCACGAGCCGTGCGATGTCCCGCATGGCCTGGGTCGACTCGTCCCGCTTCGTGGGATCGACGACCGCGCCGTGCCACAGCACGTTGTCGAACGCGATCACTCCGCCCGGGCGGAGCATGCGCACGCCGTGGGCCAGGTACTGCGGGTACTCGGGTTTGTAGGCGTCGACGAAGACCAGGTCGTAGGCCGCGTCGGTCAGCCTCGGCAGGACGTCCAGCGCCTTGCCCATGATCAGGCGGGTGCGCGAGGGCGAGATGCCTGCGGACGCGTACGCCTCGCGGGCGGCGCGTTGGTGGTCGGGGGCCACGTCGATGGAGGTCAGGATGCCGGACTGGGGCATCCCTGCCAGCAGGTACAGGCCGCTGGTGCCCGCGCCCGTCCCGATCTCCACGACGGCCTTGGCTTGCAGCGCTGTCGCGAGGAACCGCAGTGCGGCTCCGCCACCAGCACCGATGGGCACGCAGCCCAGCTCCTGGCCGCGTGCTCGTGCTGCCAGGTGCACGTCGTCCTCGGGGAGGTACTGCTCGACGTACTCCCGCAGGGCCGATTCCGCTGTCACGGGTACGCAGGTTAGTGCTTCGGGTGCCCAAAACGGGTGAACGCGGCCCGAACCGAGATTCTCAGGATGCTCTCAGCCCACTCTCACGATCGTTTAAAGAGAGCAGGAGAAGGTACAGAGGCAAGAAGCCAGGCTCTAGTCGGGAACAAGCCGGACCCGTCGCCCGTTGAGCCGCATAAGGGTCGCCGGGCGGCCCACATGGAGGTGCCGAAACACCTGATGCGCACGCAGTCGAGTTCGCCGGAGGCCGTCGCGCCCATCGAGACGGCCGACTGGACGCCGCCCTCGTGGGACGCAATCGTCCGTGAACACGCGGACAGGGTCTACCGGCTCGCGTACCGCCTGACCGGCAACCAGCACGACGCCGAGGACCTGACCCAGGAGACGTTCATCCGCGTCTTCCGGTCGCTCGCGTCGTACAAGCCGGGCACCTTCGAGGGGTGGCTGCACCGCATCACCACCAACCTCTTCCTCGACATGGCACGCCGGCGCAGCCGCGTGCGCATGGAGGCGCTGCCCGAGGACAACGACCGCCTCGAGGGTGACGACCTGTCCCCTGAGGAAATCTACGACGAGAACCACCTGGACCCCGACCTGCAGGCCGCCCTGGACGAGCTCCCGCCGGAGTTCCGCGCCGCGGTCGTGCTCTGTGACGTGGAAGGTCTCTCCTACGAGGAGATCGGTGCCACGCTCGGGGTGAAGATGGGTACCGTGAGGAGCAGGATCCATCGGGGCCGCCAGGCTCTGAAGGTCGCTCTCGAGCGCCGTCGTCAGGAATCGTTGCTGGAGGACTCTGCATGACCGACCTCCGTGGTTGGGGCCTGCCTGAGCAGCATCTCTTGCCGGATGCCGTGGTTGCTTTCGTGGACGGAGAACTGTCCTCGCTCGCCCACGAGCGAGCCTCGTCGCACATTCAGCGCTGTGGCTTCTGCGCCTTCGAGACCTACACGCAGCAGCAGGCGCGCTCCGCCGTGCGCACCGCGTCCGCGCCGACGGCGTCGGCGTCGCTGCTGGACAGGCTCGGTGCCATCCCGCAAGAGGTCGATCTGCCGTCCGCTCCGGACGGGCTCGCGATCACCGAGGACGGACAGTTCGTCGCCGTGCAGCGGACCGACAAGCCCGCGTTCGGCTCAGGGCCGGTGCTGGGTTCGTCGAGACCCCTGGGCAGCAACGGCTGGTTCAACGGCCGCCGCGCCCGCCAGGGTGCCGGGGTCGTCGTGAGCGGCATGCTGCTCGGCGCGCTCGCGTTCACCACGCCGGAGAGCGACGCGCCCGCCTCGCCTTCCGCGCCGCAGAACGCCCGCGCGGTCTTCGCAACCACCCCCTGACAGCCATTTCACTGTTCGTCAGGCACGCTGTAGTTCAGCACTCCTAGCGGAAAATTCGGGGAGAGATGAGCCAGCAGTCGCCCAACGGCCAGACGTCCACACCTGTTTCCGGAGTGGACGACGGAGCGCATCGCAGGCTCCGGCCACGGCCCTTGGTGCAGCCGCCGGTCGACCCCGCGTACGCGTCGGCGTTCGGTCGCCCGGACGGAGTTTCCAGCGCGTTCGCCACGCGCGACGTGCCCGTGCCGGACGTCCAGTCGGCGCCGCCGCCTCCCGAGTCGCTCGTCAGCGCGTTCGGCCGGCAGGGTTCCGCGGAACTCCTGCAGCGGCCCCCGCAGCCCGTCTCCGACCCCGATCCGGACATCGATCCGGTGTTCTGGGGCGACAAGCCCGCCGGTGACCCGTGGCGCGATCCCGCCGCCGGCGCCGTGATCGGCCCGCCCGCCGTGGGCGAGGACCCGCCGGGCGAACCTGAGCACAAGCCCGCGCCGGGTCCGCAGCTGAGCGTTCCCGAACTGCTCTTCGGCCGTCGCGTGAAGCCGTCCGCACTCGCGTTGCTGATGGTCGCGGCACTGCTCGTCGGCTCCGTCGGCGGCCTGATCGGCTGGCTGATCGGCCGGGCGGGCAACCCGCTGACCGACTCGACGGTGACGCTGGCCGAGGTCGAGCAGGGCAAGGAGCGCCCGGCCGGTTCGATCTCGGACATCGCCAAGCGCGTCACGCCCAGCGTGGTGTCGATCGAGTTCAAGGGCGCCAACGTGGCGGGCGTCGGCTCCGGCGTCGTCATCGAGGGCGGCGGCTACATCCTGACCAACGACCACGTGGTCGCCCCGGCGGCCCAGGACTCGTCGGCCAAGCTCAGCGCCGTCTTCACCGACGGCACCCGCGCCGCGGCCCGCGTCGTCGGCCGCGACCCGAAGACCGACCTCGCCGTCATCAAGGTCGAGGTCACCAACCCCACCGTCCTGCAGTTCGGCAACTCCGACGAACTCCAGGTCGGCGACAGCGTGATCGCCATCGGCTCGCCGCTGCAGCTGTCCAACACGGTCACCGAGGGCATCGTCTCCGCGCTGCACCGCCCGGTGACCGCCGCGGGCGAGAACGGCGGCCCCCAGGTCACCTACGACGCGATCCAGACCGACGCGGCCATCAACCCGGGCAACTCGGGCGGCGCGCTGGTCGACTCGCGCGGCGCCCTGATCGGCATCAACTCCTCGATCCGCACCGAGACCGGCGGCTCGGTCGGCCTCGGCTTCGCGATCTCCGGCAACCAGGCCCGCAAGATCAGCCAGGAGCTGATCCGCAGCGGCTCGGTGAAGCACGCGGACATGAACGTCAACGTGAAGTCCGTGTCCGCCGAGACCTCGGAAGGCGCCCAGGTGCAGAACGTCCCCGCGGGCGGCGCCGCGGCGGCCGCCGGCATCCAGGAGGGCGACGTGATCACGAAGGTCGGCAACCGCATCGTCCGCAACGCCGCCGAGCTCGTGGTCGCCGTTCGCGAGCACGAGATCGGCCAAACGGTCCAGGTGGTGCTGGCCCGGCAGGGCAGAGAGCTAAAACTCGACGTGACGCTCAAGAGCGACTGACACTGCCCGCGACCTGGCCCTTGGCGAGCTGTTTCACGCTCAGCAGGGCAGCTCGCGGCACCGCCCCCGCACCCCCATACGTTCCAGTATGAGGATGCGGGGGCGGCACCACGATCTGTCCGTCTGACCGCGAAACAACTCGGCAAGTTCCAGGCCGCGGGCAGTAGGCTGAGATCTGTGTTCGACAGCATCGGATGGGTAGAGATCCTCATCATCGTCGTCGCGGGTCTCTTCATCCTGGGGCCCGAGCGCCTGCCGTCCGCGGCAGCATGGTTGGGAAAGACGGTGCGCCAGGTCCGCGAGTACGCGACCGGCGCGCGCGAGCAGCTCAAGCAGGAGATGGGGCCGGAGTTCGAGTCGCTCCGCAAGCCCCTGGAAGACCTGCGCGAGCTCCGCAACTTCGATCCGAAGCGCGCGGTCGCCAAGCACCTGTTCGACGATCCCGAACCCACCAAGGCCAACGGCTACCCGACGCCGTCCACGCCGCAGGCGCCGGAGCAGCGCCCGCTCGCGCCGGGCGAGCGTCCGCCGTACGACCCGGACGCGACCTGAGCTGAACGCACGCGGGGCGCTTTCGTTCACATCTGGTGAACGAAAGCGCCCCGCGTGCGTTTGCGTGAAAGCTGCTAGCGGCCGGCCGGGGAGACGTTCAGCAAACGGCCCGCGAGGCCGCGCGACCGCACCGACAGCTTCGTCGCCACCTCGGCGAGCACCTTGGCGGCAGCGGAGTCCGGCACGGCCTGCACGATCGGCGTGCCCGCGTCGCCGTTCTCGCGCAGGCGCGGGTCCAGCGGAATCTGTCCGAGCAACGGAACCTCGGAACCGATGGACTTGGTGAGCGACTCCGCGACGGCCTGACCGCCGCCGGTGCCGAAGACCTCCATGCGCGAGCCGTCGGGCATCTCCAGCCACGACATGTTCTCGATGACGCCCGCCACCCGCTGCCGGGTCTGCAGCGCGATCGAGCCGGCCCGCTCCGCCACCTCGGCGGCAGCCTGCTGCGGGGTGGTGACGACCAGGATCTCGGCGTTCGGCACGAGCTGGGCCACGGAGATCGCGATGTCGCCGGTGCCGGGCGGCAGGTCGATCAGCAGCACGTCCAGGTCGCCCCAGAACACGTCCGCGAGGAACTGCTGCAGGGCGCGGTGCAGCATCGGGCCGCGCCACACGACGGGGGTGTTGCCCGGCGTGAACATGCCGATCGAGATGACCTTCACGCCGTGCGCGGACGGCGGCATGATCATCTTCTCGACCTGGGTGGGGCGGCCGTCGGCGCCCAGCATGCGGGGGATCGAGTGGCCGTAGATGTCGGCGTCCACGATGCCTACGGACAGGCCTCGGGCGGCCATCGCCACGGCCAGGTTCACCGTCACGGACGACTTGCCGACGCCGCCCTTGCCGGAGGCGACGCAGTACACGCGCGTCAGCGAGCCCGGCTGGGCGAAGGGGATGACCGGCTCCTCGGCGCCGCCGCGCAGGGTCTTGCGCAGTTCGGTGCGCTGGGCGTCGCTCATCACGTCCAGGTCCACCCGGACGGACGAGACGCCGTCGAGGGCCTGAACGGCCTCGGTGACGTCCTTCGTGATCTTGTCGCGCATCGGGCAGCCGGCGACGGTCAGGAACACCCCCACGACCACGGCGCCGTCGGAACCCACCTCGACGTCCTTGACCATGCCGATCTCGGTGATCGGGCGCCGGATCTCGGGGTCCTGCACACCGGCGAGCGCCTTGCGGACGTCCTCGACGGTGGGGAGGGGCTGCGTGGTGGTCACACAGCCATGCTACGTCCGGTTCGTGCCCGTCCTACCGGCCGGTCACTTTTGACTGCAGGGCCAGGTCGTAGCTGGGTCGACGCTGTCCGTAACATCGACGTTCGTGCCGGAATCGGGTAGTTCCCGGTTGCCCACCCGTGTCGAGCTAGGGGTGTGGCGATCGTTCCTCCGCGCGCATGCACGGATCACGAGGGTCCTCGAGGCCGAACTGATTGCTGAGCAGCGCCTATCGCTCGCGGCGTACGACGTGCTGGTCCAACTGGCCGAGACGCCTTCCATGCGCATGCGCATGACCGAACTCGCCGATGCCGTCCTGCTTTCCCGCTCTGGCGTGACCCGTCTGGTGGACCGCCTGGAACGCGCCGGCCTGGTCGGGCGGGAACGCGCCGACGGTGATGGACGCGGCATCGTGGCCGTGCTCACACCGCTTGGAGCAGAACGTCTACGCAGCGCTTCCGCCACCCACCTCGCGGGTGTCGCGGAACACTTCGGGGAGAGCTTCGGGCCAGGTGAGCTCGAGGCCTTTGGCCGCACGTGTGATCGCTTGGCAGCGGACGACGTCTTTCCGTGATCACCGTGGTGGGACTTGTTCACGTCGAGGCTGGCCGCCTCCTCGTTGTGCGCTCACGCAACAAGAAGGCCTTCTACCTTCCCGGCGGCAAGATCGAGCCCGGGGAGTCCCCTGAGGACGCTCTGCGCCGGGAGGTCCGGGAGGAGCTCGGAGTCGAGCTCGCGCAGCCTGTTGTGCTCAAGCGCTACGTCGCTCCCGCCTACGGGGAGGGCGAGGGCGCGATGGTCGACATGACCTGTTTCACGGCTTCGCTGCTGGGCGTGCCGCAGCCCACCAGTGAGATCGCCGAGCTCACCTATGTGACGTGGGATGAGTACCGCGAGCACGTCGAGACGGCTCCCGCGATCCACGAGGTCCTGGCGGACCTGGTCGCGAGTGGACAGATCAGGACGTGATGCGGCGCACCTCGGCGAACACCTCTTCGTCCACATCGGCCTCGGTCCCGCCGGTGGCGTCCAGGACGTCGTAGACGTCGTCCAGCCCCGCGAGTTCGTCGGCCAGCTCGATGCAGTCGTGCCCGAACTTCCGGTGCACCCATCTCGTCAGGTCTCTCGGCGCGAGTTCCCCGGTGAGCGTGCGCCGGGACATGGCTCGCAACGCCGCTTCCCTCGCCGCGATGGTGCCCCTGTCGTGCCACTCCAGTCCGAGCTCCGGCAGCACGTCCCGCAGCCGGATCGGCACCTCGACGTCGGCCTGCCGCAGCGACACCGCCGCCAGCACGGCCAGCGAGGGTGCCGGGACGTCCTCCATCAGCAGGTCGCAGGCGGCGAACACGACGTCACCGGCGGACTTCTCCTTCACCCACCACAACGCCACGACGTCGCCGAACTCCTCGACCGTCACGGCCGGACCTTCTTGCGGTTGTTCTGCTCCTTCACCAGCTTGTCCAGTTCGTTGCGGATGAAGTCACGCGTCGCCACCTCGCCGAGTGCCAGCCGCACCGCGGCCAGTTCGCGCGCCAGGTACTCGGTGTCCGCCTTCGTCTGCGCCGCCCGCGCCCGGTCCTCCTCCAGCGAGACCCGGTCCCTGTCGTCCTGCCGGTTCTGCGCGAGCAGGATCAACGGCGCGGCGTAGGCGGCCTGCGTCGAGAACGCCAGGTTCAGCAGGATGAACGGGTACGGGTCCCATCGCAGCGACACCGCGACGAGGTTCGTCGTGATCCAGGCGATGACGAGCAGCGTCTGCCAGAACAGGAACTTGCCGGTGCCGAGGAAGCGCGCCAGTCGTTCGGAGAGCTGGCCGAACCTGTCCGGGTCGATCGAGAAGCGGAAGCCGCGGGGCTCGCGCGGCTGGTCGAGTCTGCGCCGAGGCAGCAGTTCAGGCATGGCTCAGTCCCGTCTCGCGCCAGTTGTCCGGCAGCAGGTGGTCCAGCACGTCGTCCACGGTGACCGCGCCGAGCAGGTGCTCGGCCTCGTCGAGCACCGGGGCGCACACCAGGTTGTAGGTCGCGAAGTAGCGCGTCACGTCGCTCAGTGAGGCGTTCGGCGAGAGGCGCGCCATGTCGGTGTCGAGCACGCCGGCGACCAGGTCGAACGGCGGTTCGCGCAGCAGGCGTTGGATGTGCACGCAGCCGAGGTAGCGGCCGGTCGGCGTCGCGGAGGGCGAGCGGCACACGAAGACCATCGACGCCAGTGCCGGGGTGAGGTCGGGATTTCGCACTCGTGCCAACGCTTCCGCGATCGTCGCGTCCGGGGTGAGGATGATCGGCTCCGGCGTCATTAGACCGCCGGCCGTGTCGAACGAGTACTCGAGCAGGCGCCGGACCGGTTCGGACTCCTCGGGTTCCATCAGTTCCAGCAGCCGGTCCTTGGTGCCCTCGGAGAGTTCGGCGAGCAGGTCGGCGGCGTCGTCCGGGTTCATCGCTTCGAGGATGTCCGCGGCGCGTTCCTCGTCCAGGTGCGCCAAGACGTCTTTCTGGTCCTCTTCGGACAGTTCCTCGATGACGTCCGCGAGTCGTTCGTCGTCCAGCGCGTCCGCGACCTCGTAGCGGCGCTTGGGTGGCAGCTCGTGCATCGCGTTCGCGACGTCTGCCGCGCGCATGCCTTCGAACACCGCCACCAGTTGCTGTGCGCCTTGGGGCTGACCGGCGATCTCGTTGACGCTCAGGCCGCCGATGTCCTCCCACCGGAACACCTGCACCGGGCCCTTGGGGCTGAACCGGCCGGTGCGCTGCCGGACGGCGACGCGGACCATCCTCCAGTCGCGGGTGCGGGTGAGTTCCATCGCGGCGTCGACGACGACCGCCGTGCCGCCGTCCTCGAGCTGGATCCTGGCGTCCAGCACCTCGCCGATCACCAGCACCTCGTTGACGCGCTGGTGGAACGGGCGCAGGTTCACCGATCCCGTCGCGAGCGTGACCGCGTTCGGCTCGATCGAGGTGAGCCGCAGCATCGGCACGAAGATCCGCCGGCGCGTCACCAACTCGACGACCATGCCGAGCACGCGCGGTGGTTGCCGGTCGATCCGGAGGCTGATGACGACGTCACGGGCTTTGCCGATGGGTTCGCCATCGGGGCCGAAGACGGGAAGTCCGGCCAGTTGGGCGATGTAGATCCGGTTCACAGCCACCACATCACCAGGCTAGATCAGGTTCTGACCGCCCACCGGGCGATCTCGGCGCAGATCACCGCCATGTCCTCGATGTCCTCTTCCAGGCACCAGATCCAGTTCACGACCGCGCGGTGCAACGTCCAGTCCCGTGCTTTCGCGATGTCCAGTTCGCCGGCGTCGCACAGGGCGAGGAACCGGTCGTCGAGTCCCCGGTGGTCGTCCAGCTCGTCGAACCTGTTCCACAGCAACGGAATCATGCAGTACTCGGGATCGCCGGACAGCGGTTTCGGGTCGATCACCAGCCACGGTTCCCGGTCGCCGCGCAGCACGTTCTCGTAGTGCAGGTCCTCGTTGACCAGCGTCGTGCCCATCGGCCTGGTGCCGGCCTCGCGGGCGGCGTCGAGCAGCTTGCGAGGCACCGCCGGATGGTCTTCCAGGTCGTTCTCGAACCGTCGGAGCTCGTTCGGAGCCTGGATCGCGCGATGGCGGCGCAGCAGTTCACCGATCACGCCGACGGCCAGGTCGATCGGTTCGTCGTCGAGGGAGTGCGGGTCGAGGCGTTCGAGCAGCAGCGCACCCAGTTCCTCGTCGTGGTCGAGCAGGCGCACAGCACCGTTGCCGTCGTAGAGCTTGAGCGCCAGCGGCTCGTGCCTGGTCTCCTCGTCGACCCAGCTCAGCTTGAGCACGGCCGGGTGTCCGTCGGCCCGGCGGACCGGGAGGACGACCGCGCAGAAGCCGTTCATCAGCGCGCCGTCCGGGGTCAGCCGCCAGCGTGCACACGCCTTGGTGGCGAGTCTCGGCAGTCGCGCCACCCATTCCTCCGCGCCGTCGCCGAGGCCCTCGCCGAAGCCTGCCGGGACGGTGATCATGCGCTGAACTCCAGCCGGTACACCACTTCCCACTCCGGTTTGGTGTTGAGCCGCGCCGTCCTCAAAGCCTGCGTCGTCTCCTCGTCGGGCTCGGTCAGGTGCGCGACGGCCTCGGCGTCGATGAGGTGCGAGTGCGTGCTGGGGGAGCGGACGGTGACGGTGACCTGGGCCTGGTCGCTCAAGCCCGGCACCTGTTGTTCCGAGCCGCCGGTGACGACCCACAGGGCGTCGTCACGCCAGTGTGCGTGCACGAGACGGGGTTCGTGGCCGGGTGAGGTGATCCAGACGGCCGCCGCTTTGCGCAGCGCCGCATCGAGGACTCGAGTGATCTCCACCGGTTCAGCCTGCCAGGCTTTGTGAAACGGGACTCAGCGAATATGCGCCCGGAGATGATGCGTGCCACTGTGGCGCACATAGTTACCGGCCGGTACGAGGAGGTACTCCAGTGGTCGACCAGCAGCGTCCCCGTCGCTCGTGTCTGGCGGTCCCCGGTTCTAGCCAGAAGATGATCGACAAGGCGCGCACGCTGCCGGCGGACCAGGTGTTCCTGGACCTGGAGGACGCCTGCGCCCCGCTGGCCAAGCCGGACGCCCGCAAGACCATCGTCGCGTCGCTCAACGAGGGCGGCTGGGGTGACAAGGCCCGCGTCGTCCGCGTCAACGACTGGACGACGGAGTGGACCTACCGCGACGTCACCGAGGTCGTCGAGGGCGCCGGTGCGAACCTCGACTGCATCATGCTGCCGAAGGTCCAGACGCCCGAGCAGATCGTCGCGCTCGACTTCCTGATCACCCAGATCGAGAAGACGATGGGCTACGAGGTCGGCAAGATCGGCATCGAGGCGCAGATCGAGAACGCCCTGGGCCTGAACAACGTCAACGCGATCGCCACCGCGTCCCCGCGCGTCGAGACGATCATCTTCGGCCCGGCGGACTTCATGGCGTCGATCAACATGAAGTCGCTGGTCGTCGGTGAGCAGCCGCCCGGCTACGACGTCGGCGACGCCTACCACTACATCCTGATGCGGATCCTGATGGCCGCGCGGGCCCACGACAAGCAGGCCATCGACGGCCCCTACCTGCAGATCCGCGACGTCGAGGGCTACAAGCGCGTCGCCGGTCGTTCCGCGGCGCTGGGCTTCGACGGCAAGTGGGTGCTGCACCCCGGCCAGATCGACGCGGCCAACGAGGTCTTCAGCCCGAAGCAGGACGACTACGACCACGCAGAGAACATCCTCGACGCGTACGAGTACTTCACGTCCGAGGCGGGCGGCAAGCGCGGCGCGGTGATGCTCGGCGACGAGATGATCGACGAGGCGTCGCGGAAGATGGCTCTGGTGATCTCCGGCAAGGGGCGCGCCGCGGGCATGTCGCGGTCGAACGTCTGGTCTCCGCCGGAGGACTGATCGGGGTTCAAATCCGTTACGGATTGTGCGCTACTTCACCCCAATTGTTACTGGACGTGTTCGACCGTCACAGGTTGCGTTCAAAACGGGTGAAGTGGCGCACAATCCGTCACCGAAGTTTGCGGTCCGCCCCCTCGGTGGGGGCATGCTCTGGGGCATGTCACATTCGAGTAACGGCAAGGCGGGCAGACGGTTGCGGCTTTTCAAACGCCGCGAAGACGACCTGCTCGAGCGCAGCTTCCGCAGCTGCCCGGGATGCGATGCCGACGTCCACGTGTTCGCCGACGTCTGCCGCCACTGCGGAGGCGCGCTGGAGATCGCCCTCGCGGGCTGAGCTCTTTCCCGCTAGTTGTAGCCCTGATTTGCCGCTGCGACGATCGCGATGATGATGATCGCGGCGTAGAGCAGCCAGCCGGCGATGACGACGTAACCGACGATCACGCCCGCGAGCGCCATGCCGCGGCCGTCCTCCTCGCCCCGCCTGATCTTCCCCATCGCGATGTGGCCGAAGATGACGCCGACGATCGCCGTCACGCCACAGGTGGCAAGACCCACGCACGACAGCACGAGCGCGAGGATCGCGTTTGTCTGAGACTTGGGCGGCGCGTAGCCGTAACCGCCGTACATCGGCTGCTGGCCGTACGGGCCGGGCTGGCCGGGCTGGCCGTAGGGCTGCTGCTGTCCGTAGGGCTGTTGCTGGCCGTACGGATCGCCCGGCTGCTTCGGGTTGTACGGGTCGTAGGTCATGCGGTCCCCCCTAGATGTGGTGAGGCGGGATCTTAAAGTCCGCACTCTGAGTTCGTCGCGTGTGGGTGCGCGATTACACCTGTCAGGGATGCTGTTTCGGTACAGCGGGCGCTGCTGTGTTGCGGAGAGCACACCGCGGTCGCAAACGGGCGTTAACCGGTCCATACTCGCCGGTAACCAAAGCCTTGGAAGGGAAGTGCGATGGCGCGCCTCGCCCAGACCGCGGGTCTCACGGACATCCAGGAAGAAATCCTCGCGACCGTCCGCACGTTCGTGGACAAGGAGATCATCCCGCACGCCCAGACGCTGGAGCACGGCGACACGTACCCCGCCGACATCGTCGAGGGCATGAAGGAGATGGGCCTCTTCGGCCTGACGATCCCGGAGGAGTACGGCGGCCTCGGCGAGTCCCTGCTGACCTACGCGCTGGTCGTCGAGCAGATCGCGCGCGGCTGGATGAGCGTCTCCGGTGTCATCAACACGCACTTCATCGTGGCGCACATGCTCAAGCAGCACGGGACGCCCGAGCAGAAGGAGAAGTACCTGCCGCGGATGGCCGCCGGCGAGGTGCGCGGCTCGTTCTCCATGTCCGAGCCCGAACTCGGCTCCGACGTCGCGGCGATCCGCACTCGGGCTGTTCGCGGTGACTCCGGCTACACGATCAACGGCCAGAAGATGTGGCTGACGAACGGTGGCACGTCGAACCTGACCGCGGTGCTGGTGAAGACCGACGAGGGTGCCGAGAAGCCGCACCAGAACCTCACGACGTTCCTGGTCGAGAAGCCAGAGGGCTACGGAGAGGTCCTGCCGGGCCTCACGATCCCCGGCAAGATCGACAAGATGGGCTACAAGGGCGTCGACACCACCGAGATGGTGTTCGACGGCTTCGAGATCGCCGCCGACCAGGTGCTGGGCGGCGTCACGGGCCAGGGCTTCCGGCACATGATGGACGGCGTCGAGGTGGGCCGCGTGAACGTGGCCGCCCGCGCGTGCGGCATCGCGATCCGCGCCTTCGAGCTCGCGATCGAGTACTCCCAGCAGCGCAAGACGTTCGGCAAGGTCATCGCCGAGCACCAGGCCATCGCCTTCAAGCTCGCCGAGATGGCCACCAAGGTCGAGGCGGCGCACCTGATGATGGTCAACGCCGCGCGGCTGAAGGACTCGGGCCAGCGCAACGACGTCGAGGCCGGCATGGCCAAGCTCATCGCGTCCGAATACTGCGCCGAGGTGACGCAGGAGTCGTTCCGCATCCACGGCGGCTACGGCTATTCCAAGGAATACGAAATCGAGCGCTTGATGCGCGAGGCGCCGTTCCTGCTGATCGGCGAAGGCACGTCGGAGATCCAGAAGACGATCATCTCCCGCGGCCTGCTCCGCGACTACCAGTCACGCGGCTGAGACTCGGCTCGACGTTCCCCCGTTAGGGGCCATTCTTTCACGAGAGTGGCCCCTAACGGTTTTTGCCTGGGGGCCTTAAGGTTCGCTCACTTTGAGCACAGATCTGACGCTTCCGAGACCTGTGTCGCCGCCGCACGTCGTCCGCCTGGAGCTGGACACGTTCACCGCCGTCGACCGTCCCGCGCTGGCCACCTGGTTCGGCGCCGTGTTCACCGACCTGCTCGCACCCCTCTGCCCGGCATCGGTGGAGGAGCTCGTGTCGGTGGCCCGTGACTACATGCCATCTGACACAACGCCCTGGGGTCCACCGGGTTATGCCCGCCTGTTGCTCTCTTCGGGTGACTTCACCCCTTCGTCGTGGCACGCCGCACTGACGGAGCTGCCTTCTTTCCTGCGCGTGCAACTCGTCCAGCTCGACTTCCAGGGCCTGCCGCTGGTCGAAGACGGCTGGTGCGCCGAAATCCTGCTGAAGGACGACCCCGCGTTCCCGCACCAGGTCGTGGTCACCGCGTCCCGCTCGTTGTTCGGTGGCTGGATTTCCCATGCCGTGCAACAAGATTGGGTGTCGAAGTTTCGCTCGGGAGCGTCCTTGCTGCGCGCGTCGGGCGGCTGGATCACCCTGGACCGCGTGGGAGTGCGGACCGCGCACGAGGTCGCCGTGGGCGTGGGCCTCGACGAATCTCTTTTCATGGCCGCGGAGTTGGCCCGCGGTCCGCACTGGGCAACGCTGCTCGGCCCGCGCCAAGTCGCTGCTTTGGGTGGCGTGCAAGAGGTTTGCGTCACCGCACCGTGTCGTTCGGTCACCGACCTGGGCGGCGGGCGACTCCTCTTGCAGCTCACCGAGCACCTCGACGACGTACCCTCGCAGGCGGTGGACGCGCTGGCGAAGTTCCTGGCGCCGGTGTTGCACTGAGCCTGGGGGAGTTGTAGATGCACGAGCTTCCGTGGCGTACCGGTATGTCCTTCCAGCTGTGGAGTTACGGCGTCGGCCATTCCGAGCTGAGGATGTACAGCAAGGCGAGCGGCGTGATGCTGCTGTTCGTCGACGTCCGGCTGATCAGGCTGGGCACGAGCTACCCCGACGTGGTGCTGCGCCTGGCCGAGGAACGCGAGTACGACGAGTTCCGCGACCTGCCGTTCAAGTTCCAGCTGTGGCTGGCGCTGGAAAGCCCGGACAGGACGGGGTACATCGCGTGCAGCGGCGTCTCTGCACGCGAGGTGACTTCGACGAACCGCGCAGAGCACGCGGACGGCCGGTTGGTCATGGCCACGAACCACCAGGAGAGCCTGGCCGGCCGTGAAACGCCCCGGCAGCCGCCTCACGAACTGGACGGCGCCGAGGTGCTCTCGTTCGCCCTGGCCGGCCCGGCGCAGCGACCCAGGGGCACCTCGACAGCCACCGGATTCGTCGTGGCCAGGTACGGCGACGACTTCCACCTCCTGCACTGCGACGACGACTGGAACGTGCTCGCCCGCTCGGTGCACGACGGCAGGTTCAAGGCGATGAGGCAGGCCGGGAGCGAGTTCGAGGCCCTGGAGTTCCTCCAGCCCGGCTGAGGTTGCCGGGCGGGATGCGGCTCGCCCTGGCACTCTCTCGTGAGTGAGGCCCTCTCTGAAAACCGACGTGCTCGTAGCTGTGGACACCGCGTTGCGACCGACGGGCTTCGTCCGCCGCGGCCACGTCTGGCTGCAGGACCGCGGTGACGGCGCCTTCGGATGGCTCGGTTTCGGCCTGGCGGGCTCACTCGACGTCACCCCGTTGGTGGGGGTCTGTTTCCGCCGGTACGACGAGGTCTGCCGCGCGCTCGGCGTCGGCATTCCCGGGACGCCCGTCGTGTCCGTGCCGGTGGGCTACCTGATGGGGGAGAAGCCGGTCTGGCGGTGGGTCTTCGAGCCGGGCGGCGACCACGCGGGGGTGGCTTCGTCGCTGGTGGGTGCTGTGGTGAAGCACGGTGTGCCGTACATCGACAAGCACGCCAAGTGGGACGCGCTGTCCCGCGAACTCGTCGGCAAGCCGGAGTCGTTGCTGGACTTCGAACGGGCGCGGAAGCTGGCGATCATTCATGTGCTGAACGGGAACGCCCGTGCGGCCGGCGAGGTGCTGAAGAAGGAACGTGAGCGGGTGGCGGACAAAGTGGACGTCCACGCGCGGTCGTACCGGGCGTTCGCGCACCGGTTCGAAATTGCGTTTCCCAGGTGACGTGGACACGGCGACACTGCCCTGGTGAGTGACGACCCGACCGGGGTCGCGCTGTCCGTGATCGAGGCAGCACGACGGTCCACGGCAGAGCTGATCGGTGAGCGATGGCTCCACATCGGGCGTGCCTGCGACCTCGTCTGGCTGGGGTTCGGCCCGTACCGCGAGGTGACCGACCACCGAGGTGGGACTCGTGAGATCGGTGAGTACGCACTGCACCTGCAATGTCCGTGGCGGGTGACATGTGGGGATCGGCTCGTCACCAGGTCGTCCCACATCTACGTGCCAGGACCGGACTGGACCGGTGACGGTGACTTCGACTGGGACGTGCGGGGCGCCAACAGGTTCGACGTCCGGGCGGGGGAGCTGACCGCACACCTGGCGGGCGAACGGATCGTCGTGACGTCGGTCGAGGTGACTGAGCGGGGTGACCTGACGGTGGCTCTCTCGGACGGCCTGCGGATCGAGGCGCTCAGGGCGGGTTCGGTGCGTGACGAGAGCTGGCGGTTCTTCCGGCCGCACCGCGACGACGACCACGTGGTCGTGTTCGAAGAGGAGGACTGATCGTGCGGTCGTATCCAGGCGTGCCGTGGGCCGCGTCCGACGTGACGGGAGGCCCCGTCGACGAGCTGTTCGCGGCCCTGCGGCGGAAAGTCCGCCGGCTGCGGATCGAGCACTTGGCGGTGCCGAACCCGAACGACGACGACAACGTCTGGGTGATCACGCGTGCGCGGGACGGGGCGGAGATCCAGATCGACACGTTCCCGTCCGGCCGGCTGCCGTTCCGCGTCGAGGCGGACGACGAACCACCGGTCGATCATCAGCAGGTGGCCGAGGCCGTGGCGCACGTCGAGCGGTGGCTGAGGACCGGGCCCGCGTCGAGGGAAGAGTGGCTGAAGGACTGCGTACGCCGGCTGGCGATGCCTGCCGACGTCCAGCGCGCGTGGCTCGAGTCGATCGGCACCGCGCCGTCGGCCGACGAGCTCGCCCTCGAGTTCGACGACGCTCGCCAGGGGCCGTTGACCATCAGCGCCGAGGCCGAGGTCGCGCTCGCTCGTCTCGACCGGCTGCTCGACGCGATGAGCGGGCCGAGCCCGGTGTGGCACGTGGACGCGCTCGTGGACGCCTCGCAGTGGGCGGAGGTTCGCGCGCTCGCCCAGGGGGCACTCCCACTGTTGGAGTCGGGGATAGCGGCAAAACACCCGTAGGCGTCTCGGCACTCCGCAACGGGCACTGGCAGGATGGAACGATCAGCGCGTCCGACAGAGGTGGTCCCTGTGACGAGTCCGTTCGCCAACCCGAACCGGCCAGGCGTCCCGCCCCGCCTGCCCACCCCGCCGACGGGGTGGCCGATCGGCTCGTACGCCACGTACGAGGAGGCGCAGCGCGCGGTCGACTTCCTCGCGGTCGAGGACTTCCCCGTGCAGGACGTCATGATCGTCGGTGTCGACCTGATGCTCGTCGAACGCATCACCGGCAAGCTCACCTGGAGCCGCGTGCTCATGACCGGTGCCGCGAGCGGTGCCTGGTTCGGTCTGTTCGTGGGTCTGCTGCTGACGTTGTTCAGCCCGGAGCCGGGAGTGACGGTGGGGCCGGTGCTGACCGGTCTGATCACCGGTGTGTTCTTCGGTCTCGTGTTCGCGGCGGTCGGGTACGGGTCGGCGCGCGGCAAGCGGGACTTCCAGTCGGCCAGTCAGCTCGTCGCGGGGCGGTATGACGTGCTCTGCCATCCGAAATCGGCCGAAAAGGGCCGTGACCTGCTCGCGAAGCTCGCGATGCGGCCCGTGAACCCCGGCAATTGAGACGCCGAAAAGTGCATTGGTTCTGAATCGTTGCTTCCCTTGGTTGCGGCTCCTGATCACCAGGCCTAGGTTCATTTGACCGGTCCGCCCGGTGCGGCCGGTGGCACGACGAGGTGCCGGGCGCTGCGGTCTGGCTCCTCCGTGTAGTCGGGAAGGAGGCAGGGCCGATGGGTGCGACACGGCGCTATCGACTTGCCGCCGGAGTGGGAGCCGCGGTACTCGCGGCAGGAACGCTCACGGCGTGCGGGTCGGGCGACGGCGGCATCACCGTCAACGTCTACAAATATCCGCAGGAGAACTTCCAGGCCATCGTCGACAGCTGCAACGCGAAGGCCGGCGGGCGCTACAACATCGTCTACAACAAGCTGCCGCGTGAGGCGGACGGTCAGCGCGAGCAGATGGTGCGCAGACTGGCCGCGGAAGACGACAGCATGGACGTGCTCGGGCTCGACGTCACGTGGACCGCGGAACTGGCGAAGGCGGGCTGGATCAAGGAGTTCACCGGCTCCGTCAAGTCGCAGGTGGAAAGCGGCACGCTGAAGACGCCGCTCGACACGGCAACCTACGAGGGCAAGCTGTACGGAGCGCCGGACAACACGAACGTCCAGCTCCTCTGGTACCGCTCCGACCTCGTGCCCACGCCGCCGAAGACGTGGGACGAGATGATCTCCATGGCCGAGGCGCTGGTGGCGGAAGGGAAGCCCGGCCAGATCGTGGGGCAGGGAAAGCAGTACGAGGGGCTCGTCGTGCTGTACAACACCCTCGTCAACTCCAACGGCGGCACCATCCTCGACGAGAACGGCACCAAGGCCATCGTCGACGACAAGGCCGTGCAAGCGTTGGCGGCGTTGAAGAAGCTCGCCACGTCGAAGGCGATCGACCCGTCGTTCTCCAACGCGGCCGAGGACAACGCGCGCCTCGCCATGGAGGGTGGCAACGCGGCGTTCCAGCTCAACTGGCCGTACGTCTACGCGGCGGCACAGAAGAAGCCGGACTTCGCGAAGAACTTCAAGTGGGCGCCGTACCCCACGGTCAGTGGTGACGCAGCCAAGGTCACCGTCGGCGGGATCAACTACGCCGTCAGCAACTACACCACGCACGCGGACGAGTCGTTCGACGCGGTGTTGTGCTTGCGCGGTGCGGAAAGCCAGAAGCTCGCCGCCCTCAAGGACGGTGTGCCGCCGACCATCGAGGCCGTCTACGACGAGCCGGAGATGGCCGAGGCGTACCCGATGCGCGACGACATCAAGGAGACGCTGAAGAACGCGAGTGTGCGGCCGCGCACGCCCGCTTACCAGAACGTCTCGACGGTCATCTCCACGATCCTGTCGCCGCCCGCGAGCATCGACCCGCAGGCCACGGCGGACAGGCTGCGCAAGGAACTGCAGGACGCTCTCGACTCCAAGGGGGTGTTGCCGTGAGTCGCGCGACCACGGAGGACACGGCGAAAGCCGGTGGGACAGCGCCGGAATCCGTCGCCCCCAGGAAGAAGAAAGTCGCGCTGAGCGAGGGAAAGCGGGCCGAGCGCAGGCTCGGCTGGCTGCTCTGCGCGCCCGCCGCGATCACCATGGTCGCGGT
This sequence comes from Lentzea miocenica, assembly GCF_033949945.1. NCBI lineage: Bacteria > Bacillati > Actinomycetota > Actinomycetes > Pseudonocardiales > Pseudonocardiaceae > Lentzea > Lentzea miocenica. The sequence continues at coordinate 47,920 of NZ_JAXAVW010000042.1, forward strand.
GACCGGCTGGCCGATCCTCTACTCGTTGCTGCTGTCGATGCAGCGGTTCGACCTGAAGTTCCCGGACCGCACCGAGTGGATCTGGTTCGACAACTACATCACCGTGCTCAGCAGCCCGTACTGGTGGAACGCGGTGTGGGTGACGGTGTTGCTCACCGTCGTCACGGTCGCGGTCGAACTGGTGCTGGGCATGTCGCTCGCGCTGATCATGCACCGCGCACTGGTCGGTCGCGGCATCGTCCGCACCACGACGCTGATCCCGTACGGCATCGTCACGGTCGTGGCCGCGTTCTCCTGGCGCTTCGCCTGGACGCCCGGCACCGGCTACCTCGCAGAGGCGCTCGGTGGCGATCCCGTGCTCACGGAGAAGATCCCCGCGCTGATGGTCGTGGGTCTCGCGGAGATCTGGAAGACCACGCCGTTCATGGCCCTGCTGCTGATGGCCGGTCTGGCGCTCGTTCCGGACGACCTGCTCAAGGCCGCCGCGATGGACGGCGCGAGCGGGTGGCAGCGGTTCATCAAGATCACCGTGCCGATCATGAAGCCGGCGATCCTGGTGGCACTGCTGTTCCGCACGCTCGACGCGTTCCGGATCTTCGACAACCTCTTCGTGCTCACCGCGGGTTCGCAGGGCACGTCGTCGGTGTCGATGCTGACCTACAACAACCTGATCAAGGGCTTGAACCTCGGTATCGGATCAACGATGTCCGTGCTGATCTTCATCATGGTCGCGATCATCGCGTTCGTGTTCATCAAGCTCTTCGGCACCGCTGCCCCCGGCAGTGACGACGGAGGGAAGCGCTGATGGCAGGCATCGGAGGAGCGGACACCACCGGCAAGAAGTGGGGCTGGGGCCTGCTCAACGCGGTCGTCGTGATCTACGCGCTGTTCCCGGTGCTGTGGATCGTGTCGCTGTCGTTCAAGTCGTCGAAGACGCTGGCGGACGGCAACTTCATCCCACGCGAGTGGAGCCTGGAGAACTACCAGAACATCTTCTCGACGTCCGAGTTCACCAGGGCGTTGGTCAACTCCATCGGCATCGCGATCATCGCGACCGCGATCGCCGTGGTGTTCGGCACGATGGCCGCCTACGCCATCGCCAGGCTGGACTTCCCCGGCAAGAACCTGCTGGTGGGCGTCTCGCTGCTGATCGCGATGTTCCCGCAGGTCTCGCTGGTGTCGCCGTTGTTCGAGATCGAGCGCTCGCTCGGCCTGTTCGACACGTGGCCCGGCCTGATCCTGCCGTACATCACGTTCGCGCTGCCGCTCGCGATCTACACCCTGTCGGCGTTCTTCCGCGAGATCCCGTGGGAGCTCGAGAAGGCGGCGAAGATGGACGGTGCGACGCCGGGGCAGGCGTTCCGTCGCGTCATCGCGCCGCTGGCCGCGCCGGGTGTGTTCACGACGGCGATCCTGGTGTTCATCTTCTGCTGGAACGACTTCCTGTTCGCGATCTCGCTCACCTCGACCGAGCAGTCGCGGACCGTGCCGGTGGCGCTGTCGTTCTTCACCGGCAGCTCGCAGTTCGAGGACCCGGCCGGATCGATCGCGGCGGCCGCCGTCGTGATCACCATCCCGATCATCCTCTTCGTGTTGTTCTTCCAGCGCCGGATCGTCGCCGGCCTGACCTCCGGCGCCGTCAAGGGGTGAGTTGCTAATGGCAGAAATCGTTCTGGATCAGGTGACCAAGAGGTATCCCGACGGCGCTCTGGCCGTGCAGGAGGTCAACCTCGAGATCGCCGACGGCGAGTTCATCATCCTGGTCGGACCGTCCGGCTGCGGGAAGTCCACGACGCTCAACATGATCGCGGGTCTGGAGGACATCACCGACGGCGAGCTGCGCATCGGCGGGCAGCGCGTCAACGAGAAGGCGCCCAAGGACCGCGACATCGCGATGGTGTTCCAGTCCTACGCGCTCTACCCGCACATGACGGTGAAGGAGAACATGGCCTTCCCGTTGCGGCTGGCCAAGGTCGACAACGCCACGGTCGAGCGCAAGGTGCAGGAGGCCGCGGAGATCCTGGATCTCACGCAGCACCTGGACCGCAAACCGTCCAACCTGTCCGGTGGCCAGCGGCAGCGCGTGGCGATGGGCCGCGCGATCGTGCGCAGCCCCAAGGCGTTCCTCATGGACGAACCGCTGTCCAACCTGGACGCCAAGCTCCGCGTGCAGATGCGCACCTCGGTGTCGCGCCTGCAGAAGCAGCTGGGCACGACCACGGTGTACGTGACGCACGACCAGACCGAGGCGATGACCCTCGGCGACCGGGTCGTGGTCATGCGCGGCGGTGTCGTGCAGCAGATCGGCGCACCGCAGTTCCTCTACGACCAGCCGGCCAACCTCTTCGTCGCGGGCTTCATCGGCTCGCCGTCGATGAACTTCGTGCCGGCGACGCTGGAGAACGGCGCGCTGCGGTCGGTCCTCGGCGACGTCACGCTGACGGACCGGGTGCGGCAGCTGGTGGAGAGCGCGGACGCGCCGCGCGAGGTGATCATGGGCATCCGCCCGGAGCACTTCGAGGACGCGGCACTGGTCGACGCCGCCGCGTTGTCGGCGGGCGGCAAGTTCACCTCGCAGGTGGACGTGCTCGAGTCGATGGGGTCGGACAAGTACGCCTACTTCAACCTCACGGGCGAGCAGGCGGCCTCGGCCGAGCTCCAGGAGCTCGCGGCGGACGCGGGAGCGGACGACGTGCCGGGTGACGGCATCTCGCTCGTGACGCGCCTGTCGTCGGCGTCCGGCGCGGTGGAGGGCGCCTCGGCGGACATCTGGTTCGACGCGGACAAGGTGCAGCTCTTCGACCCGTCCAGCGGCAGGAACCTGACTTACACGGAACGGTGAATTCTCGTTTTGCGGGCCGCCTTCCCCTCGCGGGAGGGCGGCCCGTTTTTGTCACTCGATCGGGTTAGGACTAAAGCCTCCACATACTTGGGACTGATTAGCGCGGCACTATCTGCCGGGCCGAACTCAGGTAGCCATTGGGCGCTCGGCAGCGACGTCTCAACGAAACATGTTCTTCGCCGCTCCGGATAGTCCGCACGCTTGTCGAAGGCGGCTACAGGACCACAGGGGGGTTCCGGGGAACCGCCGCCGAAGATGAAAGAGAGCGTGCAATGGGGATCCTGGACGGAAAAGCGGTCGTCATCACGGGGGCGGGCCGAGGACTCGGCGAGGCCTACGCGATGCACGCAGCCCTGGCCGGCGCATCGGTCGTGGTGAACGACAACGACGGTGACCTCGCGGAGCGGGTGGCCGAGCACATCCGCGGGTACGGCGGTCGTGCCGTCGCCTCGAACCACACGGTCGCGGACCCGAGCGAGGCGCAGAAGATCGTCGACCTGTGCGTCGACGAATTCGGCCGCGTCGACGGTCTGGTGAACAACGCGGGGCTGAACTACGAGACGCTGCCCTGGGAGGACGACCCCGAGACGATCAAGCACGTCGTCGAGGTGAACGTCCTCGGCGTCATCTACGTCGGAATCGCGGCCATGCGGGCGATGCGTTCGTCCGGTGGCGGTTCCATCATCAACATTTCCTCCGGCGCCTCCTTCGGCCAGCGCAAACTCGCCACCTATTCGGCGACCAAGGGCGCCGTGGCGTCGTTGAGCTACTCGTGGGCCCTCGACCTGGAGTCGGAAGGCATCCGCGTGAACGCCGTCTGCCCGGTCGCGCACACGCGGATGGTGTGGAAGTCGGAACGTTCGCTGCGCGCCATTCCGGCGGACCGCACGCCGGGCAAGGTGGCGCCGCTGGTGCTGTTCCTGCTCTCGGACCGCGCGGAGGGCATCACCGGCCAGGTCATCCGCTGCAACGGGCGTCAGCTCCACATCGTGGGGCAGCCGTACTTCAAGCAGCCGATTCTGGAGAGCGACAACTGGGACACCGCTTCGGTGGAGCGGGCGTTCACGGGCGTGCTGCAGGCCCACCTCGAACCGTACGGGTTGGAGAAGAGGATGCCTCCCCGGCTCCGTGCGCTGGTGGAGCCCTCGCAGACCGCCTGAGCCCGGCGGATGGAAGTGCCGCCGGGTCAGCCCGGCCTGGCGACACTTCCATCCACAGGAGACCTGAACGGAGTCGGCCTCACTTCCAGGCCGGGTACGCCGGCGCGACTTCGGCGTAGCGCTCGCTCCAGCCCGGCAGCGTCTCGTCGCCGAGGTGCGCCGTGAGCCGGTCGAGGAAGGCGTGCGTGCCAGGGACGAAGCCCAGTGCGTTGCGTTCGGACAGTCCGATGTGGGTGAAGGTCAGCACCGTGCCGTCGCCTTCTGCCTTGAGCTCGTAGCGCACCACGCTGTCTTCCACGATTCGTTGCTGCCACTCGTGTTCGAACACCGCGTGCCCCTGGGCCGGCGGCTGCCAGGTGAGGATGCGGCCGGTGACGCGCTTGGCCTCCATCGGGGCGGGCGGGTCGTCGGGTTCGATGACGACCTCGCCGCCTTCACGCTGTTCCACGGTGCCCGCGCCGAACCAGGCTTTGCGTTCGGCCGGGTCGGTGATCGCGGCCCAGACGCGGTCGATCGGGAACGGCAGCCTGCGCTCGAACGTGAGGATCGCGTGGTCGCCGGTCGTGGTCACGGTGCCGAGGTCGTTCATCGGTTCTCCAGGTGCTGTTCGAGGGCTGCCAGGTGGTCGCGCCAGAAGCGGCGGTACGGGGTGATCCAGTCGTCGATGCGTTGCAGGCCATCGGGTTTCAAGGCGTAGATGCGCCGCTGGCCGTCCGGGCGGACCTCGACCAGGCCGACTTCCCGCAGGACGCGGAGGTGGCGGGACACGGCGGGCTGGGTCAGCGTCGGCAGGCTGTCGACGAGTTCGCCCGCGGTGCGGTCGCGTTCGGCCAGCAGGCTCAGCAGGTGCCGGCGGTTCGGTTCGGCCACGGCCTCGAAGACGTCCACGGGTTATGTATAACTACTGGATTATATAAGCGCAAGTGGATATGGGCGTTCCGGTGACGTTTGCGCACGTCACACGGATGGCTGCGGAAAATGTCAGACCCTCCTGTCACCATCGGAACATGGCCGAACGTAAACCGAGAGTCACCGACTGGCGACTCGTCGTGCAGTCCCGGTTGGACCGGGTCCGCGCGGATCTGGCTGCGCTCGGCCCGCCGGACCCCGTTGATCCCGAGGGTGACGTGTGGCGCCGCACCGCCGAGGAGCAGGCGGCGGTGGTGGAGGCGATGCTGAGCGATCGCGAGCCGTGGTGGCGCATGGTGCCGTCGTGGTGGTCGGGCTGGTACATCGAACGGGCGTGGCGCGCCCTGCACGAGGCCGAGGTGGCGACGATCTCGGCCGAGCGAGGGTTTCTCGGCCGGTTGCCGGGCCTGCAGGCGCGCGTGGCGCAGTACCTGGACGACGACGATCCGCGGCGCCGGGCCCTGGAAGCGTTGCGGCCGGGGGAGTTCACGCCCGCGGTGGAGCGCGCGATCGTGGTGGACGCGCTGCGGGCGGCGTACGACAACTCGGACTTCGCGCACGCCGGTTCGCGCGCGCTGCGCAACAAGCTGATCGCGGCGTCGCTGGTGCTGTTCGTGATCAACACCGTGCTGGGCGTCGTCGGCATCGTGAAGCCGGGCATCATCCCGCTGTGCGTCGACCCGAAGGAGAACGCGCTGCCCACGGTGTGCCCCGGCGGCACGGCGAAAGCGTCCGGTGTGGACGTCTGGCTGGTGCAGGTGCTCGGCTCGTTCGGCGCGGTGCTGGCCGCCGTGGTCCTGCTCTTACGCCGCCGGCCATCGCTCTCGCCGTACGTGATGATCGGCTACCAGGCGCTGATCAAGATCATGCTCGGTGCGGCCCTCGCGGTGGTCGGGATCCTGGCGCTCGGAGCCGGTGTCACGAGCGGCCTGATCGGGATACCGTCGGCCGCCGCGCTGCTGCTGTGGGCGGTCATCTTCGGTTACGCGCAACAGATCGGAACCCGCTTGCTGGACAAGTACACCGACGAGGTGCTGGACCAGGCCCGCCCGCTGCCCGACGCGGACAGCCCGCGGGTGGCGCCCAGATGAGCGTGTCGGAGCGGATCGCGCACCGCGTCGGCCGCGACTTCGGCGACCGTGCGGCCGAAGCCCTGGAGGCCCTTGCCCTCGCCGAGACCGGGAACCAGGACGTGGAACGCGTCCACGCCGCGCTCGTGCTGATGGCGGAGGGCAGCGTCGAGCGGTTGTGGCAGGCCGTCGAGCTGAGCCTCGTGGACTGGCGTGACGTGCTCATGGCCGGCGGTCTCGGGCCGGCAGACTGGCCAGAGGTGCTCGAGCGCGAGTTCGGGTCGGTCGGCTGACGGTGTGCGCTGGTGGCCGTTTGCTGTGCGGGGACAGCGGGAACGTGGTCAGCGTGGTGGCGGCTTGGTGAATGGCGGTCGGCTCGGCGTGCCATGGCCGCGGGTTCGGGTCGGTCGGTTGACGGTGCGCTGGTGGCCGTTGCTGTGCGGGGACAGCGGGAACGTGGTCGGTGTGGCGGTGGCTTGGTGAACGGCGGCTGGCTCGGCGTGCCATGGCCGCGGGTCCGGGTCGGTCGGCTGACGGTGTGCGCTGGTGGCCGTTGCCGTGCGGGGACAGCGGGAACGTGGTCGGCGTGGCGGCGGTTTGGTGAACGGCGGCCGGGTCGGCGTGCCATGGCCGCGGGTCCGGGTCGGTCGGCTGACGGTGTGCGCTGGTGGCCGTTGCCGTGCAGGGACAGCGGGAACGTGGTCGGCGTGGCGGCGGTGGCCTGGTGAACGGCGGCCGGCTCGACGTGCCACGGCCGCGACTTCGGCTCGGCCGACTGGCCTCGGCTGAGTGAGCGTGGCGGCGCCTGGTGGGTTGCCGGCGGCGGACGGTCGGATGCGCCGGCGGTGGCGGGGCTGTGGGGGCTAAGCGCGATGGGCGGGCGGCGCGGGTGGGCGGCGCTCGGCCAACGGTGGCTGGGCCGATGTGCCCAGCCGCGAGTCCGCGAGTCTGCGAGTCCGGGCCCGATCAGCCGGTGGTGCGCCGGTAGCTGATCAGCTCGTCGGGTCCGTCGTACCGGCTGAAGCCCGCCTTCTCCAGCATCCTGGCGCAGGCCGGGTTGGACTGCTCCACGTTGGCGTGCACGGTGTTCACGTCGTCCAGCGTCAGCGCGAACGAGGTCAGCGCCGCGGCCGCCTCCGAGGCGTAGCCGCGGCCCTGACGTGACGGCACCACGCCGTAGCCGATCTCCACCTGACCGTCGGAAGGGGGCCAGAACAGGCCCAGGGAACCCACGACCTCCTCGGTGGCCCGCTCGATGATCAGGCGGTGCCCGAACGGCGAGAGCCAGTCCGGGTTCGAGGCGATCAGGTCGGTGATCACCGTGTCGCCCTCGGCGGGGAAGTCGGAGGCCCACGACGGCCTGCGCTCGGCTTCGACCACGGCCTTGATGTCGGAGGTGTCCCAGGGACGCAGGATCAGGCGTTCGGAAACAAGATCAGTCACCGGCGCACGCCAACGACGGACGAGGTCCTCCGGCGAGCGGGTTTTCGAGACGTGCGGCGTGCGATCACGAGTTCACCGAAGCGGGTCTGGCGGGCACGCCGAGCCACTAGCTTGGGCGCTCGGCGATCATTTGGGGGAATGAGCGATGAGGGGTCGGGTCGCGCTCGGCGCGTACTTCTTCCTGCACGGCGGGGTCGGCACCAGCTGGTTGTTCGCGATGAGCATGTTCACCAGCCGGTTCGCCAGCCCGAACAGCCTCGGTGAGGGGATCGCGGTCGGGCTGGTGGTGCTGCTCGGCGTCGCCCTGGCGCCGCTCGGCATGCCGCTGGGTGCCTGGCTGGCAGGGCGGTGGGGTGCGCGGGCCGTCGCGGTCACGTCGGCGATCGCGGCCGGCCTCGTGCTCGGCGGGGCGGCGTTCGTGGGCAGCCTCGGGGTTCTCGCGCTGGCGATGGTGGGACTCGCGCTGGCGAACGGTGCGTTGTTCATCGCCATGAACCTGCTCGCGGCCGGCCTGGAGCGGGACACCGGACGGCTGGTGCTCCCGTGGTGTCACGGGTTGCTGGCCCTGGGTGGGCTCGTGGGCAGCCTGCTGACCGCGCAGCTGATCAGCGCGCACGTGCCGCAGGTCGACCGGCTGGTGTGGACGGCTGTGATCAGCCTCGTGGCGGCTGCGGGGCTGGCCGTGTTGCTGCCGGACGTGCAACTGGAGGACACGAGGCCGCGGATGCCGCACAACTTCCTGTTGCTCGCGGGGGTGGCGCTCGTGGCAGGTGTGGCGGCGGACGTTCTGCGCGCCAGTCTGTCGTGGCGGTTCGAGGGTGCTGTCAGCTTGAACGGTTCGCACGCTCTCGGGTTCGGGATGGCCGTCGGAGGGCTCCTCGGCGGGCTGGTCGCGGCGCGCGCCGGGGTGCGGAACCTGCTCAACGCCGGTGCCGGGCTCACCGCGCTCGGGCTGGTCTGGTTCCTCCTGGAGGGCGGGCAGGAGGTGTCGCCGGCCGGGTTCGTGATCACCGGGCTGGGGCTGTCGTGCCAGTTCCCGGTGGCGCTGAGCCTCGCGGCGTCCTGGGGGAGCACCCGGCACGCCGTCACCGCGGTGGCCGCGATCGGCTACCTCGGGACGCTGGCGGGGACGCAGCTGTTCTGGCTGGTAGGAGGCCTGGGACACGCGGTGGTGTACCTGCTGGTGGTACCGGTGCTCGTGGTCGGGCTCGGCATGACGCTCAGCCGCGGTTCTGCTCCCGCACCGCGTTGATCACCTCGGCGTCCCAGCGGTGCGTGCGGATGAGCCGGTAGCGCTCGGCCGCCACCCACATGTAGGCCTCGGTCTCGGTCCGGTCGCCGATCATGTCGGCCTGCCGCAGCATCGCCACGACGGGTTTGTACTCGTCGGCGTACCAGCGCCGGGCTACCTCCGCGCGGTCGAGGAACTGGCCGGTGTCCTGCATCAGGCGGAAGCCCCAGGCCTCGACGTGCTCGCCCAGTTCGGCGTAGTCCCACGGGTCGGACAGGACGACGGCGGCGCGGGCCTCGCCGCCGAGCGGGACGCGGTCCAGGAACAGGCGGCGGTAGTCCTTCACGATCAGGTCGCCGCGGTACCGGATGCCGGACGAGTTCACGCGCGTGATCACCTGGGTCACGTAGGCGTCGATCACGGACAGGCCCAGGGCGTGCGCGACGGAGACGCGGTGGTGGCCGTCGATGATGAAGTGCAGCTCACCGATCCGGTACACCTCGATCGGCGGGACGCTCTCGCCTCGGCGGGCGGCCAGGGCCAGGCGTTGCCAGCGCTCGCGGACGCGGCCGGAGGTGGGGCGGAAGCGGCGGTCGAAGTCGCGGGTGCGGTCGACGCTGCCCACGATCGAGTCCAGGCGGATCGACTGCAGGCCCAGGCGCTTCTCGGACACCATGCCGAGGGCGTCCACCACCTCGTGGAACGGCAGCATGATGTTCACGTCGTCGGGCTCGCGGCGCAGCCAGGCGGCCAAGCGCGACATCACCTGCTGACGGCGGGCTCGCAGGAAGTCGTTCTCGGCGTCCGCCACGGGGAAACCGGTGTCACGTCTCATCGCGCGCTCCCGATATGTCCAGCACCTTATACGGCACCACGTTGACCACACGAGTCGCGCCCAAAGCACGATCCGGGCGTGGATGCCCGTGCGGGTGGATGTGCCCGTGCAGCATGAACCTGGGTTGTAGCCGTGAGGTCAAGCCGCGCAAACACTCGAAACCCCGGTGTGGCGCGTCAGGTTCGTCGCCGCAGTCCAACGGCGGTGAGTGGGTCAGCAGCACGTCCACGCCCCGTCCGTCCCGCAGCCTGCGCCACCCGGCCAGCCGGGACACCCGGCGGGCGCGGCGGGCCTGCTGCCGTTCCGTCCACTGGTTCGGGCCCTTGTTGTAGCGGATCGAACCACCGAGACCGGCGATGCGCAGGCCGGCGACGTCGACCACGCGTTCGTCGGCGTTCACCGCACCGGCTGGACCTGGCCAGCGGACCGGAACGCCCGCCTTGGTCCACAGGCCGCGCACGTTCGAGTAGCCAGAAAGATCGACGTCGTGGTTGCCGGGGACGAACACCAGCGGCTTGTCCAGCGCGTTGGCCAGGAACTCCAGGTAGTCGAAGGGGAGATCGCCCGCGGCCACGATCAGGTCGACGCCGGAGTGCTGATACACCTGATCGGTCCACAGCTGTTCGGCCACTTCGTCCGCCACCGCCAGAATCCTGGGCATTCCAGCAGCGTAATCAACCTTTCTCCAGGTGACGCGGGACAGCGCTGCCACTAGCGTCAACACCGTGCTTGCCGAGCTGTTCGCCGCGGCCGCCGACGGATGCCGCGACCGCAGTCCGCTGACCCAGCGACTCCTCAACGACGCCGCCGCAGACCTGACCCGGGGCGGTGTCACGACCAAGATCATGGCGGGCTCCGAACGGGAGCGGGAGGGCACCGTGCCCGGCCTGCGGTTCGCGGGCGCCGTCCACCGGCTCGTGCTCGAAGGCCGCGCGCCGGGCCTCTCGAAGCACTACCCGTCCGTCGGCGGCCAGCCGGACCTGCCGAGGCTCTGGGAGGACGCGCTGCCCTCCCTGAACGAGCACGCGGACCTGCTGAGACAACGCGTTCAAGCCACGATCGTGCAGACCAACGAACCCGCCCGCAGCGCGCCTCTCTACGGCGGCCTGATGGTCGCCGCGCAGGAGGCCGCCAAGGCCGCCGGCCGGCACGTGCCGTTCTGCGTGCGGCTGCTGGAGGTCGGCGCGAGCGGCGGGCTCAACCTGCGCCCGCACCACGTCGGCTACCGGCTGGACGACACCGTGCTCGGCGACCCGGACAGCCTCCTGGTGCTCGACCCGGAGTGGACCGGCAGGCCGCCGGCGGATCTGAGCCACCGGTTGCGGGTCGTCGGCAGGGCGGGCTGCGACCTCAAGCCGGTCGACGTGTCCACAGAGGACGGACGGCTGCACCTGAGCTCCTTCGTCTGGGCGGACCAGCTCACGAGGTGGAACCGGCTGAGGGACGCGCTGGACCTCGCCGCGACGGATCCGGTGAAGGTGGAGCAGTCGGCGGGTCCCGAGTGGCTCGCGAAACAGCTCGCCCGCGCCGAACGCGACGTGCTGACCGTCGTGTGGCATTCCGTGGTGTGGCAGTACGTTTCACCCGCCGACCGGGCGATGGGCCGGGCCGTGCTGGCCGACGCGGCCGCGAAGGCGACGCCCACGACACCGTTGGCACTGCTGGTGTTCGAGCCGCGCCGGGTGGACGACGACTACCGGTTCGAGCTGCTGCTCAAGCTCTGGCCGGCCGGAGTCTCGCTGAACCTGGGTTACGGCGAAGGTCACGGGACGCCGTTCACCTGGAACGTCACCCCGTGGGAATGACCACCGCGTTCACGACGTAGCGCCCGTCCTGCTCCTCGACGGGCAGCCGGAAAACGCCACTCGTGCCAAAGCGGGTGTACTCCACGACGACCGCGCCGTCGCGGTAGCCACCGCGGTCCACCTGGGCTCCGGCGAGATGCTCGACGGTCGACTTCGCGACGTCCTCGCCGCCGACCGCGAGCAACGGCTGCAGCTGGTGGAAGTCGTGTGCCCGCAACGCGTTCGTCACCTCGGAGGCCAGCTCGTCAGGTGACGCGGCGCCCGGTGACGGCCAGATCGCGATGGAGATGAACACCATCGCGAGCCAGCCGATCGGGAAGACCAGCAGCCAGAACCTGAGGTTCGTCAGCCGCTTGTACACGTCAGGGCGTTCCGCTGATCAGCACGAACACGGTGGTGATCCAGCAGAGCAGGAACGCGAGGATCCAGAAGCGGATGTTGGTGAGGATTCTGGTCATGACAGGGCCTCTCGACAACGAACAAGCGAGCGAAACCAGGACTAGAGCCAGCGATTTCGGCGCAATATTCGGTAAAGCGTGAGGCAGGCGATCAGGACCAGGCTCATGATCAGCGGGTAGCCGAACTTCCACTTCAGCTCTGGCATGTAGTCGAAGTTCATGCCGTACACACCGACGACCATGGTGGGCACGGAGATGATCGCGACCCACGAGGTGATCTTGCGCATGTCGGTGTTCTGCTGCAGCGTGATCTTCGCGAGCGTCGCGTCGACCAGCGTGGTCAGCAGCTCGTCGAACGCGGTCACGCGCTCGGACACCTCGGTGAGGTGGTCGTCGACGTCGCGGAAGAACGCGCGCACCTGCTCGGGGATGAGCGGCGTGTAGCCCTCCGCCAAGCGGCGCAACGGGTTCGCGAGCGGCATCACCGCGCGGCGCAGCTCCACCACCTCGCGCTTGAACATGTAGATCTGCTCCGCGCTCACCTCGCTGCGCGGCGCGAAGACCCGTTCCTCCATGCGGTCGATGTCGTCCTCGATGTGGTCGGTGACCTCGAGGTAGTTGTCCACCACCTGGTCGGCGATCGCGTGCATCACCGCGGCGGGACCGATCTCGAGCCGCTCCGGGTCCTCCTCGAGGACGTGGCGCAGCTTGGACAGCCCGGAGTGGTTGCCGTGCCGCACGGTGATGACGAAGTCCTTGCCCAGGAACACCATGATCTCGCCGGACTCGACGATCTCGTTGGCGGTGTCGGGAGACTCGTTGGTCACGTAGCGGACTGTCTTGAACACCATGAAGAGCGTGTTGTCGTACCGCTCGAGCTTCGGGCGCTGGTGCGCGTGGACCGCGTCCTCAACCGCCAGCTCGTGCAGTCCGAACGTCTCGGCGATGCCCTCGATCTGCTCGGCGTCGGGCTCGTGCAGCCCGATCCAGACGAAACCGTCCTTGCGCTTGCTGACCTCTTTGACGGCGTCGGTGTGCGTCCAGCGACCGGGCAAGCGCTTGCCGTCGACGTAGACCGCGCAGTCGACCACGTAGTGCGACAACGGCACGGTGATGTGCGGCGTCGGACGCTGCTGAGCGCCACGGCCGCGGATCGAGGGCAGGCTGGGCATGTCGGGTTCCTCCAGGTACACACGCCGGCATGGCAGAGCAAAAGCGCGACGGGCGTCCTGACCAGGTGGAACTCGAACGTTCTAGATGGATCTAGAAAGCCACCTCGGTGAGGACGCGCTTGGTACTGGCAGGGTGGGGGTCCTTGCTCATTTAGGGGTCCTCACCTCCTCGGGGCGAAGTCACTGGTGGTGGAAATCCTCACACACCGGTTGCCGAGGGTACTCCCTCTCTGTTCAGACTGTCTCCCCACCTGAGGCAGATCTCGATCACACGTAGTTGGAGGCAGGGTGCAGTTCGGTCGGTACTACGAGGAGTTCGAGGTCGGAGCGATCTACAAGCACTGGCCGGGCAAGACGGTCACGGAGTACGACGACCACCTGTTCTGCCTGCTCACGATGAATCACCACCCGCTCCACATGGACGTGAACTACGCGGAGAACACGACGGACTTCGGCAAGAACGTCGTCGTCGGCAACTACATCTACTCGTTGCTGCTGGGCATGTCCGTGCCCGACGTCTCCGGCAAGGCGATCGCCAACCTGGAGATCGAGTCACTGCGGCACGTGAAGCCGACGTTCCACGGTGACACGATCTACGGTGAGACCGAGGTGCTCGACAAGACGCCGTCCAAGTCGAAGGACGACAGGGGCGTCGTTTACGTCGAGACCCGCGGTTACAAGCAGGACGGCACGGTCGTGTGCATCTTCAGGCGCAAGGTCATGGTGCCGAAGCAGTCCTACGGCGAGGCCCGCGGTGGCGAGCAGCCGGGGCGCCCTGAACCCAAGGAGTGAAGTGACTTCTCTGGATCTGGCACAGCAGCGTCTGAGGGCGTTCGCGGAGGAGGCATCAGCGATCTCGCCCCTCTACGAACACCTGGCGTCGCGTGCTGCGGAGGATCCGGAGGTCGCCGACCTGCTGACCGCCGCCGGTGAGGACAACGCCTCCGGCGAACTCCTCCTGGCGGCGGCGCATCGGCTCGTGCAGGCGGAGCCGTTCCACCAGCTGTCGAACTACTACCCGTCGCTCGGCGGGACCTACGGCGCGGACGAGAGCACCTGGCCGCTCTTCCGGGACTTCCTGCTGGAGCGCGGAGAGCGGGTCCGCAAGCTGGTCAGCTCACAGGTGATCCAGACCAACGAGGTGCGGCGCGCCGCCCTGCTCTACCCGGCGGTGGCCGCGGCGGCGAAGCAGGCGGGCGGGCCGATCGGGCTCGTGGAGGCCGCGACGACGGCGGGCCTGCTGCTCGGCCTCGACCAGTACTCGTACCGGTACCAGACCCAGGAGGCCGGGCAGCTCGTCGCCGGGCCCGCGAAGGCCGCGCTGGGGCTGCACTGCGCGCTGGAGCTCGCGCCGGGCGCGGTGCTGCCGAAGCTGTCCAAGACGGTCAAGGTGGCCGCGAAGGCCGGCATCGGGGTGGCACCCGCCGACCTGGCGGACGAGGACGCCTACGCCTGGCTGGAGGCCTGTGTGTGGGCCGACCAACCGGAACGGCTGCGTCTGTTCGGTGTGGCCTGCGGCGTCCTGCGCAAGAACCCGCCACGCCTGGTCGCCGGCGATCCGGTCGCGGACCTCGCCAAGGCGGTCGAGCCGATCGACGCACCGCTCGTCGTCATCACGAGCGGGTCCGGCCTCGACCTCGTACCCGCTTTGTCGGCTTTGGGAAGAGACGTCTGGTGGGCGGCACACGAGGGCGGTGAGCTGCGGCTCATCCGTGTGCGTGACGCGGATGTCGAGACGACCACTCTGGCGACCACCGAGGCCCACGGGCAACGTCTCGTTTGGCGTTGAGCCTCTTCCCCGATCGCGTGAACCCTGATCAGGCCCTGGGCAGCCAGTTCCATTCGGAAAGCGCTTCCAGGAGCCCGTCGGTGGTCGGAAGTGTGGCCAACGTCGCACTGTCGACCCAAGCGACATCCGATGCGTCGTCGCCCGCTCGGAGCACACCCGACGTGACCTGGCATTCGTAGTCGAAGATCAAAAAAACCCCGTTCGGGGCCGGTCGCTCGACGCTGCCGACGAGGCGGCCGACGGTGACGGAGAGTCCCGTCTCCTCCGCGACTTCCCTAGTCACGGCAGCCTCGTCAGTCTCTTTTGGCTCCACGCGCCCGCCTGGTATCGACCACAGGCCCTCACCAGGCGGATTGGCTCGTCGCACGAGCAGTAGTCGCCCGTTCGAGTCATGTACGAGGGCTCCGACACAACGGATGGTGCGCTCACTGCTGCCCGTCACGAACACGTAGCGTAGTCACCCCGGAACGGCGGTGCAGTCCACTACCCCGGCTGCGGTACAAATCTCCCAAGGTGCTGAATCGTGCTGTACAACGGTCACGAACGGCGCCAAACGGGTGCGGACGCGGACGGGGTGGACACCGTGAACCTGAAGAAGATCCTCACTTTCGCCGGGATCGCCTTGCTGCTGTTCTTCCTCATCGCGGAGCCGCAGCAGGCCGCCCAACTCGTCACCAACATCCTCAACTCGCTGCGAACTGCGGCTGAGGCCCTGATCACCTTCGTGCGACAATTGTTCTAGTTCACCCGGCATTCCGGGCGGGCAGGACAGGGCACTGGCTGGTACCAGGAAGGGCTGGTAGCGCATGTTCGCACCACGTGATCCGGACGACTACCTGTTGTCGAGCGAGCGTCGGGTCATCCGGGTGCGCAGGCACTGGTCCTACCTGATCTGGGACGTCCTGGAGGCGGCGGCACTGCTGGCCGGCTTCATGATGATCTCGTACCTGCTCCCCGCCAACGCGGGCGTGATCCAGAACGTGCTGTGGTACGGAGCGCTGCTCGTGCTGCTGCGTTTGTCCTACTTCATCATCGAGTGGTGGGTCGAACGCATCGTCGTGACCGACAAGCGGTTCATGCTGACATCGGGCGTCTTCGAGACCAAGGTCGCGATGATGCCCATCAGCAAGGTCACCGACCTCACCTACGAGCGCACCGTGGGCGGACGCATGTTCGGCTACGGCACGCTCATCGTGGAGTCGGCCGGTCAGATCCAGGCGCTGAACCGCCTGGAGTTCCTGCCGGACCCCGAAGAGGTGTACGACGCCATTTCGGAGCTGACCTTCGGCGACAAGAAGGCGCAGGCCGAGCGGTTCTCGATGATCAAGGCACAACGGGCGGCGCGCGGAAAGAAGATGGTCCCCTGACATCCTCTCCGCCCTAGAGGACGGCGATTCTCTCCACGCCGCACGTGGACCGCGCGGCGTCTGAGTGGGTTACCGCTTCGCGGCGCGGTGCCAGCACGGATGCGGGTCTTACCTGCGCTCCACGGTCGTTTGAGTTGTCCGCCTGCCCGGCGGCCAACACGTTCTTGGCGGCGTTGATGTCTCGGTCGTGAGCGCTGCCGCACGAGCACGTCCACGACCGCACGGACAGCGGCTTCGGCCCGTCGATCCGCCCACAGTGCGAGCAAGTCTGCGAGGTCGGCAGCCACCGACCGATTCGGGCGAAGGCACGCCCGTAGCGGGCCGCCTTGTACTCCAGCATGTCGGTGAAACTAGACCAGCCGGCGTCGTGGACGGACTTGGCGAGCCTGGTGCGGCCCAGCCCGACCACGCACAGGTCCTCGACGTAGACCGCTTGGTTGTCGCGGATGATCGCCGTGGACAGCTTGTGCTGCCAGTCCCGCCGCGTATCGGCCACCTTTGCGTGCGCGCGGGCGACCTTCACGACGGCCTTCTTGCGGTTGTTCGAGCCCTTGACCTTGCGGCTCAGCGACTTCTGCAACCGCCGCAGCCTGCGCGTCGCCTGGCGCAGGAACCTCGGCGCGGCCACTTTCGTGCCGTCGGACAGCACCGCGAAATGCGTCAGGCCCAGGTCGATACCGACCTCGGACTCGGCCGTCGGCAGTGTCTCGTCCTGCTTCGTCGCGACGACGAACGAGGCGTGGTATCGGCCTGCCGCGTCCTTCACGATGGTCACCGAAGACGGTTCGGCGGGCAGGTCACGGGACCAGCGCACGTCCAGGTCGCCGATCTTCGGCAGCTGCAGCTTCCCGCTGTCGAGGACCGTGAACCGGGCGTTGCGGGTGAACCGGATCGTCTGCCGGTTGTCCTTGCGGGACCGGAATCGGGGCGGGGCGACCTTGCGGCCCTTGCGCGCATCTGTGACCGAGGCGAAGAAGTTGCGGTAGGCGGTGTTCAGGTCCGCCAGCGCCTGTTGCAGCACCACCGCCGACACCTCGCCCAGCCACGCCCGTTCCGGCGTCTTCTTGGCCTGGGTGACGATCTTCTTGGACAGCTCGTTGTCCGATACGTACGGCAGGCCGGCGTCGCGGGCGTCCTGGCGTGCGCGCAAGCCATCGTTGAAAACCACCCGCGCACACCCGAACGCCCGTGCCAACGCGTACTGCTGGGCAGGCGTCGGATAGACGCGGAAGTTGTAACGGAGCTGCACAAAACCATCGTATTCGGCTGATTCCGTGGCTGATCTCGCCCGCCACTACTGGCCGACACAACGCCTGTGGCCCTGACTCCCACTTCGCCGGTTCGGTCGGCGGCGCTCCGATCTCCATGCTGCGCCAGTACATCGAGCAGCAAACCGCCTGGTCTGGGCGCGCTCGGCCATGACCGGTCTCCGGCGGGCCTTCGCCACCGGGTTGGAGCCCAGCGCACCAACCCGGTAGCGGGGTTCGTTTGCGACGTCGTCCACACTGGACGACGTGGTCATCGATCTGCACACCCATTCGACCGAGTCCGACGGCACCGACAGCCCTGCCGAACTGGTGAGGGCCGCGGGTCTAGCCGGACTCGACGCGGTGGCGATCACGGACCACGACACCGCTGCCGGATGGGCTGCCGCCGCCGCGGCGTTGCCTCCTGGCCTGCGTCTCGTGCGCGGGGCCGAGCTCTCCTGCGCGTGCCCTGACGGCCGTGGGCGCACGATCACCGTTCATCTGCTGGCCTACCTGTACGACCCGACGCACGCCGCGTTGATGGCCGAGCAGTCGAGGCTGCGCGAGGAGCGGCGGCACCGGCTGCAGAAGATGGCCGAGATGATGAAGGCCGACGGGTTCCCGATCGACCCCGCCGACCTGATGTCGCGGCTGCCGTTCGACGCGCCGGCCGGTCGTCCGCACCTCGCGCAGGCACTGATCCGCGCCGGGGTGGTCACCTCCGTCGACGAGGCGTTCGCGACCTACCTGACCGGTGGGCGCTACTACGTGGGTCGGACGGACACACCGGTCGAGCGCGCGATCGAGATGATCGCCGAGGCCGGTGGCGTGACCATGCTGGCACACCCGTTCGCTCGCTCGCGCGGTCCGATCGTGACCGCTGACGTCGTGCGTTCGCTGGCAGCCGCCGGTCTGGGCGGGGTCGAGGTGGACCATCCCGACCACGACGCCGACACCCGTGCCTCGCTGCGGTCGCTGGCCGCCGAGCTGGACCTGCTCGTCACCGGGTCGAGTGACTACCACGGCACCAACAAGACGGTGCGGCTCGGCGCGGAGACGACGGCGCCGGAGATGCTGGATGCTCTGGCCGAGCGGGCGACAGGCGGCAAGATCCTCGTCGGGTAGGTCAGGTAGCTCGGGCAAGGCCGGATTAGGCGGTTGTGATGTTCAACGTGCGGCTGTTCGTCGAGGCCACGATCACGCTGCTGGTGATCATGGATCCGCCCGGCACCGTGCCCGTGTTCCTGGGGCTGGTCGGCCGCAAGTCGCGGGAGGCTCGCAAGCGGGCCGCGCGGCAGGGCGTGCTGGTGTCGTTCCTGGTGATCACGCTGTTCGCGGTGGCCGGGAACTCGATCCTCGCCTACATGCACATCGGCATCCCCGCGCTGCAGGGCGCGGGCGGGCTGTTGCTGTTGCTGATCGCGCTGGACCTGCTGACCGGCAAGGGCGCGACCAACCACCCCGAGGTCGAGGACGTCAACATCGCGCTGGTGCCGTTGGGGACGCCGTTGCTGGCCGGGCCGGGTGCGATCGCCGCGACGATCGTGTTCGTGCGGCAGGCGGACGGGGCCTGGGGCTCCTACTTCGCGCTGGCCGCGGCGATCGTGGCCGTGCACCTGATCCTGCTGGGGACGCTGCGGTCCGCCGGCCTGCTGATCAAGGTGTTCAAGGAGAGCGGGATCCTGCTGATGGCCAAGATCGCCGGTCTGCTGCTGGCCGCGATCGCCGTGCAGCTGGTCGCGTCTTCGGTGCAGGGGTTCATCTCGTCCGGGGTCTAGCTAGCGCTCGATGTGCGCTGTGGTGCCGTCGATGATGATCGGGCGCTCGATCAGGCTCGGGTTGGCGACCATGTGCGCGATCCACTTGGCGCGGTCGTGTTCGAGGTTCGTGGGGTAGGCGGGTTCCTTCTGGCGGGCGATCTCCCACGGCTCCTTGTTCAGGAGCTTGAGGACGTGGTCCAGCTCTTCTGCCGTGGGGACGTCGTCCAGGTAGCGGCGTTCGGTGTACGGGGTACCCGCGTCTTCCAGGCGTTGCTTGGCGGCTCGGCTCTTGGAACAGCGGGGGTTGTGCCAGATCTCCATGCCCGTCATTTTCTGTCAGTGGTGCTGAGTAACTTGGGGCGGGTGGAACAACTCGGCTTCGACTTCGGCACCGCGGCACCGCGTCGGCTCGTGCGCGTCACGCCCGCGAAGCTCAACACGTGGACGGACTGCCCTCGTCGGTTCCGGATGACGTACCTGGACCGGCCGTCGCCGCCCCGGGGTGGGGCTTGGGCGCACAACACGCTGGGGGCTGTTGTGCACAACGCGTTGAAGGCGTTGTTCGATCTGCCCGCTGATCGGCGGACGCCTGAGCAGGCGGTGGCGCTGGTGAACCGGCAGTGGAAGTCCGAGGGGTTTCGGGACGTCGACCAGGCTGCCGTGTATCGGGAGCGGGCTGGGCGATGGGTGCACGACTACGTGTCGTCGCTGGACGTCGCGTTCGAGCCGCTGGGGGTGGAGCGGTGGGTTTCCTCGCCTACTGAGCGGATTGTTGCCGAGGGGCGAGTGGACCGGATCGATTACCGGGACGGGGAGCTGGTGATCGTGGACTACAAGACTGGGCGGCATGTGCTGACTTCTGATGATGCTCGGGGGTCGCAGGCGTTGGCGTTGTACGCGTTGGCTGCTCGGCGGACGTTGCGGAAGCCTTGTCGGCGGGTGGAGTTGCATCATCTGCCGTCGGGGACTGTGGCTGAGTGGGAGCACACCGAGGAGTCGTTGGGGCGGCATGTTCGGCGGGCTGAGGAGGCTGCGGATGAGATTGATCTGGCCTCGGAGACGTTGAAGGCTGGTGGGGATCCGGAGGTGTTGTTTCCGGCGGTTACTGGGCGGCAGTGTCAGTGGTGTGATTTTCGGCGGAGCTGTGCTGAGGGGCAGGCTGCGGTTCCCGGGATTGAGCCTTGGTCGTTGTTGGCTCCGTAGGGGCGCTGGCTTTGCGGGTGGTCACCTTGCGGGCGGCGAGTTCGCCTTGCGTGCTTTCCCTGGGGGACTCCGTCCCCCAGACCCCCTGCCAATCTGATCTGGGGGTACCACGCCACGCGTGGGTTGATGGCACGTCTGTTGCTTTGGGCGGAGTGGCGTTGCGTGGGTGGTGCGGTCCGGGCGGGGCCCCGTCACAAGTCGGGCCAGAGCGCGCCACAACCAGGGAGGGATGTCAAACGGACGAAAAGCGTGTCCGTTTGACATCCCTCCCTGGTTGCAGCAAGGGCTGAGGCACGACTCGTGACGGGGACCCGCCCGGAGCGCCGTTTCAAGCGTTAAAGCGCCTCGGCTTCGCCGTCGGGTCGGCTCGCCTTCGGCTTCGCGTGGGATGGACGGCTCGCCTTCGGCTTCGCGTGGGATGGACGGCTCGCCTTCGGCTTCGCGTGGGATGGACGGCTCGCCTTCGGCTTCGCGTGGGGATGGACGGCTCGGCTTCGCCATCGCTGCTGACCCTCGCGTCGCGTGTGCGGCTGGACCCGTAGGGTGGCGGGGGTGGACGTGGAAGCAGCTAAGCGGCCGTCGCGGACCTTTGGAATCCTGCGCGCTGTGAGCGGGGTGCTCGCGGTGGGCTTGGTGTTGCTTGCCCTGGGGAACATCGGCGTTCAGTTCTACGCCAACTCGCGTGATTTGCCTGGGCCTGGCGTGTTGTCGGTTGTGGCGCACGTTGTGGCGGCTGTGTTGGTGGTTGGTGGGCAGATCGTGGCTGACCGGTATGCCGACTGGCGGGCTCCGGTGGCGTCGCTCGGGGTGCTTGTGGTTGCTGGGGCCACGTTGTGGACGTTTTGGTGGGCCTGAGGGTTAGGCCGTGGCTGCGTCGCTGTCGATCAGGCCGTGGCGCAGCGCTGCCATCAGGGCTTGGGCTCGGTTGGACGCGTTGAGCTTTTCGTAGAGGCGTGAGACGTACGTCTTGGCCGTTGAGGGTGAGACGTAGAGGGTTCTGGCTATTGCTGGGATGGACACGCCTTCGCGGAGCAGGGCCAGCACTTCGCGTTCTCTTGGGCTCAGGGCCAGGCGGGCGGTGGTGGCCTGGCGGCGGGCCATGGCCAGGGCCAGGCCTGTTGCTGTGAAGGACGAGGCCGCTACGGAGGCGTGGCGGATGGCGCAGAGGATTTCTTCCGCGGGGGCGGCTTTGCCCACGAAGGCTGAGGCGCCGGTTTCCAGGGCTCGGAAGAGCACGTCGTCTTCGCCGTGGGCGGTCAGGACGACTATGCCGAGGGTTGGGTAGCGGTCGCGGAGGTCGCGGGCCAGTTTCAGGCCGTTGGCGTCTGGGAGGCCCACGGCCACTGTCACCACGTTTGGTGCTGCCTGGGCGATGATGCCGGGGGCTTCGGCAGCTGTCTCCGCTTCCGCCACTACCTCCACGTCGGGGTTCGCGGCGGCGAGAGTCTTCAGGCCCAGGCGGGTGAGTGTGTGGCCGTCGACGATGACAACTCGGATCGCCATGAGCTGTCCCCTCTCATCTGCAGGTGCACACCCCTTGTCGTTCCGGATGTATCAGTTGGTTACACCGAAGGGACCAATAGAGCTTTTGGTCCCGTTCGGACGGGGACTTTCAGAGGTTCATCAGGACTTTGGCGATGCTGATCGCGCCAGGGCCGATGATGACCACGAACATGGCCGGGAACAGGCAGGTGATCAGCGGGAACAGGATTTTCACCGGGACCTTCTGGGCCTGTTCCTCTGCTCGTTGGCGGCGGCGGAGGCGCATCTCGCGGGCCTGTTCGCGCAGCACTGAGGCGATGGGGACGCCCAGTTCGCCTGCTTGGGCGAGGGCTGAGACGAAGGCTCGGAGTTCGGCGACCGTGGTGCGTTCGGTCAGGGCTCGGAGGGCCTCGTTGCGGGACTTGCCGATCTGCATCTCCTGGAGGACGCGGGCGCATTCCTGGGCCAGTGGGCCTGTGGTGTTGCGGGCTACCTGGGCGAGGGCCGCGTCGAAGCCCAGGCCTGCCTCCACGCACACGGTGAGCATGTCCAGGGCGTCTGGCAGGGCTCGGCGGATGAGGGTTTGGCGTTTTTGGCCCGCGTTGAGCAGCAGGAGGTCGGGGAGGAAGAAGCCGAAGGCTGCGCCGAGTGCCAGGCCGGTCAGCAGCCAACCCGCTGAGCGGAAGCCGAGGAGGCCGCCCAGGGTGGCGCCGAGCAGGAGGGCCAGGCCCTTGGCGGCGAGGATGCGGTCCGGGGTCCAGGTCGGCGGGTTGCCGGCCAGGTCCAGGCGGCGTTGCAGGGTGTGGGCCACGCCTGCGGGGGACAGGCGCAGGGCTATGGAGCGCAGCCAGCTCGGGGAGGTGTTCGCGTCCTGCTTCGTGATGACGGTGGCCGAGTAGCTGGTCTCGATCAGGGCCAGCGAGCCGGCGACGGTCACGCGTGGTTTGGCCACCACGGCGATCACGGCCAGCGAGAGAGCCAGCAGGAGGCAGCCGAGTCCTACGAACAGCACCATGTCACACCTCCACGCGCACGAGTTTGCGCATCCACAACGAGCCGAGGACGACGAACACAGCAGCGAACGCGAGCATCACCATGCCGATCAGCGTGGTGTAGAGCGGGCGCATGTAGTCGGCGCGGAACCAGAACAGGAACCCGGCCAGGAAGATCGGCAGGCCCACCAGGACGTAGGCGGACAGGCGGCCCTCTGCTGAGAGTGCGCGGACGTGGCGGCGGGTCTGGGAACGGTCGCGCATGGTGGCGACGGTGTTCATCAGCACCTCGGCCAGGTTGCCGCCTACCTGGCGTTGGATGCGGATGGCCATCACGACCCACGCCAGGTCGGCGCTGTGCATCCGCAGGGCCACGCGGTCGAGGGCGTCTTCCAGTTCGGCGCCGATGCGGGTGGCGGCCAGTGCGCGGGAGAACTCGCCCGCGGTGGGCTGGGTGTCGTCGCGGACGACGGCGTCGATCGACTGGGCCAGCGAGAAACCGGAGCGCAGCGAGCTGGCTACCAGTTGCAGCACGTCGGGGAGCTGGTCGGCGAACGCCGCGCGGCGTTTCGAGGTTCGGATTCGGAGGTGGAGCGCGGTCAGCAGCCAGCCGCACAGGACGCCCAGCGGCACGCCGATCCACCACGTGGTCACGAGGGTCAGCAGAGCGGCGAGAACGGCCGAAGTGCAGAGTCGTAGCAGTGTCCACTCGGCTGGGCTGGCCTTGATCCCGGACAGGTCGAGCCGGTCCGTGAGGCGGGCGGTGGTGTTGTCGCTCATCACCCTGCGGGTCCACACCACGGCGGTCTGCGCGGCCTGGCTTTCTTCCTGCACAACGGGTTCCTGCGCGCCGTAGTGGTCGAGGTGCTGTTCCAGCTTGTGGCCGGCCGCGGAACGACGTGGCGTCAGCAGCATGAACGCTGCGAAGAACAGCACCAGGAACGTGCCGGCGATCAGCGCTCCTGCTTGCCAGTTCTGGCCTGGAGTCGGAGCGGGTGCCGCCACGGGCAGAGGTTCGGGCGTGGCAACGGGTTCCGCCGCCGGCGGGGGCGGTGCCGGGGAAGGTACCGCCAGTGCGGCGAAAGCGGCGGCCAGTGCGGCGGCGTCGGAGGCGGTCAGCAGACGTCCACCGGCGGCTGCGGCGATGCGGCGCAGGGTCTCGTCGCTGAACTGGAAGCCGATCACGTCCGTCGGCACGCCGGCCGCGGCGACGGCGGAGACAGCAGCGTCCACAGTGGATTTGGAGACGGTGTCCTCGCCGTCGGACACGATCACCATGCGTCGCTCGGTGATGCCCTGCAGGGCGGACAGCCCTACCGGAACGGCGTCGAACAACGACGTGTCGCCCTTGGCCTGCAACTGGCTCAGCGCACCGGCGAAGGCCGTCCGGTCGGCGGTGGGTGCGAGCACCAGGGATGGTTGCGACGAGAACGCGACCAGGCCGACCTGGACGTCCGCGGGCAGGCTGGACACGTAGGTGGCGATCGCCTGGCGCGCCACCACGATCCGGTCGGGTGCCATGGAGCCGGAGGTGTCGAGCAGCACGACCACCCCGCGAGAGGGCGCGGCCACTGCGAAGGCGCTGAACACGAAGGTCAGCAAGGCTCCGATCAGGAACCCGGCGAGCAGTCGCTTCATCGCGGACCACCTCCGAACAGGTGCGGAGGAACGTCGATCCCGCGGTCCCGCAAGCGTTCCACGAAGTGCGGCCGCAGGCCGGTGGACTGCAGCTGGCCGCGGTAGAAGCCGCGCTCGTCGACACCGGCGTGGAAGTCGAACTGGAAGATGTCCTGCAGCGTCACGATCTCGCCCTCCATCCCGATGACCTCGGTGATGTGGGTGATCCGCCGCGTGCCGTCCTTGAGCCGGGACTGGTGCACGATAAGGTCGATCGCGGACGCCATCTGCTCGCGGATCGCCCGTGCCGGCAGGTCCACGCCCGCCATCAGCACCATGGTTTCCAAGCGGGACAACGAGTCGCGCGGCGAGTTCGAGTGCACGGTGGTGATGGAGCCGTCGTGGCCGGTGTTCATCGCCTGCAACATGTCCAGCGCGGCACCGTCGCGGACCTCGCCGACGATGATCCGGTCGGGCCGCATGCGCAGTGCGTTGCGCACCAGGTCCCTGACCGCGATCTCGCCGCGTGACTCGACGTTCGGCGGGCGGGCTTCCAGGCGCAGCACGTGGTCCTGGCGGAGCTGGAGTTCGGCGGCGTCCTCGATGGTGACGATGCGCTCGTCGGCGGGCACGAACGACGACAGCACGTTCAGCGACGTCGTCTTGCCGGAGCCGGTGCCGCCGCCGATCAGGATGTTCATCCGCCCGTGCACGCAGCACTGCAGCAGGTACGCGGTCGCGGCGGTCAGCGTGCCGAACCCGACCAGGTCGTCGACGGTGAACGGGTCGGCCGCGAACTTGCGGATCGTCAGCACCGAGCCGTCCAGCGCGATGGGTGGCACGACGGCGTTGACGCGGCTGCCGTCGGGCAGGCGGGCGTCGACCATCGGCGAGGCTTCGTCGACCCGGCGGCCGACCTTGGCGACGATCTTGTCGATGGTCCGGCGCAGGTGCGACTCGTCCGCGAACGCCGCGGACACCGGCTCCAGCCGCCCGGAGCGTTCGACGTAGACCTGGTCGAACCCGTTGACCATGATCTCGGAGATGCTCGGGTCGCGCAGGTAGGGCTCCAGCGGGCCGTGGCCGAGGATCTCGTCGAGGACCTCCGACGCGATGCGGGCGCGGTCGGCGTTGGTCAGCGGCGTCTCGTCGCGTTCCAGCACCGCCTGCAACGTCTGGCGCACACGGGTTTCGAGCTCGCGCTGGTCGAGGTGTGCGTCGTAGAGCTTGGGGCCCAGCACGTCCAGCAGGCCCGCGTGCACGCTGCGCTTCACCTCGGCGAACGGGTCGGCGGCGCGGGCGTGCCTGCGCAGCTGGGGTGTCGGCGAGGCGGATTCCCGTTGCGCGGCAATGCGGTTGGCCAGGCTCATCGGAACCACCTCTTCGAGGTCTTGGCGGCGACAACCGGTTCGGCGAGCACGTGTTCACGGGCGAACCGCGAGATCGCCTCGCTCACCGGGTGCCTGGGCAGGTCCAGCACGATCGGGTTGCCCTTGTTGACCGAGATCGGCACGTCGCGGCTGGACGGCACGTGCGCGCGGATGTCGCTGCGCACAACGCGGTCGATGTCGTCCATGGTGAGGCCGACCTTCGAGTCCGACCGGTTCAGCACGACCGAGCGGATGTCGTGCGCGTACGACAGCAGGTCCAGCATGTCCAGCGTCACGCGGAGGTTCTTCAACGCCGGGACGTCCGGGGTGGTCAGCAGGACGTGGTGGTGTGAGGTGTCCATCGCCGCCAGCACGTGCTCGCTGAACGCCGACGGCGTGTCGACCACGACGAAGTCGAACATCGTCGGCAGCACGTCGAGCAGTTCGCTGATCAACGCCGCCGGAATCCGTTCCGCGTCACCGGGTTCGACCGGCGCGAGCAGCGCGCTCAACCCCGGCCGGCATGCCGTGAGCAGCGATGACGCGCCCGCCGCGTCGACGTGGCCGAGCATCCCGAGGCCGTGCACGATCGTGCGGACCGGTTCGGCCCGCAGGCAGATACCTACGTCGCCGAACGCGAGATCGAGGTCCACGAGGCACACCGACCGCTCGCCACCGGCCGCGAGCACCGCGGCGAGGTTCACCGCGAGCGTCGTCTTGCCGCACCCGCCCTTCGCGGCGAACACGGTGATCACCTGGCCGTGCCTGCGCTCGTCGGTGCGGGGCTGCGGCACCCCGGTCACCTGCGCGGACAACGCCCGTGATCGTGCGCAGGCATCGGCCAGGGACGAGAGGTCGTCCCGCGCGACGACCTCACGAACACCGGCGCGCAGTGCCTGTGTCAGCACGACGACGTCCAGCACATCGCGCAGCAGCAACACGCCGACCGCGGGACGTTCGACCCGCAACACCTCGGCGAAGGTGAGTGCCTCGTTCAGATCGATGGCCGCGCCGACGACGACGAGCGACTCTGCGGGGTCGGCGGCGAGCAACCGGCGGGCCCCGGCCAGCGTTTCCGCGGTGCGGACGTCACCGCCGAGCGCGGGGGAGAGATGTCCGGCGAGGGCGGCCGGTTCGCACAGGATCGTCATGGCACGCCTCAGTTTCCGAACAGGGAGCGGTTGTCGACGCCGTTGCCGGGCGTGATCTCGGACTTGCCGCCGAGCAGTGCGAAGTAGAGCGTTCCGGTCTGCTGGCCGTGGATGAGCTTCTCCGCGTCCACCTGCTTGACCGCGACCGTGACGATCGCCTTGCCGACGTCGCCGTCCTCCGCAGCCTTCTTCTCGTCGACGACGGACAGCACCTCGAGCCCGGTCAGCAGCAGCCGGGTGGACTGGTTTCGTTCGTACTGCTTCGAAAGCCCGTCGCCGGCCGGGGTGTTGCCCTGGCCCTCCATCACCGTGAACGTGTCGAAGACCGCCACCTTGGAACCCTTCTGGATGAGCCCGCCGGCGCGTTGCCAGGCCTCTGTCGGCACGGTCACCGCGATCATCCCGTCGGGGATCGAGATGCCCTTGGCGAGCGAGGCCTGCTCGGTGAACAGCGACTTGGTGACCAGCTGGCCCTCGGCGATCTCCGACGACGTCACCAGGGACGCGATCGAAGTGTCCAGTTCGGACATGGCGTTCTCCGGCACGGTGCTCTTGGGCATCTGTTGCCTGTCCACGAGCTTCATCAGCGACTCGGCTGTGGTGCCGGCCGGGATGCGTTCGTTCGCGACGAGCACGGTGACGGCCTGCTGGCCCGCGATGGCGCGTGAGTCGGCGGCCCGGACGTAGAGGAACACGCCGACGCTGCCGCAGACTGCCAGCAACACCGCCAGGATGATGATGAGAGCGCGGTTCTTCATGACTACTCCTGGGATTCAGCCGGTGAGCTGGACGATGTGGAGGCCGAGGTCGGGGCCGCCGATGGTGCCGGTGCTGGGCATGAGGCCTTCGACGAAGTAGCCCGCGATGCACTTCTCCGAGCCTTTGCACTCGTTCTTGTTCGTCAGCCAGTCCTTCTGCTGTGCGCCGGGCAACCAGTAGCCGGTGACCACGAAGCCCGCGAAGCCGGCCAGCGTGTACGTGCCGCCCGTGCCGGTACCGGTGACCTTGTTGTAGATCGGGAGGTAGACGGCCTGGCGCGAGCTGAAGGCGGCGGCCAGCGCGGACTTGCAGTCGTTGCCGGCCGAGGCGCCGGTGTCCGAGCTGTACGTGTTGTTGTTGATCAGCACCGAGCAGTCGCTGTCGGACTCGTCGACCCAGCCGAACTCACCGGGGCCGTCCGAACCGGCGGGCCCGCCAGGACACCCCGTTCCGCTGGTCGTGTGCAGCTTGAGGACGCGGTGCACCGACACCGGCGGCGTGGCCGGAGGTGTGGGGCCGAACGCGGTGCCGTCCGAGGTGGCCTGCGACCACTCGCACCACGAGATCGTGAAGGCGATGGTCGTGGCCGTCTTCGGCGGACCCCACGCGGCGCGAGCACAGGCCAGCACCCGTGAGCCCTCGTAGGAGGCGTTGCCCGCCAGGGCGCGAGCGAACGACGGCGGCAGCAGCGTGTCCCCGCCGGCGGTCTGCGTCGAGGTGTGCACGTCCACGTACTTGGTGCCGGAGGACGGTTTGGACGGGCAGTCGGTGATCTTGCCGGTGGTGCCGGGGCAGGAGGACAGCACACCGCTCCCGTCGAACCCGCACACCTTCTCCACAGTGGACACACCGTCTTTGGCGTTGTGGTTGGCGTAGTAGTTCGCCTTGTTCACCATGCAGGTCGACGCACCGGTGGCGCAGCCGCGGGCGACGGCGAGCGCACCCGCGTCGGCGCCGTTCTGCAGCTCGGCACGCTCCTGGTAGATGAACCCGACGTCGATGACGATCGCGCCCATGCCGAGCAGGACGCCGAACCCGAGGAGGATGGCGATGAGCACGCCCAGTGCGCCGCGGTCATCACCCTTCACCCTTCGCATGGCATGACTCCCTTGGCGCTCAACGTGATCGGAGAGCCGAAGCTGCCGCCACCGAACAGGCCGGCGAGTCCGCCGACCGGGGTGACGAAGTTGAACGTGTGGGTGACTGTCACCGTGGCATCGCCGCCGGTACCGGACGGGCACGCGCCGACCGCGACGCCGATGGCGAGGCCGGAGGCGGCCGTCTCCGTGCGACTGGTGGCACCGGTCTGCTTCAACGCCGCCACGCGGACGCCTTCCCGTGCTGCCTGCGTGATGGTGATCTGGGCGCGCAGCGCGAGCCCGAAGTCGACGATGCCCATCACCAGGAGCAGCAGGATCGGCATCAGCAGGGCGACTTCGACAGCGGTCGCGCCGCGATCGCGAGCATTCTTGGTCATGACCGCTCCGAAGAAAGGTGCGCGGCCGGCGGAGGGGATCGCCGGCCGCGCGGGACAGGAGACTTCTCAGCCGTCGATGACGTCGGCGATGAAGTCGAACATCGCGGCCATGTTGGTGCCGACGGCGGTGATGGCGACCATCGCGGCGACGACGATCAGCGCCAGCATCAGGCCGTACTCGACGGCCGTGGCGCCGCGGTCGACGTCACGCCGACGGGTGGTCACGTGAGTTCTGCCGCGATCTCGTTGAACAGCGCCAGCAGGTTCGTGCCGACCAGTGCGACGCCGGCGATGATGACGATGGCGATGAGGGCGACCATCAGGCCGTACTCGACCGCGGTGGCGCCGCGGTCGTCGTTCTCGCGCTTGGCGGCGGCGTGGCGGAGGAACGTCTGCACGTAGCTGAGGAAGGTGAGCATGGCGGTCTCCTGAGGGAAAGATCCGATTTCCTGGACGCCGCAAACTCTCCGTGACGACGCATGCTGTTCGGTATCGGGCGAAGAGGTGTAACGAACATGCAGTTCGGGGGACATGTCGGCCGATCGGGGGACACGCTGTCGACCTGTCGGCCAGACCTGTCGCAGTTACGTTCCGTAGACGACGTGCGCGACCTACCGTCGGTCGCATGACTCTTCTCTGGGCCGTCGGAGGTGCTGTCGGAGGACTCGCCTCCGGTGTCGCCCTGCGCGAGCTGGTCAACCGGTTCACCCGCACCGGCGTCGCGTTGCCGCTGGTGTCGGCGGTGGTGCTGGCGGTGCTCGCGACCAAGTTCGCCGGCTCCGTGGAGGTGCTCGCGTTCGCGTGCCTGGGCGCGGTCGGGGTCGCGCTGGCGTTCATCGACACGGCCGTGCGGAGGCTTCCGGACGTGCTGACGCTGCCCGCGTACCCGGCGGTGCTGATCCTGCTGACCCTCGCCGCACTGACCGGCGGCACGATCGGCGCGCTCGGCCGCGCGGTGCTCGGCGGGCTCACGCTCGCGTTCGTCTACCGGGTGCTGGAGTTCGTCAACCCCGCCGGCATGGGCTACGGCGACGTGAAGCTGTCCGGTGTCATCGGGATGGCACTGGCCTGGCTCGGCTGGCCGGTGCTGCTGCTCGGCGCGGCGCTCGCGTTCGTCCTGTCGGCCGTGGTGTCGCTGGTCCTGTTGCTGCTGCGGAAGGTCACGCTCAAGAGCACGCTGCCGTTCGGGCCGTTCATGCTGCTCGGAGCGTTCACCGCGGTGTTGCTCAGCTGACCCGGCCGGGAAAGTCGGTCGCGTTGCCGGTTCCGGTGCAGCGGTGCTCGAGCCGGTGTCGAAGGCACCTCTTCTCGGGGCCGGGCGGGGAAATGAAGCTTTTTCTTCGACTCGGGCAACCGAGGAGCCCAGGTGATGCGTGATGTGCACAACGAGTACCTCCAGGTGCTCGGGGCCGTGGGGGCTGTTGCCGACGCTGGCGGTAGTTGGTGCCCGTCGTGCTCATCGTCGCCGGCCTCCGTGCCGGCATGGGGGGCTCCGTCCACAATGGATGGAGCAGTGAGGGGCAGCATCATGAAGAAGTTCTCCGCAGGCAAGACGTTGGCGGTCGTCGCCGTCGCGGGAGGCTCGCTCATCGCGTCCGTCGCGCCGGTCATGGCGGACGTGAGCACTCAGTCGCCGTCGAACCTGGCGCTGCGGGTCGAGTCGCCCGCGAAGGTCGAGGTGTCGGGCGCCGTGCTCAAGGTCAAGGTCACCTACGCCTGCCCGGTGGGCTCCTCGGGCAACCTGAGCCTGCAGGTCACCCAGGCCGTGGCAGGGGGCCGCATCGCCAGTGGCAGCGGCGAAGCCGGCGTCGACTGCATCGGCGACTTCAAGACCGTCACCGTGACCTTGACGGCGCGCGACAACGCGTTCCGCCGAGGCATCGCGTACGCGCAGGCCACCATGGGCGTTCCCATGATCGGCGTCGCCGAGGACGAGCGCCAGATCTCGATCACCGCGTGAACGACGGGCCTGGCTGGTTGGTTTTATGAACTCAGCCAGGCCCGCCACGTGGGCAGCAGGGTGGCGATGAGGTCGTGCGGGGCTTCGGTGTTCGGTGAGTGCATCACGCCGGGCAGCACCGCGAAGTCCGCGTCGAGGCGCTCCGCCATGTCGCGCTGGGCGGCCGGGCTCCACGCGTCGTCCATGTCGCCGCACACCACCAGGCACGGGATGCCGGACGACCGCAGCGTGCGGGAGAGCTTCGCCACCTGGTCCGGTTCGTAGCGCAGGCCGTTGCCCATGCCGAGCAGCGCCGCGGCCGGTGAGGCCAGGAACCTGGTGCGGTAGAAGTCTTTCAGCTCCTGCGGGAGCGCCACCCAGGCCGGGTTCTGCGCGGTCCGCAGTTCGTTCAGCCGCTGGGTTCCCTCAACGCCCTGCTCGGCCAGCACGTGCTCGCCGACCTCCAGCACCGTGCGCCGTTCGCCGGCAGGCAGTTCGGACGGGCCCGACGACATCAGGGTGAGCCCCGCGATCGGGGCGCCCGCGAACACCGCTGCCCGTGAGACCAGGCCGCCGTAGGAGTGGCCCAGCAGCAGCACCCGACGGCCGTCGGCGGCGATCTTGCCGATCAGTTCGGCGATCACCGATCCCAGCGGGCCCGGCCGGTAGAGCGCCTCGTCGTCAGGGCCGGGAGAGTCCTGCTGGCCGGGGAGATCGATCGCGAGGACCTCGAAACCCGCGTCCGCGATCAGGTCGATGATGGGCGCGAAGTCCTCTTTGGAACCCGTGTAGCCCGGCACGAGCAGTGCCGTCGTGCGCAACGCGTCGTCGCCCATCGCGGGCGCACGCAGCGCGGCGATCGTGCCGTAACGGCCCGGCAGGTCGACACGGTGCGCCCGGTGCGGGCTGATCTGCGAGTACACGAGGGAACTATCGCAGCGCGACCAGGGTTTCGCCACGCTGCTCGAGGACAACGGGACCGGCTGTGGCGAGTTGCACAGGGCCGGTGTGGCCCTCGCGGTTCACCCGGATCGTGCCCACGACCGCGCCGGTGGCCTGCTCGTACACCCGCAGGCCTTCCTTCACCGGGATGACCGCGCGGCCAGCGAGCGTCGTGCCGGCGCCCAGCGTGCCGTCCGCCGTCCACAATGGAGTGAGGTTCTCCTGCGACAGGGCGATCGTCTTCGATCCGGTGAACCAGAAGACGTTCGTCTTGGTCGTGAACCCGCGCGACACGTGGTTCGGCGGGTCGACGAAGTCCGCGGCCGGCACGTCGATCGGCACCTCGGTGACCTGGGCACCGCTCTCCGCGTCGAACACGACCAGCCGGCTCGGGTTCGGCATCGCCACCGCGACGAGCTTGTCCGTCACGGCCACGACCTGGGCGTTCTTGCCGCCGGTCAGGACGCTCGCGAACACCTTGGGCTCGTCGGACTTGTCCGGGTTCGGCTTGATCACCGAGATCCGGTCGGTGCCGTCGTCCGGGCAGCGCTCGATCATCGCGAACCTGCCGGACGTGACGGCCACCGAGCCGTACGTGCAGCCGACCCGCGGCTGCTTGCCGGGGTTGACGATCGCGCGCAGGCCACCGAACTCCAGTGAGCGCACCAGGTCGTCGCGCCGGTAGACCTCGACGAACTTCGACCCGGTGGTGATCAGGTGCGAGCCCTCGTTGAGCAGCGCCGTGCCCGGTTCCGCGTCGCCGTTGCGCTGCGCCTTGCGCTCGCCGGTGATGCCGTCGAGCGAGGTGAGCTCAGAGCAGTTCGTGCCCTTCGAGTACAGGGCCATCGCGCGGCCCCAGCCCGTGCTCACCACGCACAACGGCAGATCGCGTTTGTAGGTCCACCGCACGTCACCGGTCAGCGGGTCGCGCCCGTTGACCTCACCGCCGTCGCCGGTCACGACCGTCGACGGCTTCTCCTCGCCCGTTTCCTTCACCTGGGTCTGCACGACCACCGGTGACAGCGACGCGCCGCTGCGCGCCCGCCAGACCTCGGAGAGCGTCGGCGGCAGCGCGGCCACCTCTGGCAGTTGATCCCAGGACGAGGGCCCGGTGACCGACGTCGTGGCGCGAGCATCGCTGAACGCCCAGGTCAGCACGGCCGCGAGGACCGAGACGACGGCGATCAGGGCGACCGCGACGTAGTCGGCGCGGGTGCGCCACGACCGGGCGCGCGGACGTTCCACGACGGGGTCAGGCGCGTGCGCTGGCTCGTCGAGGACGTCCTCGATGTCGGTGACGTCGGAACCGGGGGACGACATGGTGATCAGTCTGCCGAAGGAGCGGCCTGTTCGGCAGAGCTTCGGCGACGCCGACGCCTGCGAGGCTTGTCCGAGCCGGACTTCTCGCCTTCCGCGGCGGGCGCGTCGCCCGATGCGGAGACCTCGGCGGCTTCACCCTCGACGGGCACGCCGGCCCGGCTGCGGGTGCGGCTGCGGGAGCGCTTCGGCCTGGTCGGCGTCTCCTCGGCACCGGACTCCGGCGCCGTCTGCTCGCCGTTCGCGGATCCACCGGCCCTGGTGCCGCTGCGACGGCGCTTGCGCGGCGCCTTGCGGTCGAGCTTCTCCTCGACCTCCGCGTCCAGACCGGCCCGCGTGCGGTGGCTCAGCGGCAGCCTGCCCGTGGAACCGGACGGGATGCCCAGGTCCTCGAACAGGTGATCCGAGGTGGAGTAGGTCTCCGCGGGCTCGTCGAGGCCCAGGTTGAGCAGCTCGTTGACGGACTTCCAGCGCGTCGTCTCGTCCCAGTCGACGAACGTGACGGCGACACCCTCGCGCCCGGCCCGGCCCGTGCGGCCGATGCGGTGCACGTAGGTCTTCTCGTCCTCGGGGCACTGGTAGTTGATGACGTGCGTCACGTCGTCGATGTCGATACCGCGCGCCGCGACGTCCGTGGCGACCAGCACGTCGACCTTGCCGCTGCGGAACGCCCGCAGCGCCTTCTCGCGCGCGCCCTGGCCCAGGTCGCCGTGCACGGCGGCCGCGGCGAAACCGCGCTCGGTCAGGTCGTCCGCGACCTTCTGCGCCGTCCGCTTGGTGCGGGCGAAGATCATCGACAGGCCGCGGTCACGGGCCTGCAGCACGCGGGCCAGCATCTCCGGCTTGTCCATGGAGTGCGCCCGGTAGACGAACTGCTTGGTGCGCTCGTGCGTCTGGCCGGCGTCGTTCTCCTCGGCCCGGATGTGCGTCGGCTGGTTCAGGAACGTGCGGGCCAGCGTGATGATCGGGCCCGGCATGGTCGCGCTGAACAGCATGGTCTGGCGCTGGTCGGGGACCATCGTCAGGATGCGCTCGATGTCGGGCAGGAAGCCCAGGTCGAGCATCTCGTCGGCCTCGTCCAGCACCAGCGCGCGGACCTTGCCGAGCACCAGGTGACGCTGCTCCGCGAGGTCGAGCAGGCGGCCGGGCGTGCCGACGACCACGTCGACGCCCTTGCGCAGCTCCGCGATCTGCTGCTCGTACGGGCGGCCGCCGTAGATCGCGGTCACCCGCACGCCGAGGTGCTTCGCGGCGTCCTTGAGGTCGTGCGTGACCTGGAGACACAGCTCACGGGTGGGCACGACCACAAGGGCCTGCGGGGTGCCGTCGCCGGGCGTGTCGAGGCGGTGCAGCAGCGGCACGCCGAACCCGAGGGTCTTGCCGGTGCCGGTGCGGGCCTGGCCGATGAGGTCGTCACCGGACAGCGCGATGGGGAGCGTCAGCTCCTGGATGGCGAACGTGCGGACGATGCCGGCTTCCGCGAGCGCCTTGACGATCTCGTCACGCACTCCCAGCTCGGCGAACGTGGGGGAGTCGGTGTCGACCGGTGCGTCCGCGAGCAGCGGGTGCGACGGGTCTTCTTCGGGAACTCCGGCCTCGCTGTGCTCCAGCAGAACCGGGTCCAGATGTGCTTCTACTTCAGCGGTCAGGGTGATCAGCCTCTCTCGTACCAAGCGCGTACGAGCCCTGGCCGGGCCTCTCGACCGCGCTTCGGATCAGCTGCGGGAAAGGTGTACGCGCACCATTCGTGCGCCTGCCCAAGAAGAAAATTGGGGCACAGCGTGGTCGTCACACTCGTCACGCCGGGCGTCTGGGGGCCATTCTACCTGGCGAGACTCATTTGACCACTAGGCTTCTGATCCATGGGTGTTGCGGAGGGTGTTGTCGATCTTCTGGGAGCGCTTGCATATGGCGAGCTCTCGGCCTTCGACCGGATGACGGAGGACTCGCGCACGGCGCCGACCTTGGCCGGGCGCGCCGCGTTGGCGCAGATGGCCGCCGCGGAGATCGGTCATTTCACGCTGTTGCAGAACCACCTCGCCGCCGAGGGGCTCACCGTCGAGGACGCGATGGCGCCGTTCGTGAAGGGTTTCGACGCGTTCCACGAGTCGACGAGCCCCAAGTCGTGGCTCGAGTCGCTGGTGAAGGCCTACGTGGGCGACGGGCTCGCCGCCGACTTCTACCGCGAGATCGCCGAGTGGCTGGACGCGCCGACCAAGGAGCTGGTGCTCGCCGTGCTCGCCGACACGGGTCACTCGGCGTTCGCTGAGCGCGAAGTCCTGGCCGCCGTCGAGGCGGATCCGCGGGTGCGCGACCGCCTCGCGCTGTGGGGCCGCCGGCTGCTCGGCGAGGCGTTGACGCAGGCCCAGTACGTGGTGGCGGAGCGGGACGGGCTCTCCGAGCTCATCGTCAGGGGGTCGGGGGACCTCGCCGGGATCGGTCAGCTGTTCCGGCGGCTCCAGCAGTCGCACGCGCGGCGCATGACGCAGCTGGGTCTGGGCTAGTGCGGCGACCACTAACCGCCGTCGGACGATTCCCGCTGGTCAGACGGGTGCATCGCGGTGCCGACCCCCGCCCCCCATATCGGGCATATGGGGGGCGGGGGTCGGCACCGCGAGGTGCCCTGCTGAGCACCGGGAGCGTCTGGCGGTGATTGTGGTCGCCGCACTAGGTAGGCTCGGGATCAGTTTTTCTCTTTGAGCACGGAGGTCAGCGTGGAGGTCAGGATCGGCGTCGCGGACAGCCCGCGGGAAATCGTCGTGACCAGTGAGCTCAACCCGTCGGACGTTGAGGCTCTGGTGGCGGACGCGGTGTCCGGCAAGTCCAGCGTGCTGTCGCTGGTGGACGTCAAGGGTGCGCGG
The DNA here is from genome assembly GCF_033949945.1 of Lentzea miocenica. Classification (NCBI taxonomy): domain Bacteria; kingdom Bacillati; phylum Actinomycetota; class Actinomycetes; order Pseudonocardiales; family Pseudonocardiaceae; genus Lentzea; species Lentzea miocenica. Next base: position 84,058 of record NZ_JAXAVW010000042.1, read on the forward strand.
TTCGTCGTGCCCGCTGGCCGCGTCGCGTACGTGGAGATCGGCCCGCAGGACTCGCGCAAGGTCGGGTTCGGCGCCTGAGGTTCTTCTCAACGAAAAAGCCCCGGTCAACTCGACCGGGGCTTTTTCTGTGCTCGTCGTCAGTGCTCGGCCGGTTCCTCGATCTTGTAAGGCGGGGTCGAGATGCCGCCGACCCGGTAGCGGCCCCACGGGTCGGGGTCGGTCAGCGTGCCCTCGGCCTCGCCGGTCGGGGTGCGCAGCAGCGCGGTCCTGGCGCCACCTTCGACCCGGCTCGTGACGTCGTCGTTCTTCTTGACGCGGCCGTACCAGTGGTAGCGGCCGTCGATCGGCTGGAAGTAGCCGCGCAGCTCGACGCTCACCGCGACCTCCTCCTTGCCGAAGAGCAGGGTGGCGTCGCCGGTGTAGCCCTCTTCGGCGTGGTCGTGCTCGCTCATCAGTCCACCAATCGCAGGGGGTTGAGGGGCCGTTCCGGGTCCGCCTGGACGCCCGCGGAGCGCAGCAGCCCGTCGATGGCGTGCCAGATGATCGTGGCGAGGTAGTCGCTGAGGTTCGCGCGGGACATGGTCTGGCGGTCGAGCCACCAGTCGCCCGCGTTCTGCACCATGCCGACGAGCGCGTGCGCCCACGGTTCGGCGCCGCCGGAGTCCATGTCGTAGGCGCGCATGTAGTCGCCGAGGATGCGGGCGAGCGTGCTCGCGATGAGGTTCTTGTCCTCCTGCACCACGTCCTTCTCGACCGGACGGTCTACAAAGGACCCCTTCACCACGAACCGGTAGAGGTTCGGGTTGTCCTCGATGACGGACAGGTAGGCGTCGACGATCCGCCTGATGCGCTCGCGGATCGGGCCGTCGGCGGCGAGCGCGGGACCCATCCGGTCCATCAGCAGCTCGGTGGCCTTCTGGCCCACGGCCAGGTACAGGTCGGACTTGTCGGTGAAGTGCCGGTACAGCACGGGCTTGCTGACGCCGGCCTCCGCGGCCACGTCCTCCATGCCGACGTCCGGGCCCTTCTTGGCCACGGCGGCGATGGTGGCCTCCACGAACTCCGCCCTGCGCAGCTCGCGATGACCCTTCCACCGCTCACGTCGCGCGTCCGGCCCCTTGACAGTGCGTGCCATGTGACGCACGCTACCAGAAGTAACCGTTACCTCAAGTAACACTTACCGGGGAGGGTAACCGATGAGGGTCGCCGATCGGGAGAAGACCGCGGAACGGCTGCTCAAGTCGTCCGCCGAGAAGTTCTACGACCCCGAGGTGGACATCGACTGGTCCGCACCTCTGGTGGACGGCCTCTTCTACATCCCTGAACAGCGCATTTCGCTCTACGGCACGCCTCTCTACGAGTCGCTCACGCACGAGCAGCGCATCGAGCTGTCCAAGCACGAGCTGGCGTCGATCGCGTCCGTCGGCCTGTGGTTCGAGCTGCTGCTGATGCAGATGCTGGTGAAGGTCGTCTACAACACCGACCCGACCTCGCGGCACGCCCAGTACGCGCTGACCGAGGTGGCCGACGAGTGCCGGCACTCGACGATGTTCGCGCGCCTGGTCGAACGGATCGGCTGCCCGCCGTACGGGCCGATCAAGCACACGCACCGGTTGGGCAAGCTGCTGCCGACGATCGGGTACGGGCCCGCGATGTACGGCTCGATCCTGGTGGCCGAGGAGATCCTCGACCGGTTGCAGCGCGAGGCGATGAACGACGACACCGTCCAGCCGATCGTGCGGATGGTGAACCGCATCCACGTGCTGGAGGAGGCCCGTCACGTGCGGTTCGCGCGTGAGGAGCTGGTGCGCGGGATGGGCGAGCTGAAGGGTTATGAGCTGCCGTACCAGAAGTGGCTGATCGGGTACGTGTCGATGATGATCACCCGGACGATCATCAATCCTCAGGTGTACGCGGCGGTCGGGCTGGACGTGCGTGAGGCTCGTCGGCAGGCGCTGGCGAACGAGCGCTTTCAGGAGACCATTCGCTGGTCGGGGGAACGGATCATGTCGTTCCTGGAGGAGGCCGGACTCGTCGGGAAGCCGGGGATGCGCTCATGGCGTCGCTCGTTCTTGATCGGCTGAACGTCGTCACGTCGGGGCCTTCGTCCTCCGACGTGACCGCGGTTTTGCTGCACGGGTGGACGATGGACCTCACGACGTGGGATCGCGTGGCCGCGCGGTTGCCCGGGCGGGTGGTCCGGTATGACGTGCGTGGGCATGGGAAGTCGTCCGGTGACGGACCGGCGCCGACGTTGTCCGAGCTGGCAGACGACCTCGAAGCGGTCCTCGAGGAGTTCGCTCCTGCCGGACGGCTCGTGCTCGCGGGCCACTCCCTCGGCGGCATGACGATCATGGCACTGGCCGAGCAGCGCCCCGAGCTGTTCGCGCGCATCACCGGGGTGGCTCTGGTGGCCACCTCGTGCGGGGACCTGCCCGGCTTGAGCGGGGTCGAGCGGCTCGCGGGGAAGTGGCTGGTCAAGCGGCCGAAGATCGGGTTCGGCCGGGTGATCGCGCCAGGTCTGCGCGTCACCTTCGGCCGGCGTCCGCGCTGGGCCGACGTGCGCGCGGCGGCGGCGATGGCGGGGAACACGACGGGGACCGCGTTCGTGGGTGTCCGGGAGGAGCTGACCCGGCATCAGCGGCGGGAGGCGTTGGCGGTGCTGTCGGACGTTCCGACCGTGGTCATGGCCGGGTCGTGGGACGTGCTCACGCCGATGCGGCACTCACGGGTGCTGGCCGAGGCGTTGCCGGCCGCGGAGTTCGTGATCTATCCGAAGGCCGGGCACATGCTGCCGCTGGAACGCGCGGAGGACGTGGCAAGACGGATAGCCGCACTGATGTAGCGAAAAGGGCCCGCGAGTGCGGGCCCTTTTTCGTGCAGGTCAGTGCTGGAGCGGGAAACCGCCGCCGATGCCCCGCCAGGCGAGGTTGGAGATCAGCGCGACGGCGTCCTCCTTGGGCACCCGGCGGTTGTCCGCGAGCCACGACCGGGCCGTGACCTGTGACAAACCCACGAGCCCGACGGCCAGCAGCCGCGCGCGCTCGGGGTCCAGACCGGCGTCGGCGGTGATGGTGTCGGTGATGGCGTCCACCGAGTCGGTGGTGGCGCGTTCCACGGCCTCCTGCACGGCCGGCTCGGAGCGCAGGTCGGACTCGAAGACCATGCGGAAGGCCTGGCCTTCGCCGTCCACGAAGTCGTAGAAGGCGGCTACGGCGGCGCGGACGCGGAGTTTGTTGTCCGGCGAGGAGGCGATCGCGGTGCGGACGCGGCCCACCAGTTCGTCTACATGGGACTCCAGCAGGGCCATGTAGAGCTCTAGTTTGCCCGGGAAGTGTTGGTACAGCACCGGCTTGGACACGCCTGCGCGTTCCGCGATCTCGTCCATCGCCGCGGCGTGGTAGCCGTTGGCGACGAACACGTCCTGCGCCGCTGCCAGCAGTTGCGCGCGGCGGGCGGTGCGCGGCAGTCGAACGCCCCTGCCTGCGGGTGCGCTCTGCGCCGTCTCCGTCATGGTGCCTCCAGCACGAGTGATCTGCCGTCGGCGAGGGGTTGCCTGACCGAGGCGTGAGCGCAACCTTACTCGCTGGTAGCCCACATCCGGGAACCATCTGTGCTCCTTTTCCCGCATCCTGGTCTGGTGAGCACGCTGATTCCCGCCCCGTTGTCCAACGTCGCGCTGCCGCCGCTGGACAAGTCCCAGACGCCTTGGCCGGGTGAGTTTCACCAGGTCGACGACCATGAGGTCCATGTCAGGGTCACGCCTGGCGACGGGCCGCCGGCTGTGTACGTGCACGGGCTTGGCGGGTCCGCGACGAACTGGACAGATCTCGCGGCCCAGCTGCAGGGGCATGTCAGCGGGTACTCGGTGGACCTGCCTGGCTTCGGGCGGTCGGAGCCGATTCCGGGGTATGACTTCAGTCTTCCCACGCATGCGCGCACGGTGATCAAGTACATCGAGACGCTGCCGCAGCCGGTGCACCTGTTCGGCAACTCCATGGGTGGGGCGATCTCCGTCATCACGGCCGCTACCAGGCCGGATCTGGTCAAGACGCTCACGCTGGTGTCGCCTGCCGTGCCGGATCTGAGGCCGCGGCTGGATCGGATGTCGGATCCGCGGATGGCGCTTGCGGTGCTGCCGATCATCGGGTCGAAGGTGCGGCGCGAGCTCGCCAAGCTGACGGCGCACGAGCGCACCAAGCAGATGCTGGGGTTGTGCTTTGCCGATCCGAGTGTGGTGCCCGACCACCGGATCGAGGAGTCGATCAAGGAGAACGAGGAGCGGGCCCGGCAGAAGTGGGCAGGACAGGCGCTCAACCGCAGCACGTTCGGGCTGATGCAGAGCTGGCTCACGCCTGGGCCCAAGTCGCTCTGGCGCATCCTTCCGCTGGTCAAGGCGCCGACGCTGGTGTTGTGGGGGGAGAACGACCGGCTGGTCAGCGTGCGGAAGGGGCCGAAGACGGTGAGGCTCCTGCCGAAGGGGCGACTGCTGGTGCTGCCGCGCACCGGGCACGTGGCCCAGATGGAGCGGCCCGCCACCGTGGCCAGGGCTGTGCTGGGCATGTGGGAGGCGGTCGATCGACACACATGGTGAGCAACGACGGCCATACGGGGGATGTGGGATCCTGGGGAACGTGAATCGCGCCCCCGAGCGAGGACGAACTGATCCGCCCGCTGACCGCTACCGTCGTGGCGCGCGCCGGACCAGCGCGGAACCGCTCGCGGCCGCATGGGAACCAGACGGCACGGCGCAGACCAGGAGACCCCGCAAGCGCGGGGTGAAGAAGCTCGTCTCCAACTACGGGTGGCGCATCTACGCGATCCCGGTCCTGCTCGTGCTGACCGCGCTGGTGGTGCTCGACACGGTCCAGCCGAAGTCGCCCGCGGCCGGTGACAGCACAACCGGCGCCGCCCAGACGCCCGTCAGCACGCCGGAGGCGCCCGCGTCCGAGTTGCCGGGCAAGAAGCCGGTGCTGAACATCCCCACCGCCGAGCTGCCGCCCGGTCCGGACTTCTCGCAGGACGGCGTCGGCACGTTCAAGGCGGTCCCCGGCAACGGTGCCCGGATCGGCGAGGCGAACGCGCAGAAGTTCCGCAAGTACGCGATCGCCATCGAGGACGGCGTCAAGCCGGCCGACTACAACGACGACGCGGCCGCGTTCGGGCGCACGGTCGACGGGTTCCTGTCCGACCCGCGCAGCTGGATCGGCACCAAGACCGTCGCGTTGCAGCGGGTCGAGGCGGACCAGAAACCGGACTTCATCGTCACGCTGACCAGCACGAAGACGACGCACACGCTGTGCGGCAAGGAGATCCCGTTCGAGACCTCCTGCTGGAACCCGGAGAGCAAGCGCGTGATCATCAACGTCGCCCGCTGGGTGCGCGGAGCCATGGTCTACGGCCGTGACCTGGCCGGATACCGCAACTACGTGATCAACCACGAGGTCGGGCACGCCCTGGGCAGCGGCCACGCGGCCTGTCCGGAGGCAGGCGCGCCGGCCCCCGTGATGATGCAGCAGACGTTCGGGGTCTCGAACGACTTCGTGTCGCAGCTCAACGCGGGCCAGGACGTCGTGCCTGCCGACGGCAAGGTGTGCACGCCGAACGCGTTTCCCGCAGGCTGAGACAGCTTTCCAACGGGGAAGAGTCGAGGCAGGGTAGACGTTGTCTCGGACACGGAGACATTCGTCGAGGAGGACCAGCATGGCGCTTCCGCCGCTCGTTGAGCCAGCCGCGGAGCTGACCAAGGAAGAAGTCGCGCGATACAGCCGGCACCTGATCATCCCGGACGTCGGGGTGGACGGGCAGAAGCGGCTGAAGAACGCGAAGGTGCTCGTCGTCGGCGCGGGCGGCCTGGGCAGCCCGGCACTGCTGTACCTGGCCGCGGCCGGGGTCGGCACGCTCGGCGTCGTCGACTTCGACGTCGTGGACGAGTCGAACCTGCAGCGTCAGGTCATTCACGGCCAGTCCGACGTCGGCCGCCCGAAGGCGGAGTCGGCGCGTGACTCGGTCGCCGAGATCAACCCGTTCGTCAAGGTGATCCTGCACCAGACGCATCTCAACTCCGAGAACGCGCTGGAGATCTTCCGCGACTACGACCTGATCCTCGACGGCACCGACAACTTCGCCACCAGGTACCTGGTGAACGACGCCGCGGTGCTGCTGGGCAAGCCGTACGTCTGGGGCTCGATCTTCCGGTTCGAGGGCCAGGTCAGCGTCTTCTGGGAGGACGCACCGGACGGCCAGGGCCTGAACTACCGCGACCTCTACCCGGAGCCGCCGCCTCCCGGCATGGTCCCGTCGTGCGCGGAGGGCGGCGTGCTGGGCGTGCTGTGCGCGTCGATCGGCTCGATCATGGTGACCGAGGCGATCAAGCTGCTCACGGGCATCGGCGACCCGCTGCTGGGCCGTCTGATGGTCTACGACGCGCTGGAGATGTCCTACCGGACCATCAAGATCCGCAAGGACCCGGAGTCGCCGAAGATCACCGAGCTGATCGACTACGAGGCGTTCTGCGGTGTCGTGTCCACGGACGCGCAGCAGGCGGCCGCCGGCAACACGATCACGCCGCTCGAGCTCAAGCACAAGCAGGAGTCCGGTGAGGACTTCCTGCTGGTGGACGTGCGCGAGCCGCACGAGTTCGAGATCGTCCGGATCCCCGGATCGGTGCTGATCCCGAAGGACAAGATCCTGTCCGGCGCGGCGTTCTCGGAGCTGCCGCAGGACAAGCCGCTGGTGCTGCACTGCAAGTCCGGTGCTCGCTCGGCTGAGGCGCTCGCGGCGTTGCACAAGGCGGGCTTCAAGGACGCCGTGCACGTCGGTGGCGGTGTGCTGGCGTGGGCTCGCGAGGTCGACCCGTCGCTGCCGACCTACTGATGGCTCGAGGGTGTCCGCAAGTACTGCCAACGGCCTAACCGGTGGTACTTGCAGACGCTCCAACGGCTGCGCCGTCTGGGTGGTGGGTTGAATCACGACGTGTCGTGGTCCACCACCCGGACGGTCTAAGCAGGTAGCGTGCCCGACCGTGACCCGGTCCCCCGAATCGCCCCCAGCGCACGTGCGTGCGGCGTTCGGGGCACGTGACGCCGAGCCAGAGCTCATCGACGGTGGCCCTGCGTGGCGGTGCGGCGATGCCACGATCCGGCCCGCGCCCAAGCCGGCGGAAGCCACCTGGATCGCCAAGACCCTCGACGGCCTGGACGTGCCGAACCTGCGCATCGGCAGACCGCTGAGATCCACCGACGGCCGGTACGTCGTCGGCGGCTGGTCGGCCACCAAGTTCCTCGCCGGACGGGCCGAGGCGCGCCACGACGAGGTGATCGCCGTCGCTCAGCGCCTGCACCAGGCCACCGCCGAGCTGCCCAAACCCCGGTTCCTCGACACGCGCACCGACGTGTTCGCCGTCGCCGACCGCAAGGCGTGGGGCGAGGAGGACGTGCCGCTCGACGCGGACCTCGGCGGCAGGCTGTTCGACCTGTTGAAGGAAGTGCAGAAGCCGGTCAACCTCAAGCCGCAGGTCGTGCACGGGGACCTGTTCGGCAACGTGCTGTTCGCGGGTGACGCCCAGCCCGCCGTCATCGACTTCACCGCGTACTGGCGTCCGTCCGAGTGGGCCGCCGCCGTGGTCGCCGTGGACGCCGTCGCGTGGGGCGGCGCGGACTCCGGCCTGCTCCACCGGTGGAGTCACCTGGCCGAGTGGGAGCAGATGCTGCTGCGCGCGACGTTGTTCCGTCTTGCTGTGCACGCGCTGCACCCGTTGTCAACGTCACAGTCGTTTGCGGGTTTGGAACGTGCTGCTCACCAAGTGACAGCACTGCTCTGAGCGGGCCATTTTCCACCGACGAAACATTGCGGACCACCGGGTTAACGCGGGCTTCTTAGCGTCAGCGGCGTGACCCATTGCCCCTACTGCGCGCTGCAGTGCTCCATGAGCGTCATCGACGGCCAGGTGGCCCCTGGTCCCGGTGGGCTGTGCCAGAAGGGCTGGACGGCTGGGGACCTGCTGCGCCATCCGGGCAGGTTGACGACGCCTCTTCTGCACGGCGAGCCCGTCTCGTGGGACGAGGCGATGGACTTCGTCGTCGCGAAGATCCAGTCGTACGAGCCCGACGAGGTCGCAGTGTTCGGTGGCGGCGGGCTGACCAACGAGAAGGCGTACCTGCTCGGCAAGTTCGCGCGCGTTGCCCTGAAGACCTCGCAGATCGACTACAACGGCCGGTTCTGCATGTCGTCGGCGGCCGCGGCGGGCAACAAGGCGTTCGGGCTGGATCGCGGTCTGCCGTTCCCGCTCACCGATCTCCGAGGCGCCGACACGGTGTTGCTCGCGGGCTCGAACCCGGCCGAGACGATGCCGCCGTTCCTCCGGCACCTCGAGGGCGCGCGGTTGATCGTCATCGACCCGCGCCGCACCCCGACCGCCGAGCGCGCGACGTTGCACCTGCAGCCCGCGCCGGGCACGGATCTGGCGCTGGCATTGGGTTTGCTGCACACGGCCGTGATCGAGGGCGCGATCGACAAGGAGTACATCTCGTCCCGGACCTCCGGTTTCGACGAGGCCTGGCGGATCGCCGCGCAGTGGTGGCCCGAGCGCACCGAACGCGTCACGGGTGTTTCCGCCGCTGATCAGCGCGCTGCCGTGAAAATGCTGGCCGGCCGGTCTTATGTGCTGACCGGTCGTGGCACCGAACAGCACGCGTCCGGCACCGACAACGTGTCGGCGTGGATCAACCTGTCTCTGGCGTTGGGCCTGCCGGGCCGCGCCGGATCTGGTTACGGCTGCCTGACGGGGCAGGGCAACGGCCAGGGCGGTCGCGAGCACGGGCAGAAGGCCGATCAGCTGCCCGGTTACCGCAAGCTCGACGATCCCTTGGCGCGCAAGCACATCATGGACGTCTGGGGCGTCGACTGGCTGCCGGGACCGGGACGCAGCGCGTACGAACTGCTCGACGCGGACGACCTCAAGGCGATGCTGGTGTTCGGCAGCAACCCGGTGGTGTCGGCGCCCCGTGCGTCCGGCGTCGCCGATCGGTTGAAGGCACTGGACCTGCTGGTGGTCGCGGACTTCGTGATGTCCGAGACGGCGGCGATGGCCGATGTCGTGTTCCCGGTGACGCAGTGGGCCGAGGAAGACGGCACGATGACCAACCTCGAAGGCCGGATCATCAGGCGCCGCAAGGCACTCGACCCACCCGCCGGCGTGCGCAGCGATCTGGAGCTGATCAACGGCCTGGCTTCGCGGCTCGGGGTCGGGGGTTTTCCCGTCGTGCCCCAGGAAGCTTTCGAGGAGCTGCGCAGGGCGTCCGCCGGCGGTCTCTCCGACTACTCCGGCATCACCTACGAGCGGCTGGAGTCCGAGCAGCTGCACTGGCCGGTGCCGTCCGTCGAACATCCCGGCACGCCAAGGCTCTTCCTCGACCGGTTCGCGCACGCCGACGGCCTGGCGCGGTTCGTCCCGGTCGACCACCGCGGCCCCGCCGAGCCGCCGGACGACGAGTTCCCGTTGCAGGCCACCACCGGACGGGTGTTGCAGCACTACCAGTCGGGCGCGCAGACGCGGCGGATCGGCGAGCTCATGAAGGCAGTTCCCGAGATGTACGTGGAAATGCACCCGGACACGGCGATGCGGGCGGGACTCGCCGCCGGCGAGCCCGCACACGTCGTGTCCAGGCGGGGAACGGTCACGGCGACCGTGCGGTGCGTGCCGAGCATGCGCGGCGACGTGGTGTTCCTGCCGTTCCACTTCCCCGGTGACGGGCGGGCGAACCTGCTGACCAACCCCGCGCTCGATCCCACGAGCCGGATGCCCGAGTTCAAGGTGTGCGCGGTGCGATTGGAGCGGGTATGAGGCGAGTAGTGATCGTCGGCTACGGCATGGCGGGCGCGCGGTTGGCCGACGAACTGCGGCGCCGCGATCCGGACATCTCCATCACGGTCATCGGCGCCGAACCGCACGCCGCGTACAACCGCGTGCTGCTCTCGACGGTGGTCGCGGGGGCGATGACGCCGGAGTCGACGCGGCTGCACGACACGACGTGGGCCACCGAGCACAACATCGACCTGCGGCTCAACCACGAGGTAACCGAGATCGACCGAGCCACCCGCACCGTTGTTCTCCGCACGCGGGGCCCTCGCGTGCGCTCTGATGGTACGAAAGCTCCCCGCGTGCACCTTCCGTACGACGCGTTGGTGCTGGCGACGGGCAGTACGCCGTGGGTGCCGCCGGCCGAGGGGCTGATCGAGGACGGGAAGCTGGCACCGGGTGTCGTCGCCTTCCGCACCCTCGACGACTGCGCGGAGATCGAGGCCAAGGCCCACAAGGGCGCACCCGTGGTCGTTCTCGGCGGCGGTCTCCTCGGCATCGAAGCCGCCCGCGGCCTGGCCGGACGCGGCTGTCTGGTCACCGTCGTGCACCCCGTCGGCCACCTGATGGAACGCCAGCTCGATCCGGGTGCCGGCGGTGTTCTCGCCCGCACCCTCGGCCAGCTGGGCATCGAGTTCCGGCTCAACGCGCTGGCCGCCAAGTACCTGCCAGGTGACGGCCTGATCCTCGACGACGGCTCGCACCTCCCCGCCGAACTCGTGGTGGTCTCCGCCGGCGTCCGCGCCGAGACGTCGCTGGCCGTCAAGGCTGGTCTGGAGGTCGACCGGGGCATCCTCGTCGACGACGCGCTGCGCACCAGCGACCCGCGCATCCACGCGATCGGCGACTGCGCCCAGCACCCCGGCACGGTGTCCGGTCTGGTGCAGCCGGCGTGGGACCAGGCGGCGGTGCTCGCAGACCGGCTGACCGGCGTCAATCCGGCCGCTCGGTACCGCGGCACTTCCGTCGTCACCCGGTTGAAAGCCCGTGACGTCGACCTGGCCGCGTTGGGTGAGGTGCACACCGAGGTGGACTGCCCGGACTCGGAAGTCCTGTGTTTTCAGGAACCCTCGCGCGGCCGGTACGCCAAGCTCGTCCTGCGCGACGACAGGGTCACGGGCGCGATCATCATCGGCGCACCGGACGCCGCCGCCACGATCACCCAGCTCTACGACCGCGGCATCCCCGCCCCGACCGACCGGTTGGCGTTGCTGCTGGGACGAGCGCTGCCGGCCGAGGCCGCGAGCCCGGCCGACCTGCCGTCCAGCGCGGTGATCTGCCGGTGCAACACCGTTTCCAAGGGACAGATCGTGTCGGCTTGGCGTGCGGGCGCGGAAACCGTTCCGCAGCTGGCCGAGGCGACGCGGGCCACCACGGGCTGTGGTGGCTGCAAGGACGCTGTGTGCGGATTGCTCGACTGGCTCGGCGCCTCACAGCCGGCCTCCGCGTGATGTGCGGCGGAGTTGCCTTCGCCGTCATCGGTCAGAACTCCCTGGTAATGCGCGGTTCTTACGTTCTACGGCAATCGCCGACCCCACGGAGGACTTCATGAGCTGGATCGACCACTGGGAGCCGGAGAAGCCCGAGTTCTGGGAATCCACCGGCAAGCGGATCGCCCGAAAGAACCTGGCGTTCTCCATCTTCGCGGAGAACCTCGGCTTCAGCGTGTGGGTGCTCATGAGCATCGTGGTTGTGAGCCTCGGTTCGGTCGGGTTCAACTTCAGCGTGGGCCAGCAGTTCTGGTTGCTGATCGTGCCGAACCTGATCGGCGCGATCCTGCGGGTGCCCTACACGTTCGCGGTGCCGAAGTTCGGTGGGCGGCTGTGGACGGCGATCAGCGCCGGGTTGCTGCTGATTCCGTGCACGATGCTCGCCTACGCGGTCTCCACGCCGGGCACTCCGTACTGGTTCTTCCTGCTCACGTCGGCCGCGATGGGCCTGGGCGGCGGCAACTTCTCGTCGTCGATGGCGAACATCTCGTTCTTCTACCCGGAGGGCAAGAAGGGCCTGGCGCTCGGCATGAACGCCGCCGGCGGCAACCTCGGCGTGGCGATCACCCAGCTGATCGTGCCGGTCGTGATCACCATCGGCACCGGGATCCACCTCGCGTACGCGGCGTTGATCTGGATGCCGTTCATCGTCGTCGCGACGGTCTGTGCGTGGTTCTTCATGGACAGCCTCACGCAGGCGAAGCCGGACGGTCAGTCGTACAAGCTGGCGCTGTCGAACAAGCACACCTGGGTGATGTCGTTCCTCTACATCGGCACGTTCGGGTCGTTCATCGGGTACTCGTTCGCGTTCCCGTCGCTGATCAAGATCAGCTTCGTCGACTACAAGGGCTGGGTGGCACTCGCGTTCCTCGGTGCGCTGATCGGCTCGGTGGCGCGTCCGGCCGGCGGGTGGCTCGCGGACCGGATCGGCGGGGCGAAGGTCACGCTCGCGACGTTCCTCGGGCTCGCGGTCGGCACGATCGGCGTGATGACCAGCGTCGACATGCAGAGCTTCCCGCTGTTCTTCAGCTCGTTCATCCTGCTGTTCGTGCTGGCCGGCGTCGGCAACGGCTCGACGTACCGGATGATCCCGGCGATCTTCCGCACCCAGTCGGACGACGACAAGTCGGCCAAGCGGCAGGCCGCCGCGGTGGTCGGCATCGCGGGTGCGATCGGCGCGGCCGGTGGTGTGCTGGTGAACCTCGTCTTCAAGTTCTCGCTGGAGGGCTCGAAGACCCTGACGCCCGCGCTGACCGCGATTCTCGTCTTCTACGGGCTCTGCGTCGGCACCACGTGGTGGTTCTACCTGCGACGCAACGTGTTCGTGGAGCGGCCGAGCCTCGCGTACGCGGGCGTGTGACGCACACCGCTGCTACCTGCGAAGAGAGTTTCCTTTAACACCCGCGAAATATCGCGGACCTTGGGATGACACGCCGCGCGGTGAGCATACCGGGCGGAGGGAGTGATGCGGACATGACGCGAACCCTGGTTGTGATCGGCAACGGAATGGTCGGCCACCGGCTCGTCGATGCTCTGAACGGATCCTCCTGGCGGATCGTGGTGTTCGGCGAGGAAGCCCGCCCCGCTTACGACCGGGTGGCGTTGTCGTCCTATGTGGACACATGGAGCTCCGCGGACCTGGAGCTGGCACCGTTGTCCGGCGCGGAGATCCGGCTGGGCGAGAAGGCTGTCTCGGTCGACCGGGAACGGCGTGTAGTGGTCGGTGCTTCCGGCGTCGAGGTCGCGTACGACGCGTTGGTGCTGGCGACCGGCTCGGTGCCGTTCGTGCCACCGGTGCCCGGCCGCGATCTGCCTGGCTGTCACGTCTATCGGACGCTCGACGACCTGGACGACATCCGCGCGACCGTGCAGGCCGCCAAACGGCCCGGCCGGCACTCCGGCATGGTGCTCGGCGGCGGTCTGCTCGGGCTGGAGGCGGCCAACGCGTTGCGCGGCATGGGAGTCTCGCCGCACGTCGTGGAGCTGGCTCCGCGGCTGATGCCGATCCAGGTCGACGACGGTGGCGCCGGGCTGTTGAAGCGACTGGTCGAGAAGCTCGACCTGACCGTGCACACCGGCACGTCGGCGTCCTCGATCGAACGTGACGGGTCGCGGTTGATCGCCAAGCTGGCCAACGGGGTCGAGCTCGACCTCGACGTCGTGGTGTTCAGCGCGGGCATCCGGCCGCGCACCGATCTGGACCTGGGACTGGAGCTCGGTCCCCGCGGTGGTTACCTGGTCGACTCCGCCTGCCGGACCTCGGATCCGCACGTGTTCGCGATCGGTGAGTGCGCTTCCGTCGAAGGCGTGGCGTACGGGCTCGTGGCTCCCGGTTACGCGATGGCCGAGGTCGTCGCGGATCAGCTCAACGGTGGCACCAAGGTGTTCCCCGGTGCGGACATGTCGACGAAGCTGAAGCTGCTCGGTGTCGACGTGGCGTCGTTCGGCGACGCGCACGCGCAGACCGAGGGTGCGCTGGAAGTCGTCGTGAACAACGCGGTCGCGGGCACCTACAGCAAGCTCGTGGTGTCGGACGACGCCCGCATCCTGCTGGGTGGCGTGCTGGTCGGTGACGCTTCTTCCTATCCGTCGCTGCGGCCGTTGGTGGGCAAGGAGGTTCCGGCGGCGCTGTTGCAGCCCGGTGGGGCCGTGGACGTGGAAATGCCCGCGGATGCGCAGGTCTGCTCCTGTCACGCGGTGACCAAGCAGACGATCACCGACGCGATTCAGTCCGGTGTCGCCTGCGACGTGGCCGAGCTCAAGGCGTGCACCAAGGCGGGCACCGGGTGTGGCTCGTGCGTGCCGATGCTGAAGAAGCTGCTGACCGACTGCGGTGTCGAGCAGTCCAAGGCGTTGTGCGAGCACTTCACGCACTCGCGCGCGGAGCTGTTCGAGATCGTCCGCGCGACTCGGATCACCACGTTCACGTCGTTGGTGGAGAAGCACGGCAGCGGGCGCGGGTGCGACATCTGCAAGCCTGCCGTGGCCTCGATCCTGGCGTCGCTGAACAACGGGCACATCCTTGGCGAGGCCCAGGTCTCGTTGCAGGACACCAACGACAAGTTCCTGGCGAACCTGCAGCGCAACGGCACGTACTCGGTGGTGCCGCGGATCCCGGGCGGCGAGATCACGCCGGAGAAGCTGATCGTCATCGGCGAGGTGGCGCGCGACTTCGGGCTGTACACGAAGATCACCGGTGGTCAGCGGATCGACATGTTCGGTGCGACCGTGGACCAGCTGCCGGAGATCTGGCGCCGGCTGGTCGACGCCGGCTTCGAGTCCGGTCACGCGTACGGCAAGGCGTTGCGGACGGTGAAGTCCTGCGTCGGCACGACGTGGTGCCGTTACGGCGTGCAGGACTCGGTCGGACTCGCCATCGAGCTGGAGCTGCGCTACCGGGGTCTGCGCTCGCCGCACAAGCTCAAGTCGGCCGTCTCGGGGTGTGCCCGCGAGTGTGCCGAGGCGCGCAGCAAGGACTTCGGCGTGATCGCGACCGAGAACGGCTGGAACCTCTACGTGGGCGGCAACGGCGGCTTCACGCCTCGCCACGCCGACCTGCTGGTGTCCGATGTGGACACCGAGGAGCTGATCCGGATCATCGACCGGTTCCTGATGTTCTACATCCGCACGGCGGACCGGTTGCAGCGCACCTCGGTGTGGCTGGAGGGCCTCGACGGCGGGCTCGACCACCTGCGTGAGGTCGTGGTCGAGGACAAGCTCGGCATCTGCGCCGAGCTGGAAGCCGCGATGGCGTCCCACGTCTCCGACTACGCCGACGAGTGGCGTGGAGTGCTCGAGGACCCGGAGAAGCTGGCGCGGTTCACCAGCTTCGTGAACGCGCCCGGCACTCCCGACCCGACGATCTCGTTCCGCGCTGAGCGTGGTCAGCGCGTCCCCGTCCAGCTCGGAATTCCGGAGGTCGTCAGGTGACGGTGGTCTGTGACTTCGACGTGTTGCGTCCCGAGCAGGGCGTGGCCGCTCTGCTGCCAGACGGTTCGCAGGTGGCGGTGTTCCTGACCGCCGACGGTTCCTTGCACGCGTTGGACAACATCGACCCGTTCAGCGGTGCCGCGGTGTTGTCGCGCGGCATCGTGGGTGATCGCGGTGGCGTTCCCGTCGTGGTGTCGCCGGTGTACAAGCAGGCGTTCGAGCTGGCCACCGGCAAGTGCCTGGAAGAGCCGTCTGTTTCCGTTGCGGTGCATCCGGTTCGTGTGCGTGATGGCGTGGTGGAGCTGACATGACGGAGCCGCTGGCGGGCTTCACCATCGGCGTCACGGCGGCCCGTCGCGCCGACGAGTTCGGTGCCCTGCTAGAACGCAAGGGCGCCACGGTCATCCACGGCCCCGCCATCAGGATCGTGCCGCTGCCCGACGACGCGGAACTGCACGCGGCGACGCAGCAGCTCGTGTCGATGCCGATCGACGTGGTGGTCGCCACGACGGCGATCGGCTTCCGCGGATGGTTCGAAGCCGCTGAAGGTTGGGGACTGGCGAGCCGGCTGCACCGTGCTCTGGAGGGCGCGGTGGTGTTGCCACGCGGCCCGAAGGCGAAGGGTGCGGTGCGGGCGGCAGGCCTCGTCGAGACCTGGTCGCCGTCGTCCGAGTCGAACGCCGAGCTGCTGCAGTACCTGCTGCGGATGGGCGTCGCCGGCAAGCGGGTCGCCATTCAGCTGCACGGTGAGCCGCTGCCGGACTTCGTGAACACGCTGAGCGCCGCCGGTGCCGAGGTGGTCGAGATCCCGGTCTACCGCTGGATGCCGCCCGCGGACACCGGCCCGTTGCAGCGTTTGCTGGACGCTGTCCTGAATGGTCAGGTGGACGCCATGACGTTCACCAGCGCCCCGGCCGCCACGTCGGTGCTGCGCGCCGCGGGCGAACGGTACGGCGCGTTCGTGGAGGCGTTGCGGCGCAACGTTCTCGTGGTCGGCGTAGGTGCGATCACCGCCGGTCCGCTGGTGGCTGCCGGGATTCCGGTCGTCCAGCCGGCACGAGCCCGGATCGGGTCGATGGCCAGGGAACTGGCGCTGGAACTGCCCTCTCGGGCGACCCGGCTGCGGATCGCGTCCAGGGACATGGAGATGCGGGCTCAGGCCGTGGTGATCGATGGCGAGCTGCGCCCGGTCGCGCCGGCGCCGATGGCCGTGCTGCGGACGTTGGTGGAGGCGCGGGGACGGGTGGTCTCCCGGCAGGACCTGTTGGCCGCCTTGCCTTCCGGCGGTGAGGAGCACGCGGTCGAGACGGCCATCGGACGGCTGCGGACCGCGCTGGGTTCGCCGCAGATGGTGTGCACGGTTGTCAAACGTGGTTACCGCCTAGCTATGGAGCCCGCATGAAGCTGGTGTTGGCGTTTCACGGCACTCGGGATCCGCGCGGGGCCGTCGTTTGCGACGAGATCGCGTCTTTGGTCCAGGCATCGGTGGACGTCCCCGTCGAGGTCGCCTACGCGGATGTGCGGCAGCCGGACGTCCGGTCCGTTGTGGATGGACCTTGTGTTGTGGTGCCGGCGTTCCTGGCTGCCGGCTACCACGTTCGGGTCGACATTCCCGAGCAGATCGGCTCGCGTCGCGACGTGGTGCTGACCTCGCCTTTGGGCCTGGGCGCGGTGCCGGCGGTGCGGGACCGGTTGCGGGAAGCAGGTGTCCGCCGCGGCGACGCAGTAGTGCTCGCCGCGGCGGGATCATCGGACGCGCGGGCACTCGCCACGGTGCAACGCGCGGCTTCGCTGCTCGGCGCGGAAGCCGTCGGCTACGTGGCGACCGCGACGCCCCGCGTGCCCGACGTCGTTGCCGGGCTGCGGGGGCGCCGCGTGGCCGTCGCCTCGTGGCTCCTGGCACCAGGGACATTCCACGGGTCGCTCGCCGAGTGCGGCGCGGACGTCGTGTCCGCACCGATCGGGGCGCATCCTCTTGTGGTCGATGTGTTGCTGCGCAAGTACTACGAGGCTCGGGCGGTGTTGCTGCAATCAGCATGAGGGCGGAGTGGATCCGGCCTCAATGGAACTGTTCCACTGGGCGGTTTGACAGGGATCGAGGCTGGCTGGGGACCGAGCGTGCGGGATTGTCGGACGCACGCCGGCCAGGGCCGGGTGGCTGCCTGGGGGACGGGTGCGACACCGTGCGTGCGGTCGCCTGGGGCTGCACCGCGCGTGCTCGCATCATTGCGATCGGGGCTTGACCAGCGCCGCGGTTGGGCTCGACTGCGGGTTTGAGGCGCTCTGCCCCACCCAGCGCGACATCAGGGATGACGGCGCGTGGCGCCCAGCGCCTACCAGAGGCCTTCGGCTTCTTCCTTGCGCGCGTCCTCCCAGCGGTACTCGCGCAGGTTCACCTTGCCGTCCAGGTTCGGCACACCCTCCTCGTGGAGGAGTTGGAGCTGCGTCTCGCGGAGGTGCGGCGCGCAGGTGCCGTCGGCCTTGAGCACGCGTTGCCACGGCAGGTCGTGGCCGTCCTCGTTGAGGATGCGGCCGACCAGCCGTGGCGACGGCGCCTTGGCGAGATCAGCGATGTCGCCGTAGGTGGCGACGCGTCCGCGGGGGATGGCCTTGATGCAGTCGCGGATTCGCTCGTGGATCTCTTCGTCCATCCCCCGAGTCTAGCTAGATGCCCTTGGCCCACTGGGAGACGACCGCGTGGTAGTCCGGGGCGTTCGGGGCGTAGTTGATGGAGTGGCCGTAGCCGTTGAGGATGTAGGTGTCGAGGCGGGAGGCTGCCGGGAAGAACAGGCCCTCGTCGGCCTTCAGCGCGGCGGGGGAAGAGCAGTCGCTGCCCATCAGCGGCAGGCCCGAGCTGCAGAAGTGGGTGTCGTTGCCCACGACGATCAGCACCGGGACGGTGATGTTGCGGCTGATCGGGGTGATGACGGTGTTGAGGAGGATGGTGTCCACGGCTTCCGTGGCCGCGAAGACGTCCTTGGTGGACTCGTCGAACGAGATGGCGCCGGAGACCAGCGGGCCCGGTTTGTGGAACGCGTTGTAGCGGGTGTCCGGCATCGTGGTCAGGTAGCCGAGGTCCAGGCCTGCCGGGATCATGTTGGCCAGCACTGGGACGACCGTTATGTAGTTCATCTTGTGCGTGAAGCCGGTGACCAGGACGCCGTCGACGTCTTGCCAGGTGCCGGCTTCGATCAGGGCCATCGCGGAGCCGATCGAGTGGCCCGCGACGATCACCTTGGTGAAGCGCGGTTTCAGGGTCTGGATGACCTGGTGCACCGCGCTTGCCTGGGTGGAGGCGGTGAGCAGGACGCTGAGGGGTTTGGAGCTCGTGCCGGTGCCCAGGCGGTCCAGGGCGAGGGTGGCGATGCCCGCCTTGTTCTGGGCGCGGGTGAACGAGTGGGTCGTGGGTTCGTAGCCCACGTCCCAGTAGGACCTGTCGTAGGTGCCGCCGGGGATCAGGACCTGCACGGTCTTGGCGCCGTCAGGGGTGCACAGCCTGCCGGCCATGGTTTCCTGCGAGGTCACCAACGGGGTGAGGCCGACCCTGACGGGATAGCTGACTTCCTGGCAGGTGACCGCCGCGGAAGCGGGGAGCGGGACCAGCAGTGTTGCGGTGGCTAGTAGGGCCGCGGCGCACAGCCGACGGAAACGCATGGGGGTACTACCTCCAACTAGTTGCGGGGAACGGCCTTCATGAGCAGGCCGTTGGGGTACGGGGCGGACGTGAACTTCACGCGCGCCGGACGGGTGGGGACCAGTCGCCAGCGGGCCGCGACTGTCGCGAGGGTGACGATGATTTCGGTCTGGGCGAAGGTGTTGCCCAGGCACTGGCGGTTGCCGCCGCCGAACGGGATGAACGCGCCGCGCGGGAGACCGGCGGCGAACGACGGTGTCCAGCGGTCCGGGTCGAAGCGCCGGGGTTCTGGGAAGTAGCGCTCGTCGTGGTGCAGGGCGTGCGGGCTGACGATCACCTCGGCGCCGGCGGGCAGGGTGACGTCGCCCAGCTGGACCTCGGTGAGGGTTCGGCGCATCACGAACCAGATCGGGTACCGTCGCAGGGTTTCCTGGACTATCTGTCCTGTGTAGACCAACGAGCTCACGTCGGCGAACGTCACCGGGCGGTCGCCGACGACCGAGTCGATCTCGGCGTGCAGGCGGCGTTCGATCTCGGGGTTGCCGCCGACCTCGTAGAGCGCCCAGGCGAGGGCGATCGCGGTGGTCTCGATGCCCGCGGTGAGCAGGGTGAGCACTTCGTCGTAGGTCTGCTGGTCGGTCATGCCGACGCCGTCTTCCTGGGCTAACAACAACATCGAGAGCATGTCGCCGTGGTCGGTGCCGTCCGCGCGCCAGCTCTCGATCACTTGCAGCACAACGGCTTTCATCCGGGCGATGGCCGCGTCGAATTCCTTGTTGCCCGGAATCGGGAGTTTTTCGACGAAAGCGGGGGACAGCGCGCGGATCATGCCCTGCTGGATGACCGTGAAGATGGACCGGCGAACCTCCTCGACCGCGCGGTTGCCGATCTCCGTCGAGAAGAGCGCCTCGCCGACGATGGTGACCGCGAGCTCCTGCATGTCGTCCTCGACGACGCGGATCTCGCCGGGTTGCCAGCGCGCAGCCAGCGAAGAAGCAGCACGAGCCATCGTCGAGGCATACGCTTCAATCCGTTCCCGGTGGAAGGCCGGCTGCATCATCCGGCGCTGTCGCAGGTGGTACTCGCCGTTCGACAGCAGCAACCCGGTGCCCAGGTACGGCTGGAACTTGTCGAACATCGCGCCCTTGCGGAACTTCGAACCCTGCGTGACCAGAACTTCGTAAGTCAGCGAAGGATCTGAGACGAAATACGCGTGCAGAGGACCGAGGTCCAGACGCACCACATCACCGTGCTCGTGCAGCGCGTCGGTGAACTTGGCGCGCTGGGTGAGCATCGCCGGGGTGTGCCCGAGTAACGGCCAGCGGTGGGGAGCCACCGGGACTGGCATCCAGACTCCTGGGAGTTGGGCCGGATGGGGACGGACCACCTTAGGAGCCGTTTGGAGGAGGACGACAGTGCCTGAACGGGTGGTTCCGGGTCACTCTGATGGTTCAGTGCAGCTGCCGCTCGGGTGACTAAGCTCGTGCGTCATCCCCGAACCGCCACGAACCGAAGAGGTGTTCACCGTGGCTCAGACCCAGGACTGGGTGCCGCTCGGCATCGACACCAGCGTGCCGAGCATGGCTCGCGTCTACGACTACATCCTCGGCGGCGCCCACAACTTCGCCGCCGACCGGCAGGTCGGTTCCCAGATCGAGAAGCTCGTGCCGGGACTGCCCAGCGTCGCCCGGTTGAACCGGCGGTTCCTCGGCCGCGCGGTGAACTTCCTCATGGACCAGGGCGTTCGCCAGTTCCTCGACATCGGTTCCGGCATTCCGACCGTCGCGAACGTGCACGAAGTGGCGCAGGAACGCGACCCGGCTGCGCGAATCGTCTACGTCGACAAGGATCCGGTCGCCGTAGCGCACAGCGAATTGATGCTGTCCAACAACGAAAATGCTGCAATTGTGCACGCCGACATGCGCGACCCGGAGTCCGTGCTGTCGAGTCCAGAAGTGCGGCGCTTGTTGCGATTCGACGAGCCGATCGGCATGTTGATGCTGCTCATGCTGCATTGGGTGCCGGACGAGGACAGCCCGGAGAAGCTCGTCGCCCGCTACCGGGACGCGTTGCCCGCCGGCAGCTTCGTGGTGATGACGCACGTCGCCAAGGACCAGATCGACGAAAGCGTCGACAAGGCCGCTGACGTGGTCAATCGCAGCAAGAGCGCGGACCGGATGCACATGCGCACGCACGGGCAGGTCGCCGCGCTGTTCGACGGGTTCGAGCTGGTGGAACCGGGTTTGGTCGGGTGCGGGGAGTGGCGGCCGGACGGGCCTGGTGATTTCGCGGACGAGGCGTCCATGAACATGTTTTTGTACGCCGGGGTGGGTCGTAAGGCCTGAAATCACCCTGTAGTGTCGGAGGATCACACTGTTGGCGCAATGAGCACCGACTGCCGGTAGGTAAACTCCCGGACACTCTTCAACCCATACAGGGCAACGGGAATGACGAATCCAAGCCGAAGACCCGATGCCGCTCCACCTGCGGACACCGCCGCCGTCCGCGCGCGAGAAGCCTTGGCGCGCAAGTGGAGCTATCTGCTCAGCAGCGTCGTTGTCGTCGCGTTGAGCAGGGACGAGTTGGACGCCGAACTGGGCAGCCAGCTCGACGCGTTGTGCGCGGCGCTGCACAACGAGCCGTTCGACCCCGCTCCGTTCGAGGAGGTCGGCGAGCGACTCGTCGCTCTCGGCTACGTCAACGAGCCCGGGCTCAAACGCACGGTCGACGTGCTGGGCAAGGGCTTGCTGGCACTGGAGGAGTTCCGCGCGAGCGACCAGCACACGGTGCGCGTCGTCGGCGGAATCGGTGCGCTGACGTGCGGCTTCACCGTCGCTCGGGCGCGTTCCATCCTGGACCAGCAGGAGAGCATGCAGCGGTCGCTGATGAAGGCCGCCCGTGACGCGCAGTGGGACCAGCGGCAGAGCGAGGCCAAGTTCGCCGGCATCGCGATCTCGTCGACCAACGGCATCCTGATCGTCGGCCTCGACGGGAAGGTGGTGTGGGCCAACGACGCCATCGGCGAGATCATCGGCCGCGCGCCGGAACCGGGCGTCCGGCTCATGGAGCTCATCGCACCGAACTCCGTCGCGGTGTTCCGCGAGATGATGGAGAAGGTGCTCGCCGAGCGCGACGAGTTCGAGCGGGAACCGATGCAGTTGCTGCGCGGCGAGGACGACCTGGCCAAGGTCACGCTGACGGCGTCACTGCTGCGCGACGGCGACGACAAGCCGAGCCATGTGCTCGTGGTGGCCGACGACGACACGGAACTTGCTTTGTTGCAAGGAGAATTGCGCAGGCAGTCGCTGCACGACGTGCTGACCGGGCTGCCCAACCGGCAGTTCTTCACCACGCACCTGGAAACGGTGCTGCGCCGCGCCGACCCCGAGTTCGGCGTGACCGTGTTCCACCTCGATCTCGACGCGTTCGGCCTGGTGTGCAACAGCCTCGGCGGCCGCGTCGGCGAGAAGCTGCTGCAGCACGTGGCCCGCAGGCTGCGGGCGTTGACGTCCCGTGAACGCGCGATGGTCGCGCGGTTCGACGGCGACGAGTTCGGCATCGTCGTGGAGAACACCTTCACCACACCGAACATCGCGACGATGATGGCGACCATCAACGCCGACCTGGCCGAACCGGTCTTCGTGGACGAACACGGGCTCGCGGTCTCGGTGAGCGCCGGTGTGGTCCACCAGCCCTCGCCCGACGTCGAGCCCACGGAACTGCTGCGGATGGCCGACCTGGCGTTGCGGCAGGCGAAGAAGGACCAGCGCGGGCAGTGGGAGTTGTTCCACGGCAGCCAGGACACCGCGGACCGGCGCGATGCCGCGCTCGCCGTGGTGATGCCGGGAGCGTGGGAACAGGGCGACATCGGCGTGGCCTACCAGCCCGTGCGCGTGCTCGCGACCGGTGAGCTGGCGGGCGTCGAGGCCGTGCTGCACTGGGACCTCTCGGACAGGTGCGCCGCGCTCGCCGACTCGACCGGCCTGATCCTGCCGATGGGCGAGTGGCTGATCAGGGTTGCGGCCGGCCAGGCGCAGTGGTGGCGTCAGCGCGGCGAGCTCGACCAGCAGTTCGGCGTCCGGCTCACCCGGCACCAGGCCACCGACGCGGATCTGGTGTCCCGCGTGGCGAAGGTGGTCGAGGAGACCGCGATGCCGCACGAACGGATGACGCTGAGCATGCCGGTCGGCGTGCTGGGCGTGGCCGGCGCGGCGGAGAACCTGGCCACGCTGGCGGACATGGGCATCCGGATCGCGCTCGACGACTTCGCTCTCGGGCCGAGCGACCTGGCCTGGCTCTCGGAGCTGCCGGTGGTGGCCGTGGTGGTGCCGAGGGATCTGGTGCGGCGCAAGGATCCCCGGTCCGCCGTCCTGATCCCGGCCGTGCACGAGCTGGGCGTGCGAATCTGCGTGGACGGCATCGAGACCGCGGAAGAAGCGAAGTGGTGGACGGAAGCGGGCGCCGACCTCGCGATCGGCGCCCACTTCGGTTCACCGCGGGACGCGGGAGAGTTCCTGAAGAAGCTGCGCGA
>NZ_JAXAVW010000043.1:0-91620 GCF_033949945.1 Lentzea miocenica
TCAGATGTGGCGCGCTCTGGCCCGGCTTGTGACGGGACCACCCACCCGAACCGCACCACCCACGCAACGCAACGCCGCCCAAAGCAACAGGCGTGCCATCAACCCGCCGGTGGCGTGGACAAGGTCCTCGATCAGATTGGCGGGGTCCGGGGCGGAGCCCCGAAATCCCTAAACAGGAACCAACGCACCCCAACCGGACCACCGCACGCAAAACGGCCCCCAGAGCCAAAGGCTCCAGGGGCCGTTCCACACCACAAACGACTAGCGGTAATCCCGACCGAAGTCGTAGTCGTCCAACGGCACCGCAGCACCAGTCCCAGTCCCGAAGACGTCAGGCGTGTAGTACCCGTCGTCGTAAGAAGGAATCGCGTAAGCCGCAGCCCGCGCCTCCTCAGTCGGCTGAACCTGGATGTTGCGGTAGCGGTTGATCCCCGTACCAGCCGGGATCAACTTACCGATGATCACGTTCTCCTTGAGACCGATCAGCTTGTCCGAACGCCCGTTGATGGCAGCGTCGGTCAAAACCCGAGTGGTCTCCTGGAACGAGGCGGCAGACAACCAAGAGTCGGTAGCCAAAGACGCCTTCGTGATACCCATCAGCACCGGACGACCAGCGGCCGGCTCGCCACCCTCGGCGACAACCGCACGGTTACCGGACTCGAAGTCCGCCCGCTCCACCAACGAACCGGGCAGGAACTCGGTCGCACCGGAGTCGATGATCGTGACCCGGCGGAGCATCTGCCGGACGATGACCTCGATGTGCTTGTCGTGGATTGCCACACCCTGGGCGCGGTACACCTTCTGCACTTCCTGCACCAGGTGCAGCTGGGCCTCGCGCGGGCCCATGACGCGCAGGACCTCGTGCGGGTCCGGAGTACCTTCCAGCAGCTGCTGGCCGACGGCGACGTGGTCGCCGTCCTGCAGCGGGCCGGTGGCCGTGTTGGCGAGACGCTGACGCTTGGACAGCTTCTCGAACACGATCTCCTCGGAGCCGTCGTCCGGGATCAGCGTGATCTTCCAGAAGCGGTCGCCGTCCTCGATGCGGACGCGACCGTCCACGTCGGCGATCGGCGCCTTGCCCTTCGGGACGCGGGCCTCGAAGAGCTCCTGGACACGGGGCAGACCGGTCGTGATGTCGTCACCGGCCACACCGCCCTGGTGGAACGTACGCATCGTCAGCTGCGTGCCGGGCTCACCGATCGACTGGGCGGCGACGATGCCGACGGCCTCGCCGACGTCGACCAGCTGGCCGGTCGCCATCGAACGGCCGTAGCAGGACGCACACACACCGACCGCGGACTCGCAGGTCAGCACGGAGCGGACCTTCACGCGGATGATGCCGGCCTCGACGAGGCGCTCGAGCGCCGGGTCACCGAGGTCGTCGCCGCGGCCCAGCACCAGGTTGCCGGAGGCGTCCAGGATGTCGTCAGCGCACGTGCGGGCGTAGACCGAGGTCTGCGAGAACTCGTGCAGGCCGACCTTGTCGCCCAGCTGCTCGCCGACGGTCATCTGCACACCACGGGTGGTGCCGCAGTCGACCTCGCGGATGATGACGTCCTGCGAGACGTCCACCAGACGACGGGTCAGGTAACCCGAGTCGGCGGTGCGCAGCGCGGTGTCGGCCAGACCCTTGCGGGCACCGTGCGTCGCGATGAAGTACTCCAGCACCGACAAGCCCTCGCGGAACGAGTTCTTGATCGGGCGCGGGATGTACTCACCCTTCGGGTTGGTGACGAGACCACGCATACCCGCGAGTGAACGGACCTGCGTCATGTTGCCGGCAGCACCGGACTGCACGATGACGCGGATCGAGTTGTCCTCGGGGAAGTTGTCTTCCATGATCTCGTGGACCTGCTCGGTGGCCTTGGTCCACACCTTGACCAGCTCGGAGTTGCGCTCCTCGTGGGAGAGCTGACCGCGCTGGTAGCGCTTCTCGACGGCGTCCGCGAGGCGCTCGTGCTCCTCGAGGATGTCCTGCTTCGCCGCGGGCACGAGGACGTCCGAGATCGCGACGGTCACACCGGAACGGGTGGCCCAGTGGAAACCGGCGTCCTTCAGCTTGTCCAGCGTCCGGGCGACGGTGACCATCGGGTACCGCTCGGCGAGGTCGTTGATGATCACGGCCTGCCGCTTCTTGGGCATGACCTCGTTGATGAAGGCGTAGTCCTGCGGCAGGATCTCGTTGAACAGCACGCGACCCAGCGTGGTCTCCGCGAGCCACGGCTGACCGGGCTCCCAGCCCTCGGGCTCCTGGCCCTTGGGCGGGTTCTTGTCGGAGACGCGGATCTTCACCATCGACTGCAGGCCAAGGACCTTGCGGTCGAACGCCATCAGCGCCTCGGCGGGCGACGAGTAGAAGTGACCCTCGCCGATGTCGCCGACCTTGTGCCGGGTCAGGTGGTACAGACCCGTCACCATGTCCAGACGCGGCATGGCCAGCGGCTTGCCGGACGCCGGGGACAGGATGTTGTTCGACGACAGCATCAGGACGCGGGCCTCGGCCTGCGCCTCGGCGGACAGCGGCAGGTGGACTGCCATCTGGTCACCGTCGAAGTCGGCGTTGAACGCTTCACAGACCAGCGGGTGCAGCTGGATGGCCTTGCCCTCGACCAGCTGGGGCTCGAAGGCCTGGATGCCGAGGCGGTGCAGCGTAGGTGCGCGGTTGAGCAGCACCGGGTGCTCGGTGATGACCTCTTCCAGCACGTCCCACACGGCCGGGCGCGCACGCTCGACCATCCGCTTGGCGGACTTGATGTTCTGCGCGTGGTTGAGGTCCACGAGCCGCTTCATCACGAACGGCTTGAACAGCTCCAGGGCCATCTGCTTGGGCAGACCGCACTGGTGCAGCTTGAGCTGCGGGCCGACCACGATGACCGAACGGCCGGAGTAGTCGACGCGCTTGCCGAGCAGGTTCTGGCGGAACCGGCCCTGCTTGCCCTTCAGCAGGTCGGACAGCGACTTCAGCGGGCGGTTACCGGGACCGGTGACCGGGCGGCCGCGGCGGCCGTTGTCGAACAGCGCGTCGACGGCCTCCTGCAGCATCCGCTTCTCGTTGTTGACGATGATCTCGGGCGCGCCGAGGTCGATCAGTCGCTTCAACCGGTTGTTGCGGTTGATGACGCGGCGGTACAGGTCGTTCAGGTCGGACGTGGCGAAGCGGCCACCGTCGAGCTGCACCATCGGGCGCAGGTCCGGCGGGATGACCGGGACGCAGTCCAGGACCATGCCCTGCGGGTTGTTGCGGGTCGCCTGGAAGGCGGCAACGACCTTGAGGCGCTTGAGCGCACGCAGCTTCTTCTGGCCCTTACCGCTGCGGATGGTCTCGCGCAGGATGTCGGCCTCGGCGTCGACGTCGTAGTCACCCAGGAGCTTCTGGATGGCCTCCGCGCCCATGGCACCGGTGAAGTAGTCGCCGTAGCGGTCGTACAGCTCGCGGTAGAGCAGCTCGTCCGCGATCAGCTGAGCGCGCTCGAGCTTGGTGAACGTGGACCAGATCTCGTCGAGGCGGTCCAGCTCGCGCTGGGCGCGGTCGCGGAGCTGGCGCATCTCACGTTCGCCACCCTCCTTGACCTTGCGGCGCACGTCGGACTTGGCGCCCTCGGCCTCGAGCTCGGCCAGGTCGGCCTCGAGCTTCTGGGCGCGGGCCTCCACGTCGGCGTCGCGGCGGTTCTCGACGCGCTTGCGCTCGACCTGCATCTCGCTCTCGAGCGTCGGCAGGTCGTTGTGGCGCAGCTCCGCGTTCACGCCCACGATGACGTAGGCGGCGAAGTAGATGATCTTCTCGAGGTCCTTGGGGGCCAGGTCGAGCAGGTAGCCCAACCGGCTGGGGACGCCCTTGAAGTACCAGATGTGCGTGACCGGAGCGGCGAGTTCGATGTGGCCCATGCGCTCACGACGCACCTTCGCACGCGTCACCTCGACGCCGCAGCGCTCACAGATGATGCCCTTGAAGCGCACGCGCTTGTACTTGCCGCAGTAGCACTCCCAGTCCCGGGTGGGACCGAAGATCTTCTCGCAGAACAAGCCGTCCTTCTCAGGCTTGAGCGTGCGGTAGTTGATGGTCTCGGGCTTCTTGACCTCGCCGAAAGACCACTGGCGGATGTCGTCCGCGGTCGCGAGACCGATACGGAGCTCATCGAAGAAGTTGACGTCGAGCACGTCTACTCTCTTCCCCTTTTTAGATCGGTGGCAAAGGAGCTGGTCGGAGGGTCGGCGAGGGACGCGGGAGGCATCCCTCGCCGACCAGCGAGGTGACTAGTTGACGACGTCGTCCACGGAGGGCGACTCGGACCTCGACAGGTTGATGCCGAGGTTCGCGGCCGCGCGCTCCAGGTCCTCGTCGTCGCCGTCGCGCATCTCGATCGCGGCACCGTCCGAAGACAGGACCTCGACGTTGAGGCAGAGCGACTGCAGCTCCTTGAGCAGCACCTTGAAGGACTCCGGGATACCGGGTTCCGGGATGTTCTCGCCCTTGACGATGGCCTCGTAGACCTTCACGCGGCCGAGCACGTCGTCGGACTTGATGGTGAGAAGTTCCTGCAGGGTGTATGCGGCGCCGTACGCCTGCATCGCCCAGCACTCCATCTCACCGAAACGCTGACCACCGAACTGCGCCTTACCACCCAGCGGCTGCTGCGTGATCATCGAGTACGGGCCGGTCGAACGCGCGTGGATCTTGTCGTCGACCAGGTGCAGCAGCTTCAGGATGTACATGTAGCCGACCGACACCGGGAACGGGTACGGCTCACCGGAGCGACCGTCGAAGAGCTGCGCCTTGCCGTTCTCCTTGACCATCCGCTCACCGTCGCGGTTCGGGATGGTGGAGCCCAGCAGGCCCGTGATCTCTTCTTCCTTCGCACCGTCGAACACCGGGGTGGCGGTCTTGGTGCCGGGCTCGACGTCGTACAGCTCCTCGGACAGGTTCTTCGCCCAGTCCGGGTCGCCGTTGATGCTCCAGCCCTGCTTGGCGATCCACCCGAGGTGGGTCTCCAGCACCTGGCCGATGTTCATACGACGCGGCACACCGTGGGTGTTCAGGATGATGTCGACCGGCGTGCCGTCCTCGAGGAACGGCATGTCCTCCGCGGGGAGGATCTTGCCGATGACGCCCTTGTTGCCGTGGCGGCCGGCGAGCTTGTCACCGTCCTGGATCTTGCGCTTCTGGGCCACGTAGACGCGGACGAGCTCGTTCACGCCCGGAGGCAGCTCGTCGTCGTCCTCACGCGAGAAGACGCGGATGCCGATGACCTTGCCGTACTCACCGTGCGGCACCTTGAGCGACGTGTCGCGGACCTCGCGCGCCTTCTCACCGAAGATCGCGCGGAGCAGCCGCTCCTCCGGCGTCAGCTCGGTCTCGCCCTTGGGCGTGACCTTGCCGACGAGGATGTCGCCCGGCTGGACCTCGGCACCGATGCGGATGATGCCGCGCTCGTCCAGGTCGGCCAGGACCTCTTCGGAGACGTTCGGGATGTCCCGGGTGATCTCCTCGGCGCCGAGCTTCGTGTCGCGGGCGTCGATCTCGTGCTCCTCGATGTGGATCGAGGTGAGAACGTCGTCCTGCACGAGGCGCTGCGACAGGATGATCGCGTCCTCGTAGTTGTGGCCTTCCCACGGCATGATCGCCACGAGCAGGTTCTTGCCGAGCGCCATTTCGGCGTTCTCGGTGCAGGGACCGTCCGCCAGGACCTGACCCGCCTCGATCCGGTCGCCCTCGTTCACGATGGGCTTCTGGTTGATGCAGGTGCCCTGGTTCGAGCGACGGAACTTGTGCAGCGCGTAGGTGTTGCGCGCACCGTCGTCGGCCATGACGGTGATGTAGTCGGCGGAGACCTCCTCGACCACACCGGTCTTCTTCGCGACGACGACGTCACCGGCGTCGACGGCGGCACGCAGCTCCATGCCGGTGCCGACCAGCGGCGACTCGGAACGCAGCAGCGGCACGGCCTGACGCTGCATGTTCGCACCCATCAGGGCGCGGTTCGCGTCGTCGTGCTCGAGGAACGGGATCATGGCGGTCGCGGCCGACACCATCTGGCGCGGCGAGACGTCCATGTAGTCGACGTCGGTCGGGTCGATGAACTCGACCTCGCCGCCCTTCTTGCGGACCAGGACGCGGTCGTCGGTGAAGTTGCCCTCGTCGTCGGTCGGCGAGTTCGCCTGCGCCTTGACGTAGCGGTCTTCCTCGTCCGCGGTGAGGTAGTCGATCTGGTCGGTGACCCGGCCGTCGACGACCTTGCGGTACGGCGTCTCGATGAAGCCGAACGGGTTGACCCGCGCGTAGCTCGAGAGCGAACCGATCAGGCCGATGTTCGGGCCTTCCGGCGTCTCGATCGGGCACATGCGGCCGTAGTGCGACGGGTGGACGTCGCGGACCTCCATGCCGGCGCGCTCACGGGACAGACCACCGGGACCCAGTGCCGACAGGCGGCGCTTGTGGGTCAGACCCGCGAGCGGGTTGGTCTGGTCCATGAACTGCGACAGCTGCGAGGTGCCGAAGAACTCCTTGATCGCCGCCACGACGGGACGGATGTTGATCAGGGTCTGCGGCGTGATGGCCTCGACGTCCTGCGTGGTCATGCGCTCGCGGACGACGCGCTCCATGCGGGACAGACCGACGCGGATCTGGTTCTGGATCAGCTCGCCGACCGTGCGCAGACGACGGTTGCCGAAGTGGTCGATGTCGTCGACCTCGACGGGCACGTCGCCACCGGCGGCGGCGTCCATCATCGTCTCACCCGCGTGCAGGCGAACGAGGTACTCGATCGTCGTGACGATGTCGTCCTCGGTGAGGACACCGGTGTTGATGTCGGTGTCCAGGCCCAGCTTCTTGTTGACCTTGTAACGGCCAACCTTCGCCAGGTCGTAGCGCTTGTCCTTGAAGAACAGGTTCTCCAACAGGGCCTGCGCCGACTCCTTCGTGGGCGGCTCGCCCGGACGCAGCTTGCGGTAGATGTCGAGCAACGCCTCGTCGGTACCCGCGGTGTGGTCCTTCTCGAGCGTGGTCAGCAACGTCTCGCTGAACGCGAACCGCTCGCGAATCTGCTCCGTGCTCCAGCCCAGAGCCTTCAACAGCACCGTCACCGGCTGGCGACGCTTGCGGTCGATGCGGACACCGACGGTGTCGCGCTTGTCGACGTCGAACTCGAGCCAAGCACCCCGCGAAGGGATGATCTTGACGCTGAAGACGTCCTTGTCCGTCGTCTTGTCGACCGCGGTGTCGTAGTAAACACCGGGCGAACGCACGAGCTGAGAGACCACCACGCGCTCGGTGCCGTTGATGATGAACGTGCCCTTGCTCGTCATCATCGGGAAGTCACCCATGAACACCGTCTGGCTCTTGATCTCGCCAGTGGTGTGGTTGGTGAACTCGGCCGTGACGAACAACGGTGCCGCGTACGTCATGTCCTTGTCCTTGCACTCTTCCGTCGAGGCCTTGACCTCGTCGTAGCGTGGGTCGGAGAAGGACAGTGACATGGAGCCGGAGAAGTCCTCGATCGGCGAGATCTCGTTGAGGACCTCTTCGAGGCCACCCGTCGGGTTCTCGTCTCCGGCGTCGATGCGGCGCTGGAACCACGCCTCGTCGCCGGTCAACCACTCAAAGGACTGGATCTGCAGGTCAAGCAGGTTGGGCGTCGAAAGCGGCTCATTAATCTTCGCGAACGAGACCCGCTTCGGCGCTCCAGGGATCCCCGACGTGGAGTTGGTCGCAGCAGTGGCCTTGGTCGCGCGAGAGATCGCCAAGATGCGTCCTTCCAGGGACAAATAGCTGGCTAGAGCGAACTAGCACGGCTGTCAAGGGTGCGGCGCTGCTCGACTAATCCACGCTCTCGGCGAAGGGCAAGCGGAAAATGGGCAGCGCAAAGGGGCAGTCTAGCCACGCGCACGGCGACTGTCGAGAGGCACCTGGAAGGACCCTCCTCTTGCTCACCGACAGAGTGACCCTGCATGAGCGTGCAGTCAAGATGTCGGCGGCCGATCCACCCTCTGGATGGAGCGCCCTTCACCGTCTTTCACCCATTTGACCTGCATAAACACGCGTGCGGCCGTTTTGGTGGGAAGTTGGCGGCTTCAAGCGGACTTACAGAGCGCCACGAGAATCCGTGTGACTGAGATCACGCGTGTCGGGGCTGGCGGAGGGCGTCCCGGCGGTGCATTCCAGGCACTTCGGGGACCTCACGGCGAAGTTGATCTTAGGGCACGGAGGTGGGGTGCCCCAAACCGGCCCGGGCCAAACGACCAGGCCGGGATGGGCGTGCGAGGGCGGGGCTGGGGGTGGCGCGAGGCCGGGCCGGGTTGGGATCGCGCGGGTCGGGTGGGCGCCCGAGGGGCGAGACCGGGTCGGCCGCGAGGGTCCGGGGGTGGAGGCAGGCCTGCGGGGCGAGGCCACGAGGGCCGGGCGCGTGCGGAGGCGGCGGAGCTGCCGGGGCGGGGCAGGCCGGCCTGCCTCACGCGGGGAGCTTTCGTACCCCAGGAGCGAGCGCGAGGGCCCCGCGTGCGGGTCAGCAGCCCTGGAGTTGGCGGTTCTGCTCGGCCGTCGCGCCGAACATCTCCATGTTGTCGATCTTCCAGCGGCCGCCGTCGTCGACCGCGCTCACGCGGAGCATGGCGGTGCCGCCGCCCGACTGGTTGTCGGTGGTGCGGGTGGTGACCTGGTCGGCGAAGACCAGGACGGTGGCGTGGCCGTCCTTCAAGGACGACACGGCTGACGAGACCACACGGACGGTCACGACGAGCTTCTGCTGCGGCGCGACTTCCTTCACCGGGCCGAACACGGCGTTGTACTGGCAGAGGGCCTTGCCGGTGAGCAGTTCGCGGGCGGCCTTCTCGGTGGCTTCGACGTCGGCGAAGTTGTAGGAGAACGACTTCTCCACGGCCTCGCGGATCTGGCCGTTCACCGCCGAGGTGGTCGCGGAGTCGACCAGGGCGGCGTCGTAGGACACCGAGCGGGACTTGACCAGGAAGAACGTGCCCAGGCCCGCCAGCAGGGCCGCGATCAGCAGCAACGCCGCCGGCAGCAGCCACGCCTGCTTCGAGCCGGACGTCGCGGGTGCATCGGTTTCTTCCAACTCGGGCTTCTTGAGCGACGCCTTCGTGGGTTCGGCCGTCGCGGCCTTCTGCTTCTTCACGGCCGGCTTCACCGCCGGCGGCGTCCACTCGACCGCTTCCGGCGCCTTCAGCTCGCTCTCGGCAGCGGGCTCGTCGACCACGGCCTCGCCGGCGACCAGGTCGTCAGGGGCCACCTCGTCGACAGCCGCGTCCTCGGCAGCCACGTCCGCGGGCTCGGAGGCGCGCCGGTGCAGACCGGCGACCTTGGGGCGGCCTCCGGCCGGCGGGGTCGGGATGGGGCGGCGGCGGGATGGGGGCACGAGCTCTCGTCCAATCAACTTCTGGCCGAATCAGACGCCCGCCCGCAGCGGGCCCAGCTGGCTCAGCTTCCAGCCGTCCTCGGTGCGGGTGAGCTTGGTCAGGTACCGGTTGATCTTGGTGACCTTCTGGCCGTTGTCGGGGGTCACCGTGCTCTCGACGACGGCGATCATCGACGCGGTGCCCGCGCGGTCGTCCAACTCGGTGATCGCGGAGTCCAGGACCTTCGAGGACGTCACGGACTTGGCGTCGACCAGCTGCTTCTTGCGCGAGTCCTTGTCCTTGTCGATCTCGGCGCGCAGGTCGCCGGTGGACGAGTTGAGCCAGCGCTGCAGGTCCTCGTCGACCTTCTTGTAGTCGAGCGTCAGGAAGTTCGTGATGCCGACCTGGCCGGAGCGCAGGGCGTCGTCGCGCTCGGCGGCGAACGACGACTCCGACGAGTTGGACGCCGAGTACCAGGCCACGCCGAAGTACGCGGCGTAACCGAACATCAGGACCGCCAGCACCGCGGCGACCACCGTGAAGATCCGCACTACTTCTTCCCCTCCGGCAAACCCAGCAGCTGGCCCAGCGACGTCAGCAGCGGCAGCTCCGGGGCCGCCTGCTGGCCGGTCGGCTCCTGGCCCGGCTGCGTCGTCGCGTTGCCGACCGGCGTCGTCGGCGTTCCACCGTACGGCGCATTCTGAGAGCCTCGCACCGACGTCGCCGATCCGCGCGCGAGAGCGCAGTAAGCCTGCGTGTTCAGCGGCGCAGCAGAGGTGTCGCTACCTGGACGCACGGTCGTGCCCTCGTATCCGGCGGTGCACGGCATCGGGTCGAACACGTTCAGCGCGAGCCCGAAGTGCGCGGAACCGTCACCCGGCGCCACGCTGAAGCCGCCACCGACGGCGATGGGGTACGTCACCGCGATCTGTTCCAAACCATCGCGCCTGGTCACGAGGATGTTCGAGGTCGTCAGCAGGTTCGCGAAGACCACCCCGAGGTTCGGCCCGCTCTCCTTCAGCAACGCCGACACCTGCTCGGACGCCGGCGGCACCGCGACGATCAACCGCCGCAGATCGCCGTCGGACGCCTTCAGCTGTTCCGCGAGCAACCGCAGGTCACCGCTGAACGACCGGATGGCGCCGCCCTGCGAAGCCTGCGTGGCCAGCACGATCCGGCCGTCCTTCAGCAGCTGCGTCGTCTGCGGCAGGTGCTCCTGAGCGGCTGCGGTGAACGCCGCGGTGTTGTCGATCAACACCTGCAGGTCGCCACCGGTGCCGCTGAACGCGTTGTGCAGCTCGTCGACGACGATCCGCAGCGAGTCCGTGGGCACCGACGACGCGAACGCGTCCAGGTTCGACAGCAGCCCGTCGACCGGCGGCGGCGTCTTGGTCGCCGACCGCGGAATGACCGACCCGGCCTCCAGGTACGGCGCCCCGTCGCTCTTCGGCCGCAGATCCACGTACTGCTCACCGACGGCCGACCGGTTGGCCACCACGGCCTCGGTCGCGGCGGGCACCCGCGGAGCGTCGGCGTCCAGCTCCAGGTCCACCTCGACACCGTCGGAGGTCAGCCGCAGCTGCCCGACCCGGCCGATCGTGACACCGCGGTACGTGACCTCGGCGTTGGTGAAGATGCCGCCCGAATCGGCGAGCTGCATCGTCACGACCGTCGACGACGACTTGAACAGGCCCACGTACGTCGCGCTGACGTACGAAATGCCCAGCAGCGCGACCAGCACGAACGCGCCGATCTTGAGCTTGGTCCCCCGCGTGATCACTTGCGACCACCTCCCAGCAGCCCGCCGAGCAGGTCGCCCAGCCCGGACCCGGTGCCCTGCCCGAGGTTCGGCAGCGGGATGTTCGGCATCGGCAACGGCGTCCCCTGGCTCGGGATCAGCGAGTCGATCGGCGACTGCCGCGACCGCCCGAGGTTGTCGAGGACCGTGCCGAGGTTCAGGTCAAGATCGATGAACGCGTTGGTGTAGTCGCCCTTGATGCCGTCGACCGCCTCGTCCGGGAACGGGTAGGTCAGCAGCAGCTCCAGCGACTTCGGCAGGTTCTGCCCCGACTCGGCGAGCTTGGTCAGCGTCGGCTGCAACGCCTTCAGGTCCGCCACGATGTCGTCACGGCTCTTGTTCACCGTGTCCGTCGCGACGTCGGAAAGGTTGTCCAGCGACTTCAACAACGTCACCAGCTGCGTGCGCTGCTCCGCGAGCACCTTCAGGCCCGGCTCCAGGTCCGTCAGCGCCACCGCGATCTTCTCGCGCTGCTGAGCCAGTGTCCCGGCGAGCCGGTTGATCGAGTCGAGCGCGCGGACGATCTCCGCCTTGTGCTTGTCCAGCTCCCCGACGAACGTGTTGAGGTTGCCCAGCAACGAGCGGATCTCCGTCTCGTTGCCCTCCAACGCGGCGTTGAGCTCCTTGGTGATGTTCTGCAGCTGTGCGACACCACCGCCGTTGAGCAGCATCGACAACGCGCCGAAGACCTCTTCGACCTCGGGGTTGCGGTTGGTCTTGTTCAACGGGATCACCGCGTTGTCCGCGAGCTTGCCGGTCGCGTCCTTGGGCTTTCCCAGCTCGACGAACTTCTCGCCCAGCAACGCGGACTGGCGCAGCTTCGCGAACGCGTTCGCCGGCAGCTGCACGTCGCCGTTGACCAGCATGGTGACCTCGGCGGTCCAGCCGTCGGAGCCGAGGTCGATCTTCTCGACCCGGCCGACCGGCACGTCGTTGACCTTCACTCCCGCCTGCGGCACCAGGTCCAGCACGTCCTCGAACTGCGCCTTGACCCGGTACGGGTGGTCACCGACGTCGGCACCGCCCGGCAGCGGCAGGTTGTAGACGCCGTCGAACCCGCCGGACCCGCAGCCCGAGACCAGCAACAACGCCGTCAGTCCTACGACCAGCTTCTTCACTGGGGCACCCCCGCGAGCGGCAGGGGCAACGGCAGCTTGCCCGCGTTCAGGTCGCTGAGCACCTCGGCGGGTGACTTCAGCGGAATCGCACCGGTCAGCAACGGCTCCAGCTGCTTGCACGTCTGCGCGAGCACCGGCGGCACGTTGTTCGGCGTGGCCTGCTGGACCAGCTTGCAGATCAGCACGATCGGCGGCTGGTTCAGCTCGTTGATGTTCGCGCGGGTGTCGAGCGTGCCGGACGCCGCGTTGTAGGAGTTCTGCAGGTTGCCCAGCGCCAGCGGGGCCACGTCGAGCGTCTCCGCCAGCGCGGCCCGCTGGTTCACCAGCACCTGCGTGATCGACGCCAGCTTGTCCACGTTGGACTTGAGCACCGCGCGGTTGTCCTTGATGAAGCCCTGCACCTGCTGCAACGCGGTCGCCAGCTCGTTCAACGCGGCACCGAGATCGCCGCGTTCGTCGGCGAG
Organism: Lentzea miocenica; assembly: GCF_033949945.1. Lineage (NCBI taxonomy): Bacteria > Bacillati > Actinomycetota > Actinomycetes > Pseudonocardiales > Pseudonocardiaceae > Lentzea > Lentzea miocenica. The sequence goes on from NZ_JAXAVW010000043.1 coordinate 12,726, forward strand.
CATCTTCGACACGTCCGCGAGCTGCTTGTTGAAGTCGCGCACCTGGCTGTCGTTCGCGGCCAGCATCGCGGTGAACTTCTGCAGGTTGTCGACGGTCGCGAAGAGGTCCTCTTTGGACCCCGACAGCGTGCGCGTGGCCTGGCCGAGGTTCTTCAACATGTCGTTGAGCGCCTGGCCGTTGCCTTCCAGGTTCTTCGCGGCCGAGTTCAGCAGGTCGGCCAAAGCACCGTCGGCGTTCGCGCCGTTGGGCCCCAACGCGGTCGTGAGCTTGTCCAACGACGAGTAGAGATCGTCCAGCTCGACGGGCGTCGCGGTGCGCTCGCGCGGGATCACGGCGTTGTCGCCCAGCATCGGCCCGCCGGTGTAAGCGGGCGCGAGCTGCACGTACCGGTCGCTGACCACGCTCGGCGCGACCACGACGGCCTGCGCGCTCTCCGGGACCCGCACGTCGCGGTCGACGGTGAAGACGACCTTGACCGTCTTGCCCTCCGGCGTGACCTCGTCGATGGTGCCGACCTTCACGCCCAGCACCCGCACGTCACCGCCGGGGTAGACACCGACGGCCGCGGCGAAGTGCGCGGTGACCTTGCGCCCGTTCATGCTGGTGAAGACCCACCAGAGCCCGGCCGTGATGACCAGCGCCAGCACGCACGCGATCGCGATGAACCGGCCGACTTTGCTGTGAGCAGCTGTAGTCATCGCTGCACCCCCGGAGGCAGGCAGCCTTCCTCGTTGAACCCGACGACGCCGAGGTTCACCGAGGGCGGCAACAGACCGCAGATGTAGGTGTCGAACCAACGGCCGTTGCCCAGGGTGTTCGCGAACACCCGGTAGAACGGCGCCATCAGCGCGAGGCTGCGGTCGAGGTTGTCCTGGTTGCGCTGCAGGATCGTGGTGACCCTGCCGAGCTGCTCCAGTGCGGGCTTGAGCTGGTTCTGGTTGTCCGCCACCAGACCGCTGAGCTCACGCGCGAGGTCGCGGGTGCCGGTCAGCAACGCGCTGATCGACTCGCGGCGCTTGCGCAGCTCGCCCAGCAGCAGGTTGCCGTCCGAGAGCAGCTTCTCGAACTCCGCGTTGCGGTCGGCCAGCGTCTTGGTCAGCTGCCGGGTGTTGTCCAGCAGCTTGGCCAGCTGCTCGTCCCGCGAGGAGATCGTCTTCGAGAGCGCGGACAGACCGTCCAGCGCGCCGCGCACGTGCTCCGGCGAGTTCTTGAAGGTGTCGGACAGGACCGTGAAGCTGTCCGCGAGCTGCTTGGTGTCGATCTGGCCGACGGTGGTCGCGAGCCCGTTGAAGGCCTCGTTCACGTCGTACGGCGCGAGCGTGCGTTCCTTCGGGATCGGATCACCCGGCGACAACGGTGCGCTGCCCTGCGGGTCGAGCGCCACGAACTTCTGGCCCAGCAACGTCTTGATGCGGATCATCGCGGTCGTCCGGTCGCCCACCCAGGCGTCCTTGACCTTGAACGTCACCCGCACCCGGTCGCCGTTGAGCCTGACCTTGGTCACCTTGCCGACCTTCACGCCGGCGACGCGGACCTCGTTGCCCGGCACCAGACCCGCGGCCTCGCTGAAGTCCGCGGCGTAGCTCGTGCCACCGCCGACGATCGGCAGGTCGTCGGAGTAGAACGCGGCCAGCAACAGCAGGACGATCAGTGTCAGGCTGATCGCTCCGGTCCTGATCGGGTTGCTCGTCTTCATCGGCGGCACCTCTGCTGTGTCACCGGCAACGCCGTGATCGGAATCGGGTCGGGGATGACCGGCGGCACAGCGATCTGGCCGGTGCCCTCGCACAGGAAGAAGTTGAACCACGAGCCGTAGGTCGCGGTCCGCGTGATCGTCTCCAGCTTGTTGGGCAGGCGCTGCAACATGCGGTCGACGAGCACCTCGTTGTCCGCCAGGCTCTTCGAGACCAGGCCGAGCTGCGCGATGTCGTTCTTCAACGGCTCGCGGCCCTGCTCCAGCAGGCCGGAGGTGGCGTTGGTCAGGTCGCCGAGCGCGGTGATCGCGTCACCGATCGGCTGGCGGTCCTGCGCGAGCCCGGAGACCAGCGACTGCAGCGTGACCACGAGGTTGTTGAAGTCCTCGTCGCGCGAGTTGACGGTCTCCAGCGCGGTGTTGAGGTTGTCGACGACCTCGCCGATGACCTTGTCCTTGCCGGCCAGAGTGCTGGTCAGCGACGCCGTGTGCTGGAGCAGGCTGTCGATCGTGCTGCCTTCTCCCTGCAGCACCTGGATGATCTCGAACGACAGCTTGTTCACGTCCTCCGGCGACAACGCCTGGAAGAGCGGCTTGAAGCCGTTGAACAGCACGGTGAGGTCGAGCGCGGGCTTGGTCCGCTCCAACGGGATCGTGCCGCCCTCAGGCAGCACCGCCTTGGTGTCACCGATACCGGCCTCCAACGCGATGTACCGCTGTCCCACCAGGTTGCGGTACTTGATCGTCGCCGTGACCGCTGCCGGCAGCTTGCGGTCGCCGTCGATCGAGAACGCCACCTCGGCGGTCTTGCGGTCCACGACCTTGATCTCGTCGACCTGGCCGACGCGGACACCGGCGATGCGGATGTCGTCGCCCTCGTTCAACGCGGTGGCGTCGGTGAACCGCGCCTTGTAGTCCGTGGCACTGGCCAGGTTCACGTTGGCGATGGTGACCGCGAGCAGTGTGGTGGCGAGGATCGTGACCACCGCGAAGGTGATCAGCTTGAGCAGCGGGGCGAGCACGCCTTTCACTTGACCGTCACCTCCGTTCCGCGCACGAGCGGTCCGAGCAGCAGGCTCGACCAGCCGGGCATGTCCCGCGGGTCGACGCCGATGCGCGGTCCGAACAGCGCCGCGATCAACCTGGCCTCCTCCGGCGAGTTGGCGAGCCTGAGCACGTCCGCGGACTGCGGCACCGTCACGTTGCCGGCGTTGGCTGGCGGCAGGATCCCGTCGTTCGCGACGCGGGCGGGCGGCGGCGAGCTGGAGCCGTCCTGCACCGGACCCTCCGGCGGGTACTGCGGGAACGGGTTCGGCCGCGGCACGATGTCGTAGCAGCGAGGCCCGCGCTTGTCCTTGTACTCGGGCTCGTCGAGGTTCGGCTTGTACTTGCCGCGGTTCTGCGTGATCTCCAGCGTGATGTGCAGGCCGGGCTCGTTCGTGCCCTCGCCGAACGCCTTGCTGATGATCGGCTCGAACTCCGCGAGCCCCTTGAGCAGGCACGGGTACTCGGGCGCGTACTTGGCCAGCAGCTCGAGCGTCGGGCGGCCGGTGTCGGCGAGCGCGATGATGTTGTTCTTGTTGACCGTGACGAAGCTGGTGACGTCCTGCGAGGTCGTGGTCAGCGACCCGTACAGCGCGAGCAGGTTGTCACGCTGCTCGACGACGGTCTTGGTCGTCGTGGTCATGTCGTTCAGAGCCTGCAACAGGTCCGGCGCGGCGTCGGCGTAGACGTTCGAGACGTCCGCGAGCTTGGAGATGTTCTCCTTCAACGCGGGCAGCTGCGGGTTGAGCTCGCCGAGGTAGGAGTCGAGCGACACCAGCGTTTCACCGAGCGGCTTGCCGCGGCCGTCGAGCGCCTGCGACAACGCGGTCAGCGTGGTGGCGAGCTTCTCCGGCTGGATCGCCTGCAACACCGGCATCAGGTTGTCGAGCACGCGTTCCAGCTCGATCGCGCTGCTGGTGCGGTCCTGCTCGATGACCGCGCCCTCCTTGATGGCCGCGTTCTTCTGCTGCGGCAGCACGAGGTTCACGTACCGCTCGCCGAACAACGTCTTGGGCAGCAGGCGCGCGCTGACGTTGCCGGGGATCTCGTTCACCTTGTCCGGCAACAGCGCGAGCTCCAGCTCGGCGCCGTCCCCGCTGGTGCGGACGGCCTTCACCGAGCCGACGATCAGGCCGCGCACCTTGACGTCGCTGGCCGTCTGCAGCTGGTTGCCGATGTGGTCGGTCTTGAGCGTGACCTTCACGTACTCACCGAAGGCGTCCTTGTACAACGCCACCGTGAGCGACAGGAACATGGCGATCGCGAGAAGAAAGGCGATGCCCAGCACGCGTTTCTTCATCCCGCGATCCTCACCGTCGTCGTAGCACCCCAGATCGCGAGGCTGAGGAAGAAGTCCAGCAGCGCCGTCGTGACGATCGCGGTCCGCACCGCGCGTCCCACTGCCACGCCCACGCCGGCCGGACCGCCGGAAGCGCGGTAGCCGTAGTAGCAGTGGGTCATGATGATCACGACCGCGAAGACCAGCACCTTGCCGAACGACCACAGCACGTCGATCGGGGGTAGGAACAGGTTGAAGTAGTGGTCGTACGTGCCCGCCGACTGCCCGTAGAACTCGACGGTGATCGTTCTGGCGGCCAGGTAGCTGGTCAGCAGGCCGATCACGTACAGCGGGATGATCGCGACGAAACCCGCGATGATCCGCGTGGTGACCAGGAACGGCAGGCTGGGGATGCCCATGACCTCCAGCGCGTCGATCTCCTCGGAGATCCGCATGGCGCCGAGCTGGGCCGTGAACCCGGATCCGACCGTCGCACTCAGCGCGAGACCGGCGACCAGTGGCGCGATCTCACGCGTGTTGAAGTAGGCGGACACGAACCCGGCGAACGCGGACGTGCCGATCTGGTTGAGCGCGGTGAAGCCCTGAAGGCCGACGACCGTGCCGGTGAAGACGGACAGGCCGACCATCACGCCGATGGTGCCGCCGATGACCGCGAGCGCGCCGGAACCGAAGCTGACCTCGGCCAGCAGCCGCATGGTCTCCTTCGAGTACCGCTTGAGCGCGCGGGGCGTCCAGGCCAGCGCCTTGATGTAGAACGCCAGCTGGTCGCCGAATCCGTCCAGAGTGGACAGCGCCTTGTTCGCCATCAGCTCCCCTTCGCGGGCACGACCTGCAGGTAGATCGTGGTGAGGACGAAGTTGACGAAGAACAGCAGCAGGAACGTGATGACCACGGCCTGGTTCACCGCGTCACCCACGCCCTTCGGCCCACCCGCCGGGTTGAGGCCCCGGTACGCGGCCACGATGCCCGCGATGAACCCGAAGATCAGCGCCTTGAGCTCGCTGATCCACAGGTCGGGCAGCTGCGCCAGCGCGCTGAAGCTGGCCAGGTACGCGCCGGGCGTGCCGTCCTGCATGATCACGTTGAAGAAGTAGCCACCGAGCACGCCGACGACGCTGACCATGCCGTTGAGCAGCACGGACACCAGCATCGCGGCCAGCACCCGCGGCACCACAAGTCGATGGATAGGACTGACGCCGAGTACTTCCATGGCGTCGATCTCTTCGCGGATCTTGCGAGATCCAAGATCCGCACAGATGGCCGAGCCGCCCGCACCCGCGATCAGCAACGCCGTCACGATCGGACTGGCCTGCTGGATGATCGCGAGCACGCTGGCCGCGCCGGTGAACGACTGCGCGCCGATCTGCCGAGTGAGACTTCCCAGCTGCAGTGCGATGACCGCGCCGAACGGGATGCTGACCAGCGCCGTCGGCAGCACCGTGACGCTGACGATGAACCAGCTCTGCTGGATGAACTCCCTGAGCTGGAACGGCCGGCGGAACGTCGTGCGCACGACGTCGATGCCGAGCTGGCACAGCTTTCCGGTCTCCCGCAGCGCGCCGGCGCCGGGGAACGAGGTCTGCGTGGTCACAGGACACCGCCCTGCCGAGGCCACGGGCTGGGCGACGGCGCTGCCGCAGGTGCCCCGGCATGCACGCCGTACCGCACCTGCTCCTCAGCCGTGAGGCTCTCGATGATCCCCTGCTGAGCCTGGTACGGCAGCTGATGGATGATCGACATGACCCGGTCCTTGCGGCGCCGGACAGCGTCCCGGAACGGCAGGCCCGGCGTCGGCTCGATCTGCGGGATGATCCCCCGGACGTCCTCCGACGTGGAGCCGTCCGAGTGCCCGGCGTCCGCATGCGCCTGCTCGGCCGCCATCGTGGCCGTGTCCTTCTCCTCGGACATGCCGATGGGCCCCAGGCGCCTGCCGTTGAGGAACTGCTCGACAACCGGCTCGTCGCTGGTCAGCAGCACCTCACGCGGCCCGAACATGACGAGCTCACGCCGGAACAACATCCCCAGGTTGTCCGGCACGGTCCGCGCGATGTTGATGTTGTGCGTGACGATGAGGATCGTCGCGTCGATCTGCGCGTTGAGGTCGATCAGCAACTGACTCAGATACGCCGTGCGGACCGGGTCGAGCCCGGAGTCCGGCTCGTCGCACAAAATGATCTCGGGGTCGAGCACCAGCGCCCGCGCCAGCCCGGCGCGCTTGCGCATACCGCCGGAGATCTCACCGGGGAGCTTCTTCTCCGCGCCGACGAGACCGACCATCTCCATCTTCTCGAGGACGATGCGCCGGACCTCGGCCTCGGTCTTGCGAGTGTGCTCCCGCAACGGGAACGCGATGTTGTCGTACAGGTTCATCGACCCGAACAACGCACCGTCCTGGAACAGCACGCCGAACATCTTCCGGATCTCGTACAACCGGTGCTCAGAACACCGCACCAGATCCGTGCCGTTGATGATGATCTTGCCGTGCTCCGGCTTGAGCAGACCCACCAGCGACTTCAGGAACACGCTCTTGCCCGTACCGGAAGGACCGAGCATCACGCTGACCTCACCGGGCGGGAGCGTGAGCGTGACGTCCTGCCAGATGGTCTGCTTGCCGAAGGACTTGGTCAGACCCTCGACGACCACCTCGACGCCCATCCGCACCTCCGCACACGCCCGAGGACGCCGCGGCGATCGGCGTCACACCTGGGCAACGAGTTCGTTCGCGGCAGGTTACTCACCAGTTGGCCTAACGGCGGTTGCGTTCCGATAACGCCACGCAGCGTGACCTCGCAAAACGGTCACGACCGCCTAGACCACTGCCCCGCAACCGGGAAATTCGAGACTCGTGTGACTCCGAACACACCGTCTGTGGCGCGCGGAACGGACGCGCCCCGGGCTGGGTGAAGGGCGGGCCATGGCCTGCGGCTGCCAGCGTTGCCGGGCCAGCAGTGACGGCACGTGGGGCGGGACGTGGAGACGAAGAGACAGGAGCACCGCCGAGGCGGAGGCGCGCGGCGCGAGACATGAGGCGCGAGACGCGAGACGCGAGACGCGTGGCGCGAGGCGCGAGGCGCGAGGCGCGAGGCGCGAGGCGCGAGGCGCGAGGCGCGAGGCGCGAGACGCGAGACGCGAGACGCGAGACGCGAGACGCGAGACGCGAGACGCGAGACGCGAGACGCGAGACGCGAGACGCGAGACGCGAGACGCGAGACGCGAGGCGTGAGGCGTGAGGCGACGGTCCACCAGGCGCTCAAACCCCGCGAGCCGCCTGCCCGCCGCGTTGCCCCGGACACGCAAGACGGGCGTGCACCCCCGTTGAAAGGTGCACGCCCGTTCAGGCACTGCAAGGCATAGCGCGAGCCCCCGAGGGGGCCCAGATCACTTGACGGTGATCTTGGCGCCGGCAGCCTCGAGCTTCTCCTTGGCGGCGTCGGCGACGTCCTTCGCCACGCCCTCGAGGATCGCCTTCGGAGCGGACTCGACCAGCTCCTTGGCCTCCTTCAGGCCCAGGCCCGAGACGACCTCGCGGACGACCTTGATGACCTGGATCTTCTTGTCGCCGGCGGACTCGAGGACGACGTTGAAGTCCGTCTGCTCCTCGGCCTCTTCGGCGGCGGCGGCCGGGCCACCGACAGCGGCAACGGCGACGGGCGCCGCGGCGGTGACCTCGAAGGTCGTCTCGAACTGCTTCACGAACTCGGACAGCTCGAGGAGGGTCATCTCCTTGAACGCGTCGAGCAGCTCGTCGGTGCTGAGCTTCGCCATGATCGGCGGTCCTTTCTAATTTCCCGCGCGAAAGCGTCGGGTGTGTCTGCGGGTGATCAGCTTTCGGCGGGAGCGTCGGCCTCGGCGGCGGGAGCCGCAGCGGCCTTCTTCTCCTGCAGGGCAGCAGCCAGGCGAGCGACCTGGGAAGCCGGGGCGTTGAACAGACCCGCGGCCTTGGCCAGGTTGCCCTTCATCGCGCCCGCGAGCTTCGCGAGCAGCACCTCACGGGTTTCGAGGTCCGCGATAGCGGTGACCTCGTCGACCGAGAGCGGGCGGCCATCCATGTAGCCGCCCTTGATGATCAGGGCCTTGTTGTCCTTCGCGAAGTCGCGGATCGCCTTGGCGGCGTCGACGGGCTCGCCCTCGACGAACGCGATGGCGGTCGGACCGGAAAGAAGGGCCTCGAGGCCCTCCACACCGGCGTCCGCAGCGGCCAGCTTGACCAGCGTGTTCTTCGCGACGGTGTACTTGGTGCCCGCGCCGAGAGCGCGACGCAGCGTGGTGAGCTGCGCCATGGAGAGGCCACGGTACTCAGTGACAACCGCTGCCGAGCTGGTGCGGAACTGATCCGCGAGCTCAGCGACCGCCGTAACCTTCGTGGGCTTCGCCATGATCGCCTCCTCTCTGGGCTGGGTTAGACCGCCGATGAGAAGGCTCCGAAACAACAAAAACGCCCTCGCGCACAAGCAGCACGGGGCGTCGCAAGACTGACCTCGTCCTCCCTGCGCGGGCCGCCCGTGTTGCAACGGGGCCTTCGCTCTCCTTGCGGAGAACACCTGCGGTCTTCGGTAGAACCGGGACTGAGAGTACGCGAGTCGTGTCCGCCGAACCAAATCGGCATGATGTGACCTGTGACAGACGAGCCCGGCAAGGATCTCGCGCCCCGCCAGCCGCAGCCCCAGCCGCAGCCTCCTGCTCCTCAGGTGGACCCGGAGCAGCTCCGGCAGTTCCAGGAGTTCCAGCGCTTCCAGGAATACCAGCGCTACCAGGAGGCCACGGGCCAGGCGCCCCAGGCTCCGAAGCAGCAGGGCAAGCGCTGGTGGCTCGTCGTGCTGGGCAGCCGGATCTTCTGGCGCTCGCTCTTCTTCGTGCTCGTCATCGGCTCCATCATCTGGGCCTACAACCACTTCTTCGGCGTCGACGACCCCGGCGACATCGCCCAGGACAGCGGCGGCGTGACCGGCCCGGCCCAGGGCCTCTCCGCCCCCGCCGGCCTGCAGGGCACCGTCGGCATGTTCTACAAGCACGTCTCGTTCGCCGACACGACCCGTGCCTGCACGCTCTTCCTGCGCGACGACACCCGTCAGAAGTTCGCGAACGGTTACGGCGCAAGCGATTGCGCCGAGGCGGTCAAGACCCTGAAGACCAGGGTGACCAGCGTCGACAAGTACCAGCAGGTCATGTTCCCGCCGGACATGCTCAAGACGCCGACCAGCACCACGGTCACCATCGACTCCTGCGCCCTGACCGTCGAAGGCGGCCCGCGCCTGGGCACGTTCGTGGTGGAGAAGATCAAGAACGGCTGGGTGATCACCGACTGGTCCCCCAGCACCTGTGGTTGATTTGGGTGCATGGCAAACGCACTGGGGGCCCAGCCCCGACAAGGCCGCGTACATGGACAACGTGGCCGCGGCCGCAGATGGTCGACGCGGCGAGCGAGCGATTTCGCGACCACCCGCAGATCGAGATCCACCTCGCCGGCCGCAGTGCTGTCCGGACTCCTGCGGGTGCTCGAGCCGGGCGGCCTGCTGCGGATCGGCGAACCGGACTGGGACGGGCTCACCGTCGACGGCGATCTGGAGATGAACCGCGCGGACGGCGGACGCTGGCTGACCGAACTCCAGGCCGGCGACTTCCTGGCGGCACCGCTGATGTTCCTGCTAGCTGCGCGCAAACCGTGGTGAGACAACGCTGAACGACTCGACGGCACGAGCGAGGCTCAGAGCGCCGTGCCCCTCGGCGACCTGCTGGTCGACCAACGCCTTGAGCGAGTCGAGCGCGGCGAAGGGAACGCCCTGCGCCTCGGTGGCCCGGATGAGCGTGGCCAGCCCTGACTGGTTCATGGCCAGGCTCGACTCCTCGGTGCCGTACTTCTCGCTGTCGATCTCCTCGGCGAACGTGACCAGCGCGGGCTGCAGGTCCGTCAGCCAGGACAACATCATCGGCGTGAGCTCGGTGGCCTTGATGCCACCGGCTCGCGCCAGCGCCGCCGCGTGCAGGAAGCCGCCGATCAGGCCGTACATCCCGGAGAGGATCGCCACGTCGTACCCGGAGGCACGGCCAGCATCCACACCCAGGAACGTGACCTTTCCCAGCAACGCCAACTGCTTCTGCCAACGTTCGTGCACGGCCGCCGAGCCGCTGTAGATGATCGACGACTCGGCGGTGCCGAACGTCTGCGGCACCGCGTAGACCGCGCCGTGCAGGTACTCCGCCCCGTTCTCCGCAGCCCATTCGGCGAGTTCGCGCGCCTCGTCAGGAGTGCCGGAGGTGAGGTTCACCAGCGCCCGCCCGCGCACGTCCACACCGCGCAGAACCTGTTGTGCCGCTTGGTGATCCAGGACGGCAACAACCACGAGCTCACTGGCCGCCACCGCTTCGGCCGCGGTGCCGGCCGAGCTCGCCCCGTTCGCCAAGAGTTCGGAAGCCTTTGCGGCAGAACGGTTCCAGACCGTGGTGGAGTGGCCGCCCCGCAGAAAGGTCTGCGCCAGCGCACGTCCGAGGTTGCCGAGACCCAGCACGGTGATCGCTTCAGATGTCATGCGTCCAGCTTCACCGCGCGTGATCAACTCAACCAGTGACCGGAATGACCCCTTTCACCAAATTCCTGCCATAGGCTGGAGTTCATGAGCGCTGGATCCGTCGCCCTGATCGTTCCCAGCGACTTCGGCGTCATGGACCTCTACGAGCTGGGCATCCCCGCCGCCGTCTTCGGCACGCCACAACCCGACCTCGCCGACCCCTGGTACGAGATGTGGTTGTGCGGCACCGGAACCCGCACGCGGGACACCGATCCAGGCTTCACCCTGCACAGCACCCGCAGCCTCGACGACGTGGTGAACGCGGACACCGTCATGGTGTCGTGGGTGCCGGAGGAGGTCATCGAGGAGAACGCACCCGTCCCGCCCGAACTGGTCTCGGCGCTGCGCAAGGCGCACGACAACGGCGCACGAATCGTGTCAGCGTGCGTCGGGGCCTACGCACTCGCCGAAGCCGGCCTGCTCGACGGACGACGAGCCACCGCGCACTGGATGCACACCGCCCTGCTGGCCGAGCGCTACCCGAAGATCCAGGTAGACGACTCCGTGCTCTACGTCGACGAGGGCGACGTCCTGACCAGCGCGGGCATGACCGCCGGACTGGATCTCTGCCTGCACCTGGTGCGCCGCGACCTGGGCGCCCACGTCGCCAACCAACTGGCCCGCCGGATGGTCGTGCCAGGACACCGCCCCGGCAACCGCAGCCAGTACGTCGACCTCTCCGTCCCCGTCAGCGACGAACAGGGCCTGGAGCCGGTGCTCGACTGGGCCCGCGCCCGCCTCGACGAGCCGCTGACGATCGAGGACCTGGCCCGCCGCGCCGCCATGAGCCCGCGAACCTTCTACCGCCGGCTCCACGCCACCACCGGCACGACACCGCTGCAATGGCTGCTCAACGAACGCATCGCCAGGGCCCAGGCGTTGCTGGAGTCCACCGACCTGTCCGTGGAGAAGATCGCGGGGTTGAGCGGCATCGGCACGGCCAACAACCTCCGGCACCACTTCCTGAAGCAGGTCGGGGCGTCTCCCACCGACTACCGGCAAGGGTTCCCGCGCCACCAGCGCTGAACGCGGAAAGGCCCCCGGCAACCGCCGGGGGCCTTTCTCAGCTAGCTGGAACCGGGGAGGCTCAGGCCTCGTCCACCAGCATGTTGCGGGTGCGGTTCGGGTCAACCGGGATGCCAGGGCCCATCGTCGTGGAGACGGTGACCTTCTTGACGTACCGGCCCTTGGCCGCGGACGGCTTCGCACGGAGGATCTCGTCCAGAGCGGCCGCGTAGTTCTCGACCAGCTTCTCGGACTCGAACGAGACCTTGCCGATGACGAAGTGCAGGTTGGCCTGCTTGTCAACGCGGAAGTTGATCTTTCCGCCCTTGATCTCGTTCACGGCCTTCGCGACCTCGGGGGTCACCGTGCCGGTCTTCGGGTTCGGCATCAGGCCACGCGGGCCCAGGATGCGAGCGATGCGACCGACCTTCGCCATCTGGTCGGGGGTCGCGATCGCGGCGTCGAAGTCGAGCCAGCCACCCTGGATGCGCTCGATCAGGTCCTCGGAGCCAACGGCGTCCGCACCGGCGGCCTCGGCCTCAGCGGCCTTGTCACCGGTTGCGAAGACGATCACGCGGGCGGTCTTGCCCGTACCGTGCGGCAGGTTCACGGTGCCGCGGACCATCTGGTCGGCCTTGCGAGGGTCGACGCCGAGGCAGATCGCGACCTCGACGGTGGCGTCCAGCTTCACCTTGGACGTTTCCTTGGCGAGCTTGGCGGCCTCCAGCGGCGAGTACAGCCGCTCACGGTCCACCAGCTCGGCGGCGGCCTTGTAGGCCTTGCTGCGCTTCATAACTCTGTCCTTCGTGGATCAGTTCGTGGTGAATGAGCCGCGCTCGGCTCTCCCACGCTTGCTAAAAGAGGGTGTGATCAGCCTTCGACCGTGATGCCCATGGAACGGGCGGTGCCGGCGATGATCTTCGCGGCCTGGTCGATGTCGTTCGCGTTCAGGTCGACCATCTTGGTCTGGGCGATCTGGCGCACCTGCTCCATGGTCACCTTGGCGACCTTGACGCGGTGCGGCTCGCCCGAGCCCTTGTCGACACCGGCAGCGGCGAGGATGAGCCTCGCGGCGGGCGGGGTCTTGAGCTTGAAGTCGAACGAACGGTCTTCGTACACGGAGATCTCAACCGGCACGACCTGACCGCGCTGCGACTCGGTCGCGGCGTTGTAGGCCTTGCAGAACTCCATGATGTTGACGCCGTGCTGACCCAGCGCGGGACCAACGGGCGGCGCCGGGTTGGCGGCACCAGCCTTGATCTGCAGCTTGATGATCGCTGACAGCTTCTTCTTCTTGGGTGGCATTGTCCGTACTTCCTGTTATTGCGGTGTCCGCGCGCGGCCCTGCCAGCCGCAGCGTGGCCGATCGACCTCTCCGAGAGGAGAGATCGCTCAGATCTTTGAGACCTGGCTGAACGACAGCTCGACCGGCGTCTCCCGGCCGAAGATCGACACCAGGACCTTCAGCTTCTGGCCGTCCGCGTTGACCTCGCTGATCGTGGCGGGCAGCGTGGCGAACGGGCCGTCCATGACGGTGACCGACTCGCCGACCTCGAAGTCGACCTCGATGGTCGGCTTCGGTGCACTGGTGGAGGCGGCCTTCTTGCCCTCGGCCGGCTTCTGCTCACCCTGGGGGAGCAGGAACTTCAGCACCTCGTCGATCGTGAGGGGCGAGGGCTTCGAGGTGGCTCCGACGAACCCGGTGACGCCCGGCGTGTTGCGGACGGCGCTCCAGGACGCGTCGGTGAGCTCCATGCGGACCAGGATGTAGCCGGGCAGCACCTTGCGCTGCACCAGCTTGCGCTGGCCGTTCTTGATCTCGGTGACCTCTTCGGTCGGCACCTCGACCTGGAAGATGTAGTCCTCCATGTCGAGCGTGTGGATACGAGTCTCGAGGTTCGCCTTGACCTTGTTCTCGTAACCGGCGTACGAGTGCACGACGTACCAGTCGCCGGGCGCGTGGCGCAGGGCCTGACGCAGCTCTTCGGCGGGGTCCGCGATCTCTTCGTCGATCGGCGTCTCGTCGATCGCCAGCACGTCGACGTCGCCGTCCTCGGAGGAGGCGGTCGCGTCGGTCTCGGCGGTGTCCGTGTCCTCCGACTCGACCGTCTCGTCGACAGCGGTGTCCTCGGACACCTCGTCGTCGGTGAGGTCGGTCAGCTCCTGGGCGTCGACGCCGTTATCGGAGGTCACTGTGGATCTCGCTTCCTGATTGCAGCGGCAGCTGTCCGGCTCAGCCGAACAACTCGAAAACAGCCGCGCCGAAGCCGAGGTCGAGAGCCCACACCAGCGCAACCATGAACACCACGAACACCAGGACGACGCCGGTGTACGTGACGAGCTGCTTGCGCGTCGGCCAGATCACCTTGCGGAGTTCGCCGACGACCTCGCGGATGTAGCGGAAGCCCCGCCCGATCAGCGAGGGACGCTTCTCCTGTCCTTCACGGGTCTTGGTCGGGCGACCCTTCTTCGCGTCCTCGTCCGACTCGTCGGACTTGACGACGCTCTTCTTCGACTCAGCGCTGCTGCCGTCCTTGCGGGCGGCCGGGCGGGAGGAGGCACGACGTTCACGTCGCGCCGCAGCAGTGGACGGCCGGACAGCGCCTTCGCGCTCCTCCGGCTGGTCCTGCTCGCGGCCCTCGCTCATGCCGTGCCTCCACTCCACCCATGACGCGCTTCGACAGCAGGGGCGACAGGACTTGAACCTGCAACCTGCGGTTTTGGAGACCGCTGCTCTGCCAGTTGAGCTACACCCCTTTGAGATCTCTCCTGAGATCCCCTGGCCAAGCAGGAAGTGTACGGGAGCCTGCCCCGTCCATTCCAACCAGACCGCTCAAGCACTTGCCGAGCGGCCTGTCGCACAGCCTACCCACACGCGAACCGAGAAGACGAATCAGGGTCGTGCAACCGAAGCACCGCGGGGCCCCGAATCTCCCGTGAGCACGGCAAACACCACCGGACCGGGCCGTCCGGTGGTGTCCTTGATCACATGATCAACCGACGCGCACGCGGGCGAAGGCGCCCGTCAACACCGACTTGCCGTCAAAAGCCGCGTTGATGTTGACCTTCACAGTTCCGTCCTCGAAGTCCTTGGTGACCTTCGCGGTCACCTCGACCAGCGCACCCTCGTCGTCGTTGGGCACCACGACCGGCCGGCCGAACCGGCAGCCGTACTCGACGATCGCGCCGGGGTCGCCGATCCACTCCGCGACGATCCGCGAGGCCACGGCCATGGTCAGCATGCCGTGCGCGATCACGTCCGGGAGGCCGACGTCCTTCGCGGTCTTCTCGTTCCAGTGGATGGGGTTGAAGTCCAGCGAGGCGCCCGCGTAGCGCACCAGGTCGTCGCGCTTGAGGCGCACGGACAGCGCCGGCAGTTCCGTTCCGACTTCGACGGTCATGCGTCCTCTCCCCTCACGACGAGCATCGACTTGGCGGTGGCGACGGGCTCGCCGTCGACAGTGGTGATCTCGGTCCGCACGGTCACCATGTCGTTGCCCATGCGGGACGTGATGGCGTCGATGTGGGCGGTGCAGAGGAGCTGGTCGCCCGCGGTGATGGGCCGGTGGTGCGTGAAGTTCTGGTCGCCGTGCACGACGCGGCTGTAGTCGAGCTTCAGCTCCGGGTCGAACATGACCGTCTCGTTCGTCTTCATCGACACCACGATCGCGAACGTCGGCGGTGCGATGACGTCCCTGTGCCCCAACGCCTTCGCCGCCTCAGCGTCGCGGTAGGCCGGGCTGGTCGCGCCGATCGCGTCGGCGAACTCGCGGATCTTCTCGCGGCTCACGTCGTACGGCGTCGACGGCGGATAACTACGTCCGGTGAAAGCGGGGTCGAGAGGCACCGAAGGAGCCTATATGCGACGAGGCCCGCCCCACGTGTGGGACGGGCCTCGTCGAAGACTTCGCTACGCGCTCAGCGGGTTTCCTTGTGCGCGCGGTGCGTCTTGCAGTTCGGGCAGAACTTCTTGATCTCCAGGCGGTCCGGGTCGTTGCGCCGGTTCTTCCTGGTGATGTAGTTCCGGTGCTTGCACTCCTCGCACGCGAGGGTGATCTTCGGGCGTACGTCGGTTGCAGCCACGGTCCTTGCCTTCCTGAGAGCACACGGGCCCCGAGAACCCAGTCCGGGCTTACCGGCTGGCGGGGGTGGGCAACGAGGTTGCTGCCCAGGGGTGTGGGGGCTTGGCCCCCAAAATCATGCGGAGCGAGGACGGTCGGCGCTTTCCGCCGACAGACCACGCCCACTCGCGTAGCGGTGGCCGGACTTGAACCGGCGACACAGCGATTATGAGCCGCTTGCTCTACCAACTGAGCTACACCGCTTTAACACAACTACAAGCCGCAGCGCTCAGCACTGCGGCCAGTAGTGGAGCCCCTTTACGGAATCGAACCGTAGACCTTCTCCTTACCATGGAGACGCTCTGCCGACTGAGCTAAAGGGGCTTGCTCTTTCGTTCTTGCCGAGCGAGGAGAACTCTACAACACCCGTCCACCAAGAACGAAATCCGGGGGTGCCTCTAGTGCACCAGCGTGAGCACCGTCTCATCACGAGCACCCCTGACCTGCACCGTTCGGGCGCGCAGCCAGGCCTCGAAGCGATCTTCGGAGAGCGGCCGGGAGATCAGGTAGCCCTGGGCCACATCGCAGCCCATGCCGACCAACTGGTCGCGCGCGGCGTCGTCCTCAACGCCCTCCGCCACGACCACGAGACCGAGCGAGTGCCCGAGCTCCACGATCGACCGGACCACGGCCATGTCGCCGAGGTCCGTGCCCATCCCGAGCACGAACGACTTGTCGATCTTCACCTCGTCCACCGGCAGCTGTCGCAGGTACGCGAGTGACGAGTAGCCGGTGCCGAAGTCGTCGACCGCCAGCACGACGCCGATCGCGTGCAGGCGCCGCAGCACCGGCAGAGCGCGCTCGGGATCGGCCATGACGCCCGATTCGGTGAGCTCGAAGGTCAGCAGCCCGGACGGCACGCCGTGGCGTTCGAGAGCCGCCGACACGCGGTTCGGGAAGTCCTCGTCGCCCAGCGTCCGCACGGACAGGTTGACCGCGATGGACATCCGCAGCCCGCGGTCGAGCCAGCGGCGCACGCGTTCGAGAGCGCGGTCCATCACGAAGTCCGTCAGCACGTCCACGAGACCGGTGGCCTCGACGGCGGGCACGAACTCGTCGGGGTCGACGCGGCCGAACTCCGGATGTGTCCAGCGCACCAACGCTTCCGCGCCCACCACCTGACGTGACGGCAGCGCCACCTTCGGCTGGTAGTGCACGGAGATCTGCCCGGTCTCGACGGCCTGGCGGAACTGCGTGACGAGCTGGAAGCGGCGCAGGAACAGGTGGCCCATGGAAGGCGCGTAGGCCTTCACCGGCGTGCCTTCCGACGTGGCGCGCACGGCGACGTCTGCCCGCTGCAGCAACACGTCCGGGTCCGGGTCCTCGGTCTCGGAGTCCGCTTTGGACGCGTATCCGACGACCGCGGAAGCCTCGACCGTGAGCCGGTCGACGGGATAGGGCACGGAAAGCCCGGCGCGCAGCCGTTCCGCGATCTCGTGGGCGTCGCCCGCACGCGAGTCGTCGAGGTACGCGGCGAACGCGCCACCTTCCAGGCGCGCCAGCGGCACGTCAGCCCCGAGCGCGTCACGCAGCCGGCGACCGGCCGCGACGACCATGCGGTTGCCCCAGGCCTGGCCCAACGCATCGGACACGGTCGACAGGATGTCGAGGTCGATGCGCAGCACCACTCCCTTCTGGGATTCGCGCAACGGCTCGGCGCAGGCCTCGCGGAGGCCGGGCCGGTTCAGCAGGCCGGTCAGCGGGTCGTGGTAGGCGTCGTGGCGCAGGCGGGCCAGCAGACGCCGGTTGTCGACGGCCGTCGCGAGGTGCGAGGCCAGGGTCCTGAGCAGCTGGATGTCCGCCTTGCCGAAACCGCGCCACCGGGACAACCGGTCGTGCGCCTCGACCGCACCGAGCAGCTGGGTCGCGCCGCGCAACGGAACTACCAGCGCTTCTTGTGCATCGCGGCGCAACAAGGCTTCCGTGACGTCTTCGGTCGCATCGGCCACGCGGTAATAACGGACGTGCGTGCCGGGCAGCTGGAGAACGGGGTCCTCGCGCACGGCTCGCGGGTCTGTCGCGGTCATCTCGTCGGGCAGCGGTTCGCCGGCGACGAGGGTGATCATGGCTTCCTGCGGGTCGGTGCGCAGGCGCAGCACGACCCTGTTCGCGTTGAGCTGCTCGCGGATGCGTTCCGCGATGAGCTGCCACTCGTCCTCTTCCACGCCCGTGGTGAGGTCGTCGTCGGGCTGGCGCGGTCCGGTGCCGTGCTGTCCCGACCTCGCGACACGAAGGCTGACCTCGCTCAACGCCTCCAGGTCGCGCTGTTCGCGCAGCAGCCCGGAGTAGGCGAGGTAGGTGGCCACGATGCCCGCGAGCACCAGGATGATCAGGGCGGCGCCCCACGGCGTGGTGGCGACGATCTGGTAGCCGACGAGGCCGGCCGAGGTGTTCAGCAGTGCGACGACCAGCGTCTGCAGCACGAGACGGACGCTGTTGCCGACGCGCATCGACTTGCCCATGAGGCGCAACGCGCAGAGGCCCAGCACGCTCGCGAGCAGTGGCACGGTGATCGTGCCGACGAAGGCACCTGCCCAGAACGGTCCGCCCGCGCCGATCATCCGGTTCACGGCCTCGGCGGCCGCGAACGCCACGGAGATCTCCATGAACATGAGGCCCGCGTTGTACACGGCGCGGTCCAGGATCCGGCGGCCGAGCAACGTGCCCACGCCCGCGACCACGTGCGCGGCGAGCACGACCTCGAACGGGGCTACCAGCAACCCCAGCACCAGCGGGATCTCGGTGAAGGAGATCGTCCACGCGACGCCGCTGCGGACGTCGACGTTGATCGCGAGCTGCTCCGCCAGCAGGAAGCCGACGACGAGCAGGGGGCCGATCCAGAAGAGAGAGGTGGTCTCCTTCTCCGGCAGCCAGGCCGCGACCATGCCCGCGCAAACGACGCCTGCCACCAGGAGGGTGACGGCGAACGCGCTGAACGCGCGGTTGGTCGACTTGGCCGACCAGGCGGCCGAGTCCGACACGGGGGCCGACGCTCGGTCGGACATCCAGCCTCCTCGTCGGCCTGGGGTGGGGGGACCTCTAGGCGTGACTGAGGGGTCCCGCACTTGGCGATCAGGACCCCTCCAGGGGCACCAATGTACCCCGCTCGGGGGACGAAATGGCAGGTCGAGCACGCCTGGTGACTTCGATTCACCCAGACGTGGTTACACGCTCAGGTGCCCCCGGAGCACCGTCACGGCCTGCCCCGAGAGCAGTACGCGATCTTGGACGAGGGTGGTCCGCACGAACCCTCCACGGGGTGACGCCTGCTCCGCCAGCAGGTCAGCGCGCTGGAGCCGCGCCACCCAATAGGACGCCAGCGTGCAGTGGGCCGAACCGGTGACGGGGTCCTCCGGGATGCCGACGGACGGATAGAAACATCGACTCACGATGTCCGCGTCGCCGTCGCCGACCGCCGTCACGATTACTCCACGTGACGGGATCTGTGTCAGTCCTTGGACATCAGGTCGCAAGGAACGGACTTCCGCGGCGCTTTCCAACTCGATCAGGTAGTCGAAGCGCCCGCGCGAGACGGACTTGATCGTCGCATGTGGAAGCGCCGCTGCTAGTCCGATTGGCGGGTCAGTCAACTCTGGAGGGTCCGCCGGGAAGTCCATCCGGGTCCACCCATCGTCATATACGCATGTGAGGACTCCACTACGCGTGGTGAACTTCTGCTCACCACCCAGGACGTGCGAGGTGGCGAGGGTGGCGTGCCCGCACAGGTCGACCTCGACCTCGGGCGTGAACCAGCGCAGGTGGTTGTCCGGGGTGACGAAGGCCGTTTCGGCGTGCTTCATCTCGGCGGCGACCTGCTGCATCCAGGCGTCGTCACGCGGTTCGGTCAGGAGCACGACGCCGGCGGGGTTGCCCGCGAAAGGCTTGTCGGTGAACGAATCCACCACGTAGATCTCCACGGCCCGACCCTGCCATGCTCAGATGGGGCGTGACCGAGATTTTCGCTTACCGCGAGACAGATCCGGACTCCCTCCTCCTCACCTGGGGCGCTCGGCGCACGCACAGCCTGACCTGGCACCCCGGCTGCGACCTGCCGGCGTTGCTCGACGAATGGGAAACCCGCCTCACCGGCCTGGACGACCCGGAGACCGTGGCGATCGTGACCGTGCCGAGCCACGAGACAGCCGCCGCCCTGCCGTTGATCCACCACGGCTTCGCGCCGCTCACGGTGATCGCCGAACGTCTCGCCGGACGCTCCCCCGCGGCGCGGCCGTCCAGCGCGCGCATCCGTCCCGCGACTTCCGCCGACCTGGACGTCGCCGTCGAACTGAACATGCACACCGTCCGGTACGACGCCGCGTTCGGCCTGGTCACCGAACGCCCGAACACGGCGGAACACCTGCGGACCGCGCTGGCCGAGGTGCTCGGCCGCGACCACGAGGCGATGTGGCTCGCCGTCCTGGACGACACGCCCGTCGGCATGATCTACGTCGACATGCCGCAGGACGCGGGATGGATGGAGCGGTTCGCCACGGCACACCCGTTCGCGTATCTCGGGCATCTCGGTGTCCGGCCGGACGTGCGGGGCAGCGGAGCGGGCAGTGCTCTCGCGGCGCACGCACACGCCGTTCTGGACGACGCCGGCGTGGCGTCGACGCTGCTCCACCACGCTCTGCCGAACCCGCGCTCGACGCCGTTCTGGTACTCGAACGGCTACCGGCCGCGCTGGACGGCCTGGGCTCGCCGCCCCGCGTTGCGCTCTTCGACCGGCGTGTCTTCGCTACCCGAACGGCCTAGTGGGACATGATCTACCCGTTCACACAAGCGAAGAACCCGAACGAACCCGTACTTGTGGAACGAATCCGGCCTCTATATCGACAAAGGGGTAGCGGATTCGGACACCACACCTGGGGGGTCGAGATGGAACTCAGCGGAAGAGCCAGAGCGATGCTGCGGGCTGTCGCCGCGGGACGTGCCGAGGTCACCGGCGGCAGAGAGCCCGAACTGTACGTCGACGGACTGCCCTGTTGCGACCAAATGGCGACGCACGACCTCGTGCACGCGGGCTTGCTGCGCCCCATGCGGCCGACGAGCTTCGGTCTGCGGGTCTGCGCGGAACTGACCGACGACGGACGAGCGGCGCTCGCCGCCAGCTGACCGGCGCGTTGATCGCCCAATCATCGAACATCTGTTCGATATGGGGTATGCTCCGCGCTGAGGCCGGCACGCAAGAGAGAGGAAGCTCTTGCGCGCCGGCTTCAACCTTCTTCAGGCCACCTGCTGCTCCGTGGCGACGTTCATCCGGTTCCACAGGTTGATCGCGCCGATGGCGATCACGAGGCCCGCGAGCTGCTCCTCGCTGTAGTGCTTCGCCACCTCGTTCCACACGTCGTCGCTCACGTGCACGTGCGTCATCTCCTCGGCGAGCGCGAACCCCGCCTTCTCCGCCTCCGTGTAGTGCGGGGCGTCCCTCCAGTCGGCGACAGCGCTGACCTTCTCCTCCGCCACGTTCGCCTTGCGCAGCAGGTCGGAGTGGTACTCGATGCACCTGCCGCAGCCGTTCATGATGCTGACCCGCAGGCAGATCAACTCGACGTAGTCCTCGTCCAGCCCCGTCTTCCCGGCGGCCGCGGACAGGTCCAGCAGCGCCTGCATCGCGCCGGGCACGGACATGATCGGGTTGGCGATCCTCATCTTCGTTCTCCCTGTCTTCGTCGTCTTCTGCTTGGTCGACCCGGCAGGCGACGCGGGTGTGACAGGTCGTTCGAAGATTTTTTCTACGCGTGGATCCCCTGGCCGAGCCCTCCGTCGACCGGCAGGTCCGCGCCCGTGGTGAAGGTGGCCTCGAACGCCAGGAAGAGCACGGCGTCGGCCACCTCGTTCGCGTCGCCGTGCCGTTTGAGCGGCGTGATCTCGTCGCCTTCCTGTTTGAAAGCCTCGAGGACGTCCTGCGGCACACCGCTGACGCCCATCGACGGCGTGTCGATGAAGCCGGGGCTGACCACGTTGACCCGGATGTTCCGCGGTGCCAGCTCCGCCGCGAACGACCGGCCGAACGACCGCACCGCCGCCTTGGCCCCGGAGTAGGCACTCAGCCCCTTCGCCCCACCGGTCTGCGCGATCGACGTGGTGAAGACGATCGACCCGCCTTCCCTGATAAGCGGCGCAAGCTGCTGCACGGTGAAGAACGCACCTTTGGTGTTCACGTCGAACGTGCGGTCGTAGTCGTCGGGCGTGACGTCCGCGAATCCGTACAGCGTCGCGTAGCCGACGTTGATGAAGAGCAGGTCGATGCCGCCCAGCCGCTCCTCGACCTCCTGCCTGAGCTTGGCGATGTCCTCGAGGTTCGCCGCGTCCGAGGCGATGGCGTGCGCCTTGATGCCCTCCGCCTTGTCCGTGGTGCGACCGGTGAGCAGCACTTCGGCACCGCCCTCGATCAGCTTGTCGACCACCGCGCGGCCCATGCCGTGGGTGCCGCCCGTGACGACGACCTTCTTCCCCAGGTACTTCACTTCCGGATCACCTCGATGACACTCGCGATGCTGTGCGCGCCGTGGCCGTCGCGCTGGGCTCGTTCGAACAGGTCGTGCAGGGCCTGCGGAATCGTGGTGTCGAGGCCTTGTTCCCGGTTGGCCTCGGTGAGCAGGCGCAGTCCCGACACGTTGATGTCCAAAGCGGACACGTCGGTCTCGTAGTTCCTGTGCTGGGTCACCTCGCCCATCTCGGGCAACATGGCGCCGAGCTCGTTCAGCCAGTCGGCGACCATCGGCGTGAACCGCTCCGGCGCGATGCCCTCGGTGCCCATCAACGCGACCGCCTGCAGGTAGCCGCCGAAGGCCGCCCACATGATGCCGAGCAGGGCCAGGTCGTAGAGCGCGGCCAGTCCCGCGTCCGCACCCACGTGGACGGGCTCGCCGAACACGTCGAGCACGTGGTGGTTCTCGTTGCCGCTGAACAGGATCCGCGCCTTCGGGGTGCCGACCTGCTGAGGCACGGCCATGATCACGCCGTCGACGTACTCGACGCCGTTCTCCTTCGCCCACCGCGCGGTGGCACGGGCCTGTTCCGGCGTACCGGACGTCAGGTTGACCAGAATCTTGATCTCGTTGGTGAGCAACGGCTGCTGAACTTCATACGTGGACAGGCAGGTGACGACGACGTCGCTCTTGAACGCTTCTTCCGCCGTGGCAACACTTCTGGCGCCCTGCAACGTCTTGGGCGTCCGGTTCCACACGGTCACTTCGTAGCCCTCGTTCACGAGGGCGTTGGCGAGCGCGCTGCCCATCCGGCCGAGGCCGAGCACGCTCACGGTTTTCTTGATCCCCATGCCGGCAATGCTGGTTCTGGCACTGTCGTTACGACAAGTACCTACTATTTTGTCAGGTACCCACCTTTTAGTAAGGATCCTGGATGAAGCCACGACAGTACGCATGCGGCCTCGACGCGGCGATCGACGTGATCGGCGGACGCTGGAAAGCACTGATCCTCTGGGCACTGCACCACGGCCCGGTGCGCACCGGCGAGCTGCGCCGGTCCGTGTCAGGCATCAGCGAGAAGATGCTCATCCAGGTGCTGCGCGAGATGGAGTCGGACGAGATCGTGCACCGCGAGGTGTTCCACGAGGTGCCGCCACGCGTCGAGTACTCGTTGACACCGCTGGGAGTTCGCCTGAACGAGGCGCTGCTGCCGTTGGGCGACTGGGGCGAGAACAACATGAAGGCGATCGCGCGCCGCCGCGGCGTCGAACCAGCACCCAGGCACTGAGCAGCAGGCGCTCGGCCGTCACCGGTCGAGATAAACGACAGTCGCGTCGTCGGAAACCTTCTTGCGCGGCCAATCAACAGCCTTGGCGTCTTCCTTCTCGACCTGACGCATTTTGCGGATCAGGTCGTCCGGCCCGTTCGCGGCCATCAGTTCCAACGCCTTGGGCCAATCGAAGAGGTTGAACAGGTCCACCGCCCGCGCGGCACCGTCGGAGAGGATCGCAACGCGCCGCACGTCCTGCAACGGCACCTCACCCGTGAGCGCCTGCTCGACGTCAGCGGGGTCAGCGCCGGCCGTGCGGTTGGTCTGCGTGTCGCTCACGACGAGCAACTCACGCTTGGTGTCGACCACAACGGTGGCATCGCCGAGCACCAGGTAGCGCAGCACGTCGCCCTTGATCTGAACCAGCCCAACGGCCGCGCTAGGGCTGTCCGGATGATCGAGATCGCAGCCGCCGCCGTGCAGCTCCGCGGTCTGCTTGACGGCCTCTGCCAGCGCCGCAGCGGGATCGAGGTGCGCAACCCGGAGGATTTCGGCGGAGAGCTGGTCGGCGAACCAGCCGACACCGTGCTCACACCCGTTCTCCGGCTTCGCGGTCACACCGTCCAGCACGGCGAGCAGGTTGGGCCCGACCAACGCGCGATCCTCGCTGGGCGCCGTCGTCCGGCCTGCCTCGGTAGCCATCTGCGTGCGCACGCGCCGATCCTGTCACGGGCGATATTGCTCGATCAACTCCACATATCTGTCTCTTCCGGTCAATCCCGGCGAAAGAACACCGCCCGTGAACGTTTCGACGCGCTGCACATCCGCGAGCCTGATTTCCACACGCCAAATCCGAACACGAGCCGAGAAGCGCTCCTCTTTTCGAGAGTCGAACTGCTGCCTGATTATGGCGTCACTGAAGTGGCGGCGATAGTACGGCTGAAGCAGCTCGCTCTCCGGAGCTTCCATCGGCAGTCCCGGATCAGGAACGGCAGGAGCAGCCACCAGCATGCCCTTGAGCAGCGACGACATCGCCGCCTCCGTGGGACCACCGGTGAAGTCGGCGAACTGGATGGCCCGCAACACCGAGTGCTCCTGCCCTCCGGCACGAACGAGCACCGGAACGACCGGCTTGCCCATTCGAGTCGCCACGGACAACTCCCACAGACACCACTGAGACGGGAGCATCTCCGGCGTCACGATGCAGACAAATCTGCCGCATTTCTCAATCTTCTCCCTGATCATCCACTTCCAGGTCTGCCTCGGCAGCAGTGAGGCGCGACGCGACGATTCAAGCCCGAAATGGCCGACTACCGCTGTGTGGCGAACCCGATCCAGTTCCGCATGCCGGCACGACCTCGTGCTGCCAGTGGGCGCGTGGCGGCCGACTGGCCAGCTCGACCTACGGCCGCGTGTCGCCATGGCTCGCACCCGCGTGGCCAAGTGGGCAGGGCCACAGCCTCGCGGCGCTCATGAGGGTCCACGCGAAGTGCATTGACGGCGGTGAGGAGCTGGCGCGCCGCCTTGTGCAGGCCTCTCCAGGCTCGCTCAAACTTTGGCGTGCCCTCGGCGCGAACCGCCGTATAGGTCCAGTTCGAGCCGTACACAACCGGACAACACAACAATGGGCCTGTGACCAGTTCTCGCTGGTCACAGGCCCATTCGTGCTGATGTGGCGGGTAGAGGATTCGAACCTCTGTAGCTTTCGCGACGGATTTACAGACCTCCGCTGTGAAGCTCCTCTACCTGCCACGATTGCCTCTTGACGTGCCACTTCGGCACACGTTCGACACAGGCTACTAAGTGTGCTTCTTGGGGCTCGGGTAGACCTCATGCTCCGGATCCCACCACACCGCATAGAAGCGCGAATCTTCCCGGAACCCGTATAAGCGCTGCTTTCCGCCGATCTGCAGCCGACTGATCCGGTCCCGGTCATCCAGCTCCAGTTCAACCAACCGCTCCTGGGCGGCCTTAGTCGGAAGCGACTCGATGTCGTAGTCCTTGCCGGTCCTGCCGTCACCACTGAAGACTTGATGGACTGTCATGCTCTCGATGCTGCGGATGCGATTCAAGAGTGTTAGATGGTCTTCAGTGGTGATCTTCGTAAGACACCAGGGTCCCTGGACATCAACCCGGCTGAACAGGATAACCAGCTTGTCGTTGGGATCCTGGGGAGTGAACTCACGGCGAGGCCTCTTGCCGACGGGGATGTTGCCAACCTCAGCTGCCCGAGGGTTGCGAACCGCGTCGGGTCTGTTCTTGACCTTGGGACGCCCCTTGTCCCTGCCCAAGTCAGACCTCCTCAGCCTCGCCACTGGTGAGACCGTCGTAGTACTCGAACATGTCGCTCTGCAGAATCGGCGCGCTCCCGCGCTGCCCCTCGGCGAGGCCGGCGCGCTCGCGAGCCAGCTTCCAGGGAGCCTCGCGGTGAGTAAGCTCGCTCAGCCAGTTGGCGGGCTTGTCGCCATACGAGTCCAGGACGATGTCGACAGTGTCCTTCTCTTGCTGCTGAAGGACTTCAGGGTCGCCCCCAAGACGCTCACTGGCTTCTAGACGCCAACGCAGGCGATGTTCGCGGTAAAGCTCGCGCACCACAGGGCCATTCGCCCACGCCTCGATCTGCTCGTGGAACAGCGGTTCTTCATCCCACACGAGGTGCCACGCCTGGCTGTAGTACACCAACTTCTGAAGCTTCATGGCCGTCATCGGACCCTTACGGGCAAGGATGTAGGCGGCCACATCCAGCGCGCTCGCCATAGCTGCCAACTCCCCTCCGGCTTCGGCAGTTATCCACAGGCGATCCACAGTTCACGGGTCGCTATCCCCAGCATCTCAGATCCATCCTTCTGTGTTACGCACCTCGCCCGTCGTGACGCTAACGTCACTTGATCAGATCAACCACGCGATGCAAACACATGTTCGACTATACCCTCTGAGCTGCGCTTATCATTGCTCCGCTTGGGTGCACCATCTCCAGGGTCTAGACCAAGATCAGTCGAGGAGCCGGGCCGCTAGACCCCCAGCTACGACTCGCAGACTTGCTCCAAGACAGAGCAAGAGCACCAGATCGAGTGATCCAATAAGGAACATGCCAGACGACGACGCCGGGCCCACCCGAACTGCAACTATGCAGCTATTTCAGCAAGCCCACTTGCCGGTGGGGCACTTTTTGGGAGCGGCGGCCCCATCGGAAACATATCTACGTCGATCAACGACTATCTGGACATGCCTGAGGATCGCCCCACCCCAGTGCCACTCCCCCATCCTGCGCCGGGAGAGCAGTCCTCCTCCCGCCCACCCGTACCGCTTCCAACGTCGGCCACGTCGCGCATACCGCTTGAGCCCATGCCGCGCAGGGTCATCGCAACCGTGGCAGCTTTCATCGCCGTAGTCACAATTGTTCTTGTGGTGGTGCTGTGGTGGGCCGGCACTGCAGGTCTATCGGGGGCAGCTTTGGTGACTGCGCGATTCGACGCGCTACGCACCGGGCTGAGCATTGGCATTGGCGGCGGTGGGATCTTCGCGCTGTACTTGGCCTGGCGACGCCAACACGCTACCGAAATCGGACTGGTACAAAAGGAACGTGACCAAGCCGACGTCGCCCTCGCATACGAGCTGCAGCGCGAGACTGCCGAGCACACCCGCCAACACGTCGAACGCGTCGCTGCTACCACGGAACGCGACGCGGAAGCTCGCCGGATCACAGACCTGTACGCGAAGTCGGTGGAACAACTCGGATCAGATAAGGCCCCGGTACGTCACGGAGGCCTGTACGCCCTAGAGCGCCTCGCACAAGACCACCCCGACAATCGCGCCCTGCGCCAGACTGTAGTCAACGTACTTTGCGCCTACCTACGCGCTCCGTTCGATCTTCCCGGCGACCAACCAGACGCCAACGCACTCGCAGAAATCCGCGATGAGTACCGCGGACGAGTCCAGGAACGGGAAGTCCGACTAACTGCTCAACGCATCCTCACCACCCACTTGGATCCCGGCGACGATGCGGACCATCCATCAACGACCTTTTGGTCCGACGCCGATCTCGATCTTACTGCCGCTGTCCTGATCGACTGGGATATGAATAGAGGAAGGCCACACAACGCGATATTCCGAGATGCTGTATTTATTGGAGATACCCGGTTCACCAACGCGAGCATTACAGGACGAGCCTCGTTCGTTGATGCTACATTTGCCGCAGGCGCCCGATTCGAAAATGCGAAGTTTGCGGAAACGGCACGGTTCGACAATTCGAAGTTCACCTGGATAGCCCGGTTCGACGATGTTGCGTTTGCCAAGATGGCCTGTTTTGGTAGAGCCACATTCACCGAAGGATCATTCTTCGAACGAGCCTCGTTCTCCGACTACGCCCTATTCCCTCAGACTTCATTTGGCAAACAAACATGGTTCAACTATGCGACGTTTACCGAATACGCCACCTTCGAGAATGCACTTTTTACCGAGGGCGCCCGATTCGAAGACGCAGCTTTCGCCACCGGTGTCGGATTTAACAACGCAACGTTCGCTATGCACGCCTGGTTCAACAGAGCGAAGTTCCACGGCGACGCCGAGTTTCACAATGCAAGATTCAGCGAAGGTGCTCCGTTCGGTGAACTACGCTCGACTGCGGCCGCTGAACTCGGTGCAGCACTCGGCTCTATCTTCGGCGACGCAACGTTTGTTGAAAACATCTTGCCCGACGAAGCAAATATCGCAGACGCAGCTACATCCGAGCGACTGCAATTTACGCAGGGAGTAAGGTTCGACGAAGCAACGTTCACTAAGAGCGCGCGGTTTAATGGAGCAACTTTCTTACACTCTCCGATTGAGCCATCGATCAATTGTTCGTCATGGCCTGCTGACTGGCAGCCCTCTCCTGATCATGCACCCATTGAAGGCCGAGAAGGGTCCTGGCATTACCTCCTAAACAGCGAACCCATGTAGGACTACAAACGGTGACAAACAACGCGACTAGCCATGAACCGTTTTCTCTTCTTGAGGACATATCTCACCGCTATGGTGTACTCGACCTCCCCGCAGGGTCCCGCCCCCGGTTTGACTGCCGGAGGCATCGGCGGGGACACAACCGGCGATGAGGTGGACCTATGGTGACCTCGGGTTTTCCCGACCCTGCGCACACCACGATCGGGCAGCGCATCAAGTGGGCGCGCGAACGCATCGGGATGTCGCGCCGCGTTCTTGGCGGCCTGGTGGGTAGGGGCCCGGACTGGGTGAAGTCAGTCGAGAACGGCCGACTGCAAGCGCCACGCCTGCCGATGCTGCTTCGCATCGCGCACGCCCTTGGAGTGCAGGATCTCGCCGACCTCACCGGCAATGGCCTCGCCGTCCCGGTCTCGGTGTTCGCGGGAGAAAGGCACGTGGCACTCACCGCGGTTCAGGCTGCGTTGACTGAGTACCACCTGACCAGCGACGGCCGTCCGCCGAACGTGGCACATCTCGCGGTGCGCCTTGAGCAGGCGTGGCAGGTTCGGCACGCAAGCCCCGATCACCGCACCCAACTCGGCCTGCTCCTCCCCGACCTCATCCGGGACGCTCAGCGCGCGGTGCGTGTGATCCGCGGTGACGAGCGTCGTGACGCACGTCGGGTGCTCGCCGGCGTGTACCGGCTCGCCGACTTCTACTGCGCGTACCAGCCCGCTGCGGAGCTGGTGTGGCTCGTTGCCGACCGGGCGATGAACGAGGCGCTGGAAGCTGACGATCCGCTCGCAATCGCTGGAGGCTCGTGGGCGAAGGTCCAGGCGTTGCGCGACGTCGGCCGTTGGGATGAGGCGCTGGACGTCGCGGCGTTCGGTGCCCGCGGGATCGAGCCCTACCTCGACAGCGGGGACGACTGGCGAGGCATGTGGGGTGCGCTGCACGTTGAGGTCGCCTACGTGCACGCGCGCCGAGGCCGACATGGAGAAGCTTGGGAGGCCTGGGAACTCGCGGACCGCGTCGCCCAGGAGCTCCCGGTTGGCTACCGGCACACACAGTCGTCGTTCAGCCGTCCCGTGATGTTCGCGCACGCCACCACGCTCGGCGTTGAGCTGCGGCGTCCTGCTGAGGCATTGCGTGCAGCAGACCAGTTCGATCCGGAGGCCATCGCCTCTGTGCCGCGTCGCGCGCGACACTTGATCGAGGTGGCACGAGCCCACGACCAGCGCGGCGAGAAGCACGCGACGTGGGCGCTGCTCCACCACTCGGAACGCACGGCGCCCGAGACGATCAAGTACAACGGATTCGCGCGCGAGATGTTGATCAACCTGCGCAAGAGCCCACCAACCGGGCTGCGGCAGGACGTTCTGGATCTCTGCGAGCGGGTGGGCATCGCGGCTTGACCTGATCAGGTGGGGGTACAGCTTGTACCCCTTGGCAGGACTCCACCGTCTTACGTTCCAGCCATGCGGCAGATCAACAGTGCGGATGACGTTGCGGTGGGTGGGTCATGAGCCCACTCACCGACGCCGAGGCAGTGAAGCTCTTTCCCAGCCTCCAACACGTGGTCCTCATCCGTGAGGCGGGCTGGAAGTTCCTGCCGATCGACGATCCCGGCGACCCTAACGCTGAACTCGACGCTGCGCGGATCTGGCCGGAAGGATGGCGCGACTGCATCCGCATCCGCGACGAGACCGACTCGCTAGGCCTACGCATCCGCGTACTACCCGACGAGCCTGCCGAGATCGTGTGGGAGCGAAGCGGCACTCTCTCCGAAGTCGTCCTCGATCTGCTGGCTCTCCCCACGCCTGGTTCGCGGCTTGCACCGACGCTGGTCATCGGGACGGCACCGAAGCTGTGGACGCCGTGACCGCGACAGACCTGGCCCGTGCCGACCGCATCGTTGCGCCTTACGTCACCGCGACCAACGCCGAGCAGGACCTGAGGTGCAGCCTGGTCATGCTCCCTGACGGTCTCGGCGTCGGCTACACCCACGAACTTCCAGGTGACCGGGACGGCCAGGGCGTCCTGTGGCAGAAAGTCGCGGAACGCCCCAAGAAGGGCAAGCCGGAGTTCGGCAGAGTTCACCCGACGCGGCAACGGCGGGCGATGAGCGAGCTTCTGTGTCAGGTGTGCGCCGGGCCGGCCGACCGAACGCCGGATGGTGTCCTGTGGTTGTTGCGGGACCATCGCGAGGATTGGCCACGCTGGCCTGAAGGCATGGCTTCGGTGGAGCCGCCGATCTGCGCTCGGTGTGTCGCGATCTCGTTGCGACGGTGCCCGGCACTTCAGCGCGGCGCCGTCGCGATCCGGGTTCGATCGTTCGCGGTCGCAGGAGTGCGGGGAACGCTCTATCGGGCAGGCGCGTTCGCGCCCGTTCCCATCAAGGCCGCCCATGTTGCCTACGGGGACCCGCAAACTCGCTGGATGGTCGCCGTGGCGTTGATACGTGAACTGAGTGGTTGCAGCTTCGTCCCGTTTGACGAGCTGCGCGACACGACAGAAACGAGATAGAGCGTCATGCCGAGAGATTTCCGGGCCACGACGCTCGAACGCGCCATCGGGCGGCAGTTGGCTGGGTGGCGCAACAAGCGCGAACTAAGCCTCACCGAGGCCGGTCAGCGCGTGGGCTTCAGCAGCGCCAAGTTGACCACGAGAACGCGGTGCAGCCCCTCAGTGGCGGTCGACGCCGACGAATCGCTGGAACTCATCGCCGAGACCGCCGCTGAGCTGTAGGGGTTGTGCATACGAATTGTCAGCGACGGCGGAGCAGTTCATCCATCGTGTCCGCAGCGACCACGCACCTGAAGCCCGTGTCGTCGTCCTTCATGGTCGCGTTCGCGTCGTTGAAGGAAGACGGGGTGGCCCGGTTGAACGGGCTTGTCCATGCGCCGCCCTTGAGTTCGTGACGACCGGGCTTCGTCTCGGACGAGCACCACTCCCAGACGTTCCCGCACATGTCGTACACGCCGTACGGGCTCACGCCACTCTGGTAGCAGTCGCGGACGGTGGTCTGACCGACGCCGTTCTCGCGCACGTTGCCGCCACATGCTGGGCACCTTGCCGCTGCGGCGGAGGACCGATGTCCCTGCACCGGGGCAGTGCATCGACTCATGTTCACATGTTAATCACGGCTGCTCCGGCGTTCTGCCCAAGTCGTTTGAGCCCACGCCATCACCAGTCATCACGGCATCGGACAGTTCATCCGTCGGCAGTTGTGGAGCGTCGCTGACGCCGTCCGGCTTGCCGACTCAACATCGTGGGGCGCGGAGCTAGGGACGTGCCGAACTTCGGCACGTATTCGGCACAGACACCAGTTAAAGGCCGGATCGAGTCGTACACAGCCGTACAACACGACGATGGGCCTGTGACCAGTTCTCGCTGGTCACAGGCCCATTCGTGCTGATGTGGCGGGTAGAGGATTCGAACCTCTGTAGCTTTCGCGACGGATTTACAGTCCGCTCCCATTGGCCGCTCGGGCAACCCGCCCCACACCGTCGTAACGGTGCGGGCAGAACAATACATAACCCCTTCGGGAGTCCCCAAATCGGGGTACCCCAGTAGCATCGACGCTGGCTGTGACCCCGAGATCGTTGAGGAGTGAAGTCGTGGCGGACCCGTCGTTCGACGTGGTGAGCAAGGTGGACCGGCAGGAGGTCGACAACGCGCTCAACCAGGCGGCCAAGGAGCTGAGCACGCGCTTCGACTTCCGCGGGACCAACACCACCGTGGCCTGGGCCGGTGAGGAGGCGATCGCTTTCTCCTCCGAGACCGAGGAGCGGTGCAAGGCGGCGATCGACGTCTTCCAGGAGAAGCTGGTCAAGCGCAACATCTCGATGAAGGCGTTCGAGATCGGCGAGCCCGCGGTGTCCGGAAAGGTGTTCAAGGTCACGGGAAACCTCGTGCAGGGCATCACTTCGGAGAAGGCCAAGGAGATCGCCAAGAAGATCCGTGACGAGGCGCCCAAGGGCGTGCAGGCGCAGATCCAGGGTGACCAGTTGCGGGTGTCCGGGAAGAAGAAGGATCACCTGCAGGACGTCATCGCCCTGCTCAAGGGCTCTGACTTCGGCATCGCCCTCCAGTTCACCAACTACCGGTGAAGGGCATCGTCCTCGCCGGTGGCAGTGGCACGCGCCTGCACCCGATCACGCAGGCCGTCTCCAAGCAGCTGCTGCCGGTGTACGACAAGCCGATGATCTACTACCCGCTGTCGGTGCTCATGCTGGCCGGCATTCGCGAGGTGC
Source organism: Lentzea miocenica (assembly GCF_033949945.1). NCBI lineage: Bacteria > Bacillati > Actinomycetota > Actinomycetes > Pseudonocardiales > Pseudonocardiaceae > Lentzea > Lentzea miocenica. Next base: position 45,336 of record NZ_JAXAVW010000043.1, read on the forward strand.
TGATCATCTCGACGCCCACGGACCTGCCGCAGTTCCGCCGGCTGCTGGGTGACGGGTCGCAGTGGGGCATGAGCTTCTCGTACGCCGAGCAGGCCGCGCCGAACGGGCTCGCGGAGGCGTTCATCATCGGTGCGAACTTCGTCGGTGGTGACGACGTGGCGCTGGTGCTGGGCGACAACATCTTCTACGGCCAGGGTTTCTCCACCACGCTGCAGCAGCAGGTGTCCTCTTTGGACGGCTGCGTGCTGTTCGGGTACCAGGTGAAGGACCCTGAGCGGTACGGCGTGGGCGAGGTCGACGCGACGGGCAAGTTGCTGTCCATCGAGGAGAAGCCCGCGCAGCCGAAGTCGAACCGGGCTATCACCGGGCTCTACTTCTACGACAACGGCGTGGTGGACATCTCGCGCAACCTCAAGCCGTCGCCGCGGGGCGAGCTGGAGATCACCGACGTCAACCTGCACTACCTGCGCGAGGGGCGGGCGCAGCTGGTGGACCTGAGCCGCGGGTTCGCGTGGCTCGACACCGGCACGCACGACTCGCTGCTCGAAGCCGGGCAGTTCGTGCAGGTGCTGGAGCACCGGACCGGTGTGCGCATCGCGTGTCCTGAGGAGATCGCGCTGCGGATGGGCTTCATCTCGGCCGAGGAGTGCTACGCGCTCGGCGAGAAGCTCGGCAAGTCCGGCTACGGCGAGTACCTCATGGCGGTGGCGAAGGTCGGGCGCTAGCTGGCCCGGCGTGCCATCTCTTCCAGCCTGCGGATGCGGTCGGCGATCGGCGGGTGGGTCGAGAACCACTTCGCGAACTGCTCCCCCGAGCGGAACGGGTTCGCGATCATCAGGTGGCTCTGCGACACCACCTCCGGCTCCGGTGCGAGCGGCGCCGCCCGCGTCCCCAGGTCGATCTTGTGCAAGGCGCTCGCCAGTGCCAGCGGGTCGCCGGTGAGCTCGGCGCCGGACGCGTCGGCCTGGAACTCGCGCGAGCGGCTCACGGCCAGGCGCACCACGGTCGCGGCGATCGGGCCGAGCAAGGCGATCAGCAGCAGGCCTACCGGGCCGGGGCCGTCGTCGTCATCGCCGCCGCCGAAGATCCCGGCGAACAGGGCCAGGTTCGCGAGCATCGTGATCACGCCGGCCAGCGCACCGGCCACGCAGCTGATCAGGATGTCGCGGTTGTAGACGTGCGCGAGTTCGTGGCCGAGCACGGCGCGCAGTTCGCGTTCGTCGAGCAGGTCCAGGATGCCCGTGGTGCAGCACACGGCCGCGTTGCGCGGGTTGCGGCCCGTCGCGAAGGCGTTCGGTGCGACGGTCGGGCTCAGGTACAGCCTCGGCATGGGCTGGCGTGCCTTGAACGACAGCTCCCGCACGATCGCGAAGAGCACGGGCTGCTCCACCTGCGACACCTGCTGGGCCCGCATCGCCCGCAGCGCGAGCTTGTCGGAGTTGAAGTACGCGTAGGCGTTCACGCCCAAGGCCAGCAGCAGGCCGATGACCAGTGCCGTCCGTCCGAACAGGCCGCTGATCACCACGATCAGCGCGCTCATCCCGCCGAGCAGCACGGCCGTCTTCAACCCGTTGATGTGCTTGTGCACGGTTTTGCCTCCGGGTCTTTTACGTCCTACCTCTCAACGAACCGGGCCGCCTGCCAGTTCCGCTGGCCGTTTCCGGCGCGGCCTCTGCTGCCGGGTCGAGCGGTGGCGGCGGCGGCACCTTCTCCACCCACGTGGCCAGCACGTCCCGTTCGTGGACCAGCTCCGCGACGGCGCCGTCGCCCTCGATCGAGCCCGTTCCCGGATAGCCGAAGTCCGGTGCCCAGTGCAGGGCGTCGAACGGGCAGACCTCGACGCAGATGCCGCAGTACAGACATTGGCCGTAGTCGATCGCGAACCGGTCGAGCACGTTGCGGCTGCGCGGCCTCGCCGAGCCGGGCTGCTGCTCCACCTCGGTGTGGCTCGTGATGTGGATGCACCAGTCAGGACACTCGCGCGCGCAGATCATGCAGACCGTGCAGTTGGCCTCCAACAGCGCGATGACACCCCTCGTGCGCGGCGGAAGGCTGTTTTCTGGCCCGGTCACGACTGCTCCTCTTCACGGCGCGGACCCCAGGACGGGTCCGGCACTCCGGGTGGTGCGGTGCGGCGGCGGCTCGGGGCGCTCGTGTTGTCCTCGCCCGGCTCCAGCGCCCCTGGCCATGGACGCACGACGCGTGCGGCCAGCACGAAGTCCTTGCGCAGCGGGTGGCCTTGGAAGCTCTCCGGCAGCAGCAGGTGTTCCGGTTCGCTGTCCACGGTGATCCCGAACATCTCCGCGGCCTCGCGCTCGTGCCAGTGTGCGCCCTTCCAGAGGTGGGCGATGCTCGGCAGCGCGTCGGTCTCGGCGATCTCGGTCCGCAGCATCACGCCTTCGCGCGTCTGCGGGTTGATGACGTGCAGGAACACGGCGTGGCGTTGGCCAGCGGACCCCGGCCTGCCCGCGTCCTCGACGCCGAGCCAGTCGAACATCACGCAGCCGTCGTGGTGGTAGGACGTCGCCGTGGCGAGCCAGTCGGCGAGTTCGACGTGGTGGACGGTCTGACCGAAGGCGGTCTTGGGCGTCGTTTTCGGGGCGGTCATGCGTTCACCAGCCTGTGCAGCGCCTTGAGGCCTTCGAGCAGGGCTTCCGGCCGCGGCGGGCAGCCGGGAACGGCGACGTGGACCGGCAGGGCCTGGTCGATCCCCTTGGTGACGCTGTAGGAATCCCAGTACGGGCCGCCGGTGTTGCTGCAGGCGCCCACGGAGATCACGTAGCGGGGTTCGGGCATGGCCTCGTAACTGCGGATCACAGCAGGCAACATGACGTCGGTGACGGTGCCGGAGACGACGAGAACGTGTGCCTCACCCGCGCCGTCGACCGGCGTGACGCCGAGGTCGGGAAGGCGGTCGAGAGCTGCCATCACTTCGACTCCGCAGCAGGCGAGTCCGAGTTCGAGCACGGTGACCTGGTAGGTGGTGCCCCATTCCAGGCGAGCGGAAGCCGTCACAACTGGCGAGGGTAATACTTGGGGGCCTGCCGGCTTGCGCCTGGCAGACCCCCACCCCCCAATGATTCCCCCCGGAATCGGCTCCCACGCGTGGTCGCCGCAGATAGCTTTGTACACCGCCCGATAAGAGTCCAGAGATTTACCAACAGGATCTGCAGATAATTTCCCTGCGAAATGCGGTCAAGTTCAGTTCAACTGATCGGTAGAACATCAGAGAGGGTCTCGATGTCCGGCTCGTCCCAGTTGGTGCTCCCCACCAGCACCACCCTGCACCGCCTGCTGAACATGCCTCCTGCCTTGCTGGACACCACGATGGACCAGCTCAGGACGTTGCTGACGGTGCACGAGACCCGGTCGGCGCTGCGAGCGGCACGGGCGTTGGGACGCGAGCAGTCGAGCGTGCAGAAGCAGCTGGACACGTTGAACAGGAACTTCCAGCAACTGTGCGGCGAACAGCTTGTGGTGAAGCAAGGACGCGGAAGAGACGTGCTGTTCACGCCGACTGGTGAGTCGCTGGTCGAATTGGCGCGGGACACCCTCGCGGAGTGGCTCGACGGAATTCACGAGTGCCGCCGCAAGCTCGGCACGACCGTCACCGTCGGCACCACGCGATACATGCTCGACACGCTCGCGAAGGCGTGGCACCACGTCGCGGACGAGTTCCGCGAGCGCGACGTGGACCTCAAGGTCGTGCACATCCGCACCAAGGACATCTGGACGAAGCTCGAGACGCAGGAGGTCGACATCGTGTGCGGCAGCGTCGTGACGCGGGCCGGCGCGGACTGGGAGCGTCCCGAGTTCGACGTGATCGAGTGGCGGCGCGGCGGGCTGGCGTTGCTGACGAACCTGCCGGAGACGGTTGTCGGCGAGCGCGTGCGGGTACCTCAGCTGAGGTCGGTCCCGTTGGTCGTGCCGGCGGCGGGGCTGATCGCCGAGTTCCTGCGGGGCTGGTTCGGGCCGGACTACCGCCAGGGGCTCGACATCGCGGCCGAGATCGACGAGATCCAGTACGGCATCTCGTTGCTGCGCTCGAACCTCGTCCAGGGAGCCATGATCGTGACGTCTGGTTTGGGCGTGGTGGCGTCGAACAACGAGCTCCGGGAGGGAGGCGGCCTCCGGGTCGTCGAGCTCGCAGATGACTCAATGGAGCGGCTTGTGGGCGTTTTCGCCCGAACGGACGAGCTGTCGAAGCATCCGGCGGATCACCCGCTGAACCTGCTGTGGTCGGCCTTCAAAGCAGAAGCGCCCCGGCCGTAGCCGAGGCGCTTGTGCTGTTTCCTGCTACTTCTTCGCGGGTGTCATGGCGTCGTGCTCAGGCCTCCGCTGTTCGACTTTGGGACGCTGCTGGGCTTTGGCCATCTTGGCCAGCCAGTTCGTCGCCTCCGAGCGGACCTTCGCCAGCTCGTCGTCGCGTGCCTGTTGCTCGTTCATCGGCCACTCCCTGCGTTCGGGGATCGCTTCGATGGGAGCACTACCGGGCGTGTGCCCGCTAGGGCCGCCATGCTTGTGGGTGAACCTGATTGACAGCATCGCTCGTCGATACGTTTCACGCACCCCGACACGGTGTGTTTGGCCCCTTTAGTACCCCCGGTACCCGCCGCCCAGGTTCATGGAGACCAACCCCGGGTGGTTGTGGAAGCCGCCGTAGCGCGCGTACGTGTAGCGAACGCCCGCGATGATGTTGTCGACCGGCGCGAGGATGTTGTCGTAGCCGGCCAGCTTGTAGGCACGGAACGTCGGGTCGATGCACTGCATCAGGCCCTTGGACGGCGTGCCGCGCATCGCGTTGGAGTCCCAGTTGTTGACGGCGTTGGGGTTGCCGTTCGACTCCTTCATGATGATCGTGTAGATCTCATCGACGCTGCCGTTGTCGATGTTCGTGCCGTTGGCCTGCAGGACCTTGATGGCTTCCTTGATCCAGCCCTCGACCTCGCGCTGCTTGGCCGGCTTGCGCATCTCGATCTGACGCTCGGCCTCGGCCTTGGCGGCCGCCTCGCGCTGAGCGTGTGCGTCCGCGGCGACCTTCGTCGCCTGCTCGAAGGTCTGCATGGCGTACATCTGCTGGAACTGCAGCAGACGGCCGACCTCACCACCGGGGTTGACGTCGTGGATGGTCTGGATCGACTTCACCTGCTGGTCGGGAATGGCACCCAGCTCGGCCGCACCTGCGGCCAGGTCCGTCGAAGACCCGCTGGTCGCGGCGTTGGCGATGGCGGCGGTGCCGGCGGCGACACCTGCTGCGACGACGATGGCGCTCACGCGGTGGGCGAGCGGAACCTTGTCGTCCTCGACGCGATGTGCGCCGGGTTTCACTTCAGCTGTGGGCACGACCGTGTACACGGTTCGGCCGGCGGCCTTGCTGTGCCGGGCCAAGGGGGAGCCTCCTGCGTCGGGGAGCTTGGTCTCCGGCAAACCCGGGCGGGGGATTCCTGGGGGACTTTGGACCCTTGGTGCTGTGGTTCCTGTGTCCTGCCGGTGACCAAACCGTTATCGGCGGGCGAGAACGTAACCTCGCGTCACGAGCGCAGGCAAGCTTGAGCGCCCGTTGGGTGACTCTCGTCACGTTTCCGATGAGTCGGGCTATCCGTTGCTGACAGACAGTCAGCGAGCCATTTGCATCCTGTTTAAGTTCATCGTTGCCTCCTGACGAACTGACGGAGCTGTCTGTTAGTTCGGCGCGAGCCCGGCTCTCGTTATGGGTTAGTTCCACGACCACGCGATCGAGTGATGCGGTCACGCTTCGTAGTGCTGTTGGGGTGTGTGGGGCTGACCTGCGCGGACTTGATCGCTGGACAGCGTTTTCTGCCGTTCTGAAGAGGGGTACGGAGAGGGCGCTTCAGCGGTTCACGGCACTATGAATCTCATGGGGGACCACGATCGTGAGGCAGCGCGCCGAGCCGTGCGCGAGGCACGGCTCGAGGCAGCGCGGCCCTGGTGGCAGAAGCGCTTCTTCGCCTGGCTGACCGCGGTTCCGCGGCGTTTCTGGCGAGGACTCAAGTGGTGGGGCACCGAAATGGGCGAGGTGCTGCTGTGGTGGGCCGTGCTGGGGCTGCTGTTCGCCGTCGGCCTGCTCGCCTGGTGGGCCTGGCGGACGGTGTTCTAACGACGGCGCCGCTGCTCCAGCGCCTTGAGCGCCCAGTCCGGGCTGTCGGCGGGGCTGTCGTTGAACGCGATCGCGGCGTCCGGCTGGTGCCAGTGCACGAGATTGACCACGGTCTGGAAGAGCTCGAGCAGCCCTGTGCCCTTGCGGATGCCACCGCCGACCAGCACGGCGTCGTACTGCTTCTGCTTCAGCCGCTCGACGATCTTGGCCTGGGCGCGGCCGTCCAGCTCGGCGAAGTCGATGAGAACCAGGTCCTGGGTCATACCCAGCTCGGCGAACGCCTTGCTGCCTTGCTCGATGCCGGCGGCCACGGGAGCCGGGTCGAAGCCGGGGATGGTGTACGGGTCGAAACCGATCGCAAGGATGTTGGGCACCCGTCCGACGCTACTGCGCGGGCCCGGCGCATGCCGCCGCTGATCGGATCCGACCAGGTCAGCGCAGCTGTGTCACCCGACCGAGCAAATCTATGGTGGCGGGGGTAGACATTGTCCGGCGGGCGTGTGTAGTCTTCTCCTCGTCGAACAAGAGAGAACATGACACGGGAGATGACGAACTACCCGTGAGGTAAGTGCGAGACGGTCAGATGTGCCGGAGCCGATCAGTGGAAGGGGTTCCGGCAGGTGACCAAGGGCTGTCGGTGAGGTGAGTCCGGCATGTGCACGAGGTCCGGTGCCGGCAGTCACGTGAGAGAAGGAAAGTCAGTACTCAGAGGAGAAGGGACGGGTTGCACACCATCGGATCGCCCGCCTTCGGCTGAACTCCGCCGGACGGGTACCGCGGTTCCATCAGATTGGAAGGTGGTCTTCGGTTACGCACACGCGATCCCCGCAGCGCCCGCTTCTGGGCATGTGGACAGAGGATGCCGATCTCACGGTCGGCTAGGTGGAAGTGAAACCCAACAACCCTGGGGCCCCGGTGCTACTGCACCGGGGCCCCTCGTGATGCGGAGGCGCGATGACCCCAGACACCAACGAATCTGCGAACAACGAACCGCAGACCACAGCCGAGAAGTTCGACGACGAGCACTACCCCGCCTACTCGATGGGCCGGGCCGCGGAACTGCTCGACACCTCGGCGAACTTCCTGCGCAGCCTGGACGAGGCGAAACTCATCGAGCCGCAGCGCTCGGCCGGCGGCCACCGGCGGTACAGCCGCCACCAGCTGCGTCTGGCCGCCCGTGTGCGTGCGTTGGTCGACCAGGGCACGGGACTGGATGCGGCGTGCCGCATCGTCACCCTGGAAGACCAGCTTCAGGAAGCTCAGGAGCTGAACGCCAAGCTCACGCCCCCGTCAACGCCCGACGAGCCGTATCCACCGCTGCAAAGCGTGTGACTCGTTCGAGGTTCGGGACGTCGGCGCGAGAGTTCAGCGGAACGTTTTCACGCGACTGATCTGCGCTGGCGAACCCCTGGTTCGGTTTTCACCTGGCGCAGATCAAACCCGCGAACTCGTCTGTCACCGGCCGCCGCCGATCGATAGCCGCCCTGGAGCGCGAGTTGCCGATGGCGCAGATGAACCGGCACCTGAGCGGCCTCGAAACGCTCTTCGTCCTGACCAGTCCCGCGCTGGCGCATATCTCGTCGACCGCCGTCGTGGCGACCGCCCAGCGGTAGCGACCAGATCGAGTGGCGGAAACAGATCCGCGCTGGTGAAGGCCCGGTTCGGGCCTCCAGCCAGCGCAGATCGCAGACTGCGTGGGCGAGGTCAGCCGCGCAGCTCGTTGGTGCAGCACTTCGGGCCGCCGCCCGACTTGCGCAGTTCCGAGATGTCCACGAACACGGGCTCGAACCCGCGTCGCGCCACCTGCTCGGCCAGGTGCGTGGCCTCGACCGGCATGACCACGTGCTTGCCGTCGGACACGGCGTTGAGGCCGAGGCACACCGCGTCGTCGTCGTTGGCGATCACGGCGTCCGGGAACAGGCGCTTCAGCACGGCCTGCGAGCCCGGCGAGAACGCCTCGGGGTAGTAGGCGACCAGAGGCGACGGGGACTGGTCGTCGAGCATGAACAGCGCCACGTCGAGGTGGTAGAAGCGCGGGTCGACGAGTTGCAGCGACACCACGGGCACGCCGAGGACTTCCTGCGCCTCGGAGTGTGCGCCGGGGTCGGTGCGGAAGCCCGTGCCGGCCAGCAGCAGGGAACCGGTCCAGGTGAAGTCGCCCTCGGCCTCGTTCACGGCGGTGGGCATCACCACGGACTTGTAGCCGGAGGCCAGGAACCAGCGGCGGAAGTAGTCGGCTTCTGCTGAGCGTTGGGGGGCGCGGAAGCGGGAGCCCAGGACCCGGCCGTCGATCACGGTGCCGCTGTTGGCCGAGAAGACCATGTCGGGCAGGCCGGCCACCGGGTCGATGACGTTGACCTCGTGGCCCAGGCGCTCGTAGGTCTCCTTCAGGGCCGTCCACTGCTCCACAGCCAGCGAGGTGCTGGTGGGCCGGGTCGGATCCATCCACGGGTTGATGGCGTACTCCACCGTGAAGTACGTCGGCGGGCACATGAGGTACCGACGGGTCGTCGGCATGCGCGTCGGCGCGAGGGGCGTGGCGATGTCGAGCGTGATCGGCTCGCCGGGCCCGGAGATGGATACCGTCATGGATCGAAATGTAAAGGGCCGCTGGACCATCGAACAACGCCGCGACATTGCGTTAACTAGGGCAGAATGTTGCGTGTGGACAGCATCGACCAGCGAATCATTTCGTGCCTCATGGCCAACGCACGGTCCAGCTACGCGGAGATCGGGAAAGAGGTGGGGCTGAGCGCCCCCGCGGTGAAGCGGCGGGTGGACAAACTGCTGGACAACGGGGTGTTGCGGGGGTTCACGGCGGTGGTGGACCCGGAGGCGCTCGGGTGGGGCACCGAGGCGTTCGTCGAGGTGCACTGCAAGGGCAACGTCGCGCCGCACGACATCCAGCACCGGCTGGAGCCGATGGCCGAGGTCAGTGCTGCCTACACGGTGTCCGGGGCGGCTGACGCGATCGTGCATCTCAGGGCTGCCGACATCCACCACCTGGAGACGGCGCTGGAGCGGTTGCGGGCCGTGGAGATCATCGATCGCACCGTGTCGACGGTCGTGCTGTCCCGGCTCCTGGACCGGCCGCTCGCGCCCTAGAGTCCGGGGCATGGCTGAGGTTCTGCTGGAGCACAACGATTCCGTCGCCGTGATCACGATCAGCGATCCGGACCGGCGCAACGCCCTGACGATCGACCTGTCCCGACAGCTCGCGGACAAGGTCGAGGAAGCAGAGCGGACAGCCAACGCGCTGATCATCACGGGTGCGCCGCCCGCGTTCTGCGCCGGCGCGGACCTCACGCAGCTCGGCAACTCCAAGGACGAGGGCCTCAAGCAGATCTACCGGGGCTTCCTCGCCGTGGCCAACGCCACCATCCCGACGATCGCCGCGGTCAACGGCGCGGCCGTCGGCGCCGGGCTCAACCTCGCGCTGGCGGCGGACGTCCGGATCGCGGGGCCCAAGGCGCGGTTCGACGCGCGGTTCCTGCAGCTCGGCATCCACCCCGGCGGTGGCATGACGTGGATGTTGCAGCGGATCACCAACATGCAGACCGCCACGGCGATGACCTTGTTCGGGCAGATCCTCGACGCCGACGAGGCCGTGGCGAAAGGGCTGGCCTACGCGAAGGCCGAAGACCCACTCGCAGTGGCGAAAGAGCTGGCAAAGCACTCCGCCGAAGCTCCAGGCGAACTCGTGCGGACCATCAAGGCCACGATGCGGGTGACCGATGTTCTCGACGACCACGCGGAAGCGGTGGAAACCGAGCTGCGGCCACAGGTGGCTTCGATCGACACTCCAGAATTCGCTGCCAGGCTTGCCGCGATGAAGGCTCGGATCAGCGGACGTTAAGTGTTACCTTTGGTAACAGGTATCGAGGGTGACGTCTGCCGCATTCGGGTATCCGCTGGTAGTGCTGTGCTTACCGTCTAGTTAAGGACCCGGTGCGGCAGATGGGACAGTTCGTCTCGCCTGGTGGTACACGGCCCGTCTCGCAGGCGGTCCCGGCGACTACCCTCGTGGTGGGGCACGGCCACCCTTGGAGAGAGGTATCGGCGTAGGAATGAGCACTGAGACTCGCAAGCTGGATCGCGTTGTGATCCGCTTCGCCGGCGACTCCGGTGACGGCATGCAGCTCACCGGAGACCGGTTCACGTCGGAAGCGGCGGCGTTCGGCAACGACCTCGCCACGCAGCCCAACTTTCCCGCCGAGATCCGCGCACCACAGGGCACGCTGCCCGGTGTGTCGTCGTTCCAGCTGCACTTCGCCGACTACGACATCCTGACGCCCGGCGACCGTCCCGACGTTCTCGTCGCGATGAACCCCGCCGCGCTCAAGGCGAACGTCGTCGACCTGCCGGACGGCGGCATCCTCATCGTCAACACCGACGAGTTCACCAAGCGGAACCTGACGAAGGTCGGGTACGACTCGAACCCGCTCGAGGACGACTCGCTCGAGAGGTTCCAGGTGCACAAGGTCGCCATGGCGACCATGACCATCGGCGCGCTGGAGGAGACCGGGCTCGGCAAGAAGGACGCGGAACGCGCGAAGAACATGTTCGCGCTCGGCCTTCTGTCGTGGATGTACCACCGGCCCACCGAAGGCACGGAACGGTTCCTGCGCGAGAAGTTCGCGAAGAAACCGGACATCGCCGAGGCCAACGTCCTGGCGTTCCGCGCCGGCTACTACTACGGCGAGACCACGGAAGCCTTCGCGGTCACGTACGAGGTGGCGCCCGCGAAGCTGAACGTCGGCACGTACCGCCAGATCACCGGCAACACGGCGACGGCGTACGGCATCGTCGCGGCGGCCCAGCTCTCGAAGCTGCCCGTCGTGCTCGGCACGTACCCGATCACGCCGGCGTCGGACATCCTGCACGAACTGAGCAAGCACAAGAACTTCGACATCACGACCGTGCAGGCCGAGGACGAGATCGCGGGCATCGGCATCGCCCTCGGCGCGTCCTACGGCGGCGCGATCGGCGTCACGTCGACGTCCGGTCCCGGCATCGCCCTGAAGTCCGAGACCATCGGCCTCGCGGTGATGACCGAGCTGCCGCTGCTGGTGATCGACGTGCAGCGCGGTGGCCCGTCCACCGGTCTGCCGACGAAGACCGAGCAGGCGGACCTGCTGCAGGCGATGTTCGGCCGCAACGGCGAGTCGCCGGTGCCGATCGTGGCGCCGCAGTCCCCCTCGGACTGCTTCGACGCCGTGGTCGACGCCACCAGGATCGCGCTGAAGTACCGCACGCCGGTGCTGTTCCTGTCCGACGGCGCGATCGCGAACGGCTCCGAACCGTGGCTGATCCCGGAAGTCGACACGCTGCCCGACCTGACGGTCGAGTTCGCGACGGACCCGGAGAACTTCCAGCCGTACTCCCGTGACCCGGAGACGCTGGCCCGTCCGTGGGCGGTGCCCGGCACTCCTGGTCTCCAGCACCGCATCGGCGGTCTGGAAAAGCAGGACGTCACCGGCAACATCTCGTACGACCCGGAGAACCACGACCGGATGGTGCGCCTGCGCCAGGCCAAGATCGACGGCATCGAGGTGCCGGACGTCGTGGTCGACGACCCGAGCGGCGAGGCGAAGGTCCTCGTCGTGGGCTGGGGTTCGTCGTACGGCCCGATCGGCGCGGCGGCACGGCGAGTCCGCAAGCTGGGCCTGCCGGTCGCGCACGTGCACCTGCGGCACCTCAACCCGTTCCCCAAGAACCTGGGTGACGTGCTGAAGTCGTACGAAAAGGTCATCGTGCCGGAAATGAACCTGGGGCAGCTGGCGTTGCTGTTGAGGGGCAAGTATCTGGTGGACGCCATGTCGTACACCAAGGTGCAGGGCCTGCCGTTCAAGGCGGAAGAGCTGCAGGACGTGCTCGCTGACGTGATCAAGGGGGTGTCGGCGTGACCGCCATCGACATCGGGCTCCCCGGCCTGACCGGGGTTCCCACCACCGACGAGAAGCAGACGGCCAGGGACTACAAGTCCGACCAGGAAGTTCGCTGGTGCCCCGGCTGTGGTGACTACATCGTGCTCAACACCATGCAGTCGTTCCTGCCGTCACTGGGTCTCAAGCGCGAGAACATCGTGTTCGTCTCGGGCATCGGGTGCTCGTCCCGGTTCCCGTACTACATGAACACCTACGGCATGCACTCCATCCACGGGCGTGCGCCGGCCATCGCGTCGGGTCTCGCCGTGGCGCGGCCGGACCTGAGCGTGTGGGTGGTGACCGGTGACGGCGACGCGCTGTCCATCGGTGGCAACCACCTGATCCACACGTTGCGGCGCAACGTGAACCTCAAGATCCTGCTGTTCAACAACCGGATCTACGGCCTGACCAAGGGCCAGTACTCGCCGACCTCCGAGGAAGGCAAGGTCACCAAGTCGACCCCGCTCGGCTCGGTGGACCACCCGTTCAACCCGGTGTCGCTGGCACTGGGCGCGGAAGCCTCCTTCGTGGGCCGGGCGATGGACTCGGACAAGGCGGGCCTCACCTCGGTGCTGCGCCAGGCCGCCGAACACCGCGGGTCGGCGCTCGTCGAGATCTACCAGAACTGCCCGATCTTCAACGACGGCGCGTTCGACGTGCTGAAGGACGCGGACGAGGCACAGCGGCGGATCATCAACGTCGTCGACGGCGAGCCGATCCGGTTCGGTCGTGAGGGCGAGTACTGCGTGGTGCGCGAGGGCTTCGGGCTCGCGGTCGCCAAGTCCGCGGACGTGGACGCGAGCGACGTCGTCATCCACGACGCGTCGGACCTGAACCTGTCGTTCGCGCTCTCGCGGCTCTCGACGCAGGACCTCACGCACACCGTCACCGGTGTGTTCCGGCGTGCGGACCGCGTGACGTACGACGACGGCGTGCGGGCGCAGGTCGCCGAGGCCAAGGCCGCCAAGCCCGCGGACCTCGGCAAGCTGCTGCACGGCAAGGACACGTGGACCGTGGTCGGCTAGGTACCCAGAACATCCGAAAGGCCCGCCGGCGCACTGCTGGCGGGCCTTTCGCATGCGGGCTCAGCGCTTGCGAACGCCGGTCAGGGCGCCGGTCGGAATCCTGCCTTCTCCGCGTCGGACTCGGTGCGGAACCACACGTCGGCCCGCGTCTCGCCGAAGTTCGCCGAGCCCTCGGTGTAGTAGCGACGACCGGTCAAGGTCGCCTTCACCGAGAAGTCCGCGGCCGGCGCGAGGCCGTCCGACTTGGGCAGCACCGAGCCGGGACCGAACGGGGAGCGCGGATTGAAGCCTTCCGGCTGCTGGAACCGCGACGACGGACCGGCGGGCGTGCCGTTGGGACGGCCGCCCGTGGACGGCGAGAAGCCGACCGGACGCGGACGTGACGGCAATGCCGCGGCAGGTGCGGGTGCGGGCGGGGCTTCCTGCTTGGGCGAATCAAAGGCCGCGAACGCCGAGAAGGTCTGCTGCCGTTGCTGAGTGGTGCGGCGGGCCTCGCGGACCGGCAGACCGGCTTCGGTGATCCGCTGCGGCAGGTCGGTTTCCGGTTCTGGCTCGGGCTCCGGCGGGGCGGCGAGCAGCGGCTCGTCGCTCGGCACGAACGTCGGCACGAACGGCTGGTCGTTGGTCGGCTCCGGCAGTGTGCGGGTCTGACCGAGTGCGGGCAGCGGCTCGTCGGCGTCCAGCAGCGGTTCGAACAGGGAACGCGGGTGGTCCGCGACCGGTGCGGGAGCGACCTCCGCGGGTGCTTCCACGGCCTGGGAGAAGGCGGCACCGACGCCGTTCGGGCGGCGCTCCGGGATCTCCTCGACCTCGGCGGGCGCACCGAACGCCGAGAACGGCGCGGGCGCGGGGGCACCGGCGTCCATGAACGGCGCGGGCGCACCGCCGTTGGTGAACTCCTCGGCGTAGCCGACCTCGGGCTCGACGAACTCCTCGAAGACCGGCTCGGCCTCCTGGTGCTCGACCGGCTCGGCCTCGACCGGCTCGCGGTAGGCGTGCGCGGCTTCCTGCTCGGGCTCAGGCTCGGTGAACGCCTGCTCCTCGGCCAGCGTCGTCTCGAAGACGCCGTTGCGCACGTGCGGCGCGTCCAGGTCGATCGGCTCGATCAGGCCGGTCTGCTCGGCTGGCGTCTCCGGTTCGACGAATCCGTCCAGGTGGCCGGAGAGCTCGTCGCGCATGCCGGGGAACTCACCGGTGAGGTCGCCGGCGGGCCAGCTGCTCTCCTCGACCGCGATGAACGTCGTCTGCTCGGACCGGGTGCCGGCGGGCTCGTCCTCCTGCTCGCCGGCCTCGTCGAGGAACGCTTCCTGTTCCTCGTTCGCCCAGACCTCGCGCGGCTGGTAGATGAAGTCGTCGGCCTGCTCGTCGATCTCCGGGCCCGCGGTCGGTTCCGGGGTGGGCGGGGCGACCTCGGCGGTCGGCTCCACGACGGTGGGCACGTACGACGTCTGCTCGGCGGGGAGCTCCGGCTCGTCGTCGAAGTCGGCGGCCTCGAGACCGGACAGCGGCAGCACCGTGGTCTGCTCGGCCGGAGACTCCGGGGGAACGTCACCCGGAGCGAGGCGCTCGAACAGGGAACGCGGGCGGTCGTCCTCGGCGTCCGCCAGCGCCCTCTGCTCGGCCAGCTGCTCCTCGAAGCGGCGCTGGGACTCGTCGGGCTCCATGTACTGGCGGACCTGGGCGGCCGGCTCTTCGTCGTACTCGGCCTCGGCGGGAGCGGCGACGGGCTCAGGTTCGGGCTCGGGCGCCGGCTGCTCGATGACCGGCAGCGGCGCCAGCGACGGCGTCGGCACGGGCTCACCGAAGTAGGCGGGCGGCTCCACGTACGGCGCGGGCGCGGGTGCAGGCGTCGGAGCCGGCGCGGGCGGCGCCAGCATCTCGTCGCTCAGCGACCGCGGCGGCGCGTCGTCCCACTCGTCGACCTCGAAGTCGTCGTCGCGAAGCTGCGTCGCGATCGGGGGTGCCGACCGGCGCGCATCGAGAAGTTGATCTTCGAGCTCGGCCACTCGCTGGCGTGCGGGCCGAACCATCACCAGCCACGTGAGCAAGGCTCCCGCGACGAACGACAGCAGACTCCACAGCCAGACCTGCCCGAAGACATTCACGGGTAAGCCCCTTCTACGACCACACTCCGACCCCACTCACTCGGAAGGGTGAGCACGGCCAAACTACAGTGCCTTTGTTGATGCTCCGTCACTACGCCGTTCAGCGCAAACAAGCCGTGGAAACGCCAGCGTAGAGTGGGATTTTGTGCCGCCTCTGACGACCTCTTCCACTAGTTCGCCAGAAGTTCACACCCACGGGCGAGGCGTCACGTACGGCGCACTCGCCTACGTCCTTTGGGGCCTGTTCCCCGCCTACTGGCCACTCCTCGTGCCCGCCCAGCCGATCGAGGTGCTCGCACACCGGATCGTCTGGTCGTTCGTCACGCTCGCCATCGCCGTCGCGTTCCTCCGGAGATGGCGTCCTCTTCTGGAATTATCCGGAAAAGGCTGGCTCATCGTTACCGCCGCCGCCGTGTTGATCACGGTGAACTGGGGCACCTACATCTACGCCGTGAACAGCCACCACGTCGTCGAAGCGGCGCTGGGCTACTTCATCACGCCGTTGGTGAGCGTGGGACTCGGCATGATCTTCCTCAAAGAACGATTGCGTCTCGCTCAGACCGCCGCGATCGCCGTCGTCGTCCTCGCTGTGATCGTGCTCACCGTCGACTACGGCCGTTTGCCGGTGATCTCGCTGATCCTGGCGTGCTCGTTCGGCGTCTATGGCCTGTTGAAGAAGAAGGTGCCGCTGGACGCCATCTCCAGCCTCACCGCGGAGAGCGCGGTGATCGCCCCGCTCGCACTGGTCTACCTGATCGTGCTCGGCAGCGCGAACACCTTCACCACCGAGGGCGCCGGCCACACGTTGATGATCCTCAGCACCGGCATCGTCACGGCGGTCCCGCTGGTGCTGTTCGGTGCTGGTGCGCAACGGATTCCGCTGATCACCATGGGCATGCTGCAGTACCTCGCGCCGATCCTGCAGTTCGCCTGGGGCGTGTTCGTGGTGCACGAACCCATGCCGCCCAGCAGGTGGATCGGGTTCGCCCTCGTCTGGCTGGCGCTGGCGATCTTCACGTTCGACGCGCTGCGGAACCGGCGCAAGCAGGTGCTCGCGCCGGTCAGCTAGCCGCTATCGGGAACGCGCCACCACGTAGGTCGCGAGCTCGTCGAGTGCGTCACGCGCGGCACACGGCGGCAGCTTGCCCAACTCCGTGCGGGCGCGGTCCGCGTACTCGTCGAGCGTCTCGCGCGCCTTGTCCATGCCGGAGGACTTGCGCAGCAACGAAAGCGCCTCGTCCACGAGCTCGTCCTCGGTGATCGGCCCCGCCAGCAGTTCGGCGAGCCGCGTCTCGGACGGGTCCTGCAGCGCGTAGAGCATCGGCAACGTCTTCACGCCCTCGCGCAGGTCGGTGCCCGGCGTCTTGCCGGACTCGACCGACGGGGACGCGATGTCGATGACGTCGTCGGAGATCTGGAACGCGGCACCGATCACGTCGGCGTACCGGCGCAGTGCGTCGATCTGCTCGTCGGTGGCGTCGGAGAACATCCCGCCGAACCTCGCCGCCGTCGCGATCAGGACGCCGGTCTTCTCCTCGATCACCGTGAGGTAGTGGGAGATCGGGTCCTCGCCCGGCTGCGGGCCGACGGTCTCGCGCATCTGACCGGTCACCAGGACCGAGAAGGTCTCCGCGATGATCCGTGCCGCGTCGGTCCCCAGGTCCGCGGTCAGCCGCGACGCGTGGGCGAACAGGAAGTCGCCCGTCAGGATCGCGATGCTGTTGTCCCACTTGGCGTTCGCGGACACCGCGCCCCGCCGCATGGTCGCCTCGTCCATGACGTCGTCGTGGTAGAGCGTGGCGAGGTGGGTGAGCTCGACCACAGTGGCCGCCTTGATGACCTTGTCCCGGTCCCAATCAGCGCCGAACTGCGATGCGAGCAGTGTGAAGAGCGGGCGGATCCGCTTTCCGCCCGCCTCCACGAGGTGAAGCGAGGTTTCCGTGACCGGGTAGAACTCGCTCTGCACGACGTCGTGCAGGTTGCGCTCCACCTCGGCCAGGCCGTCCTGGACTACCTGAGTGAGCACGGGGTCCACCAACGCGAACCCCGGTCCCTCATGCTCGCTACTGGTCACAGCAGCCAGCCTACGTACACCTAGCTGAGGAAGGTGCCGGTACCCGCCCAATCGAGCACGAACGTGGGCCACAAACCGAGCACCAAGGTCACGACGGCACCCAACGTGATGGCGATCGTGGTGAACGCACCGGGCACGGTGACGGTCGGGCCGTCCGGTGCCGGGTCGCTGAAGTACATCAGCACGATCACCCGCAGGTAGAAGAACGCCGCGACGGCCGAGGCCACCAGGGCGATCACCACGAGCGGGGTCAGGCCGGCGTCGATCGCCGCGCTGAACACGACGAACTTGCCGATGAAGCCGGACGTCAGCGGAATTCCGGCCAGTGCCAGCAACAGGAACGTGAAGGTGCCCGCCACGATCGGCGACCGCTTCGCGAGACCCGCCCACTGCGACAGGTGCGTCGCCTCGCCGTCCGAGTTGCGGACCAGCGACACGATGCCGAACGCGGCGATCGTGGTGAAGCCGTACGCCAGCAGGTAGAACATGGTCGCGCTCACGCCGGGGTTGGTGCCCTCGGGGGTCAGCGCGATCGTGCCGATCAGCAGGAAGCCCGCGTGCGCCACCGAGGAGTACGCGATCATGCGCTTCACGTCGGTCTGGGTGAGACCCAGGATCGCGCCGATCACCATCGAGACGACGGCGACGCCGTAGAGCACGCCACGCCACTCCCACTGCGTGTTCTCGAACGCGACCGTGAGCACGCGCAGGATGCCGCCGAACGCGGCGACCTTGGTGCACGCGGCCATGAACGCCGTCACCGGCGTCGGAGCACCCTGGTACACGTCCGGGGTCCAGGCGTGGAACGGGCCGACGGCTGCCTTGAACAGCAGGCCCACCACCAGCAGGCCGAAGCCCGCGAACAGCAGCGTGTCCGAGCGGTCCGTGCCGGCCGCGGCGGTCGCGATGGCCGAGAGCTTCACCGAACCCGCGTAGCCGTACAGCAGAGCCACGCCGTACAGGAAGAACGCGGAGGCGAACGCACCGAGCAGGAAGTACTTCACAGCCGCTTCCTGCGAGAGCAGGCGACGGCGGCGAGCCAGGCCGCACAGCAGGTACAGCGGCAGCGACAGGACTTCCAGCGCGATGAACATCGTCAGCAGGTCGTTCGACGCGACGAACGTCATCATGCCGCCGAGCGCGAACAGCGTGAGCGGGAAGACCTCGGTCTGCATGCCGGTCTTCGTCGCCTGCGCGCGGTCCTGGACGGTGCCGGGACGGATCGCGGCCTGAGCCACGAACGCGCCACCCGGCTCCACCGACCGGTCCGCGATCAGCAGGACCGATCCGAACCCCAGCACGAGCAACGTGGCCCACAGGAACAGCGACGGCGAGTCGACCGCGATCGCACCCGCCAGCGTCGCCACGCCCTGCTCAGGACGCTCCGAGGTCGCGTAGAGGATCAACGCGCCGGTGGCACCCACCAGCGTGACGAGCGTCAGCACGAGCTGCACGGCCCACCGCTGATGCTTGGGCAGCAACGCTTCCAGCAGCACGCTGATGCACGCCGCGCCGAGCACGATCAGCATCGGCGCGAGGGCACCGTAATCGATCTCCGGCGCCTCGATCGTCTGCGCCTGAGCGACGAGAAGGTTCACGTCACTTGCCTTCCTGCACGGAGACCGGGTCGGTGACGCCGACCTCGGTCAGCGTCGCCCCGACAGTCGGGGTGATGACGTCGAGCACCGGCTGCGGGTAGAACCCGAGGGCCAGCACGATGACAACGAGCGGTGCGAGCACCGCGATCTCGCGCTTGCTGAGGTCGCCGATGGCAGTCTTCTTCTCCGGGTCGCCAACGGCACCCGGACCGGCTGCCGCACCCACGAGCGCGTCGCCGCGCAGCGGGCCGGTCATGATCCGCTGGTAGAGCCACAGCACGTAGAGCGCCGCGAGCACCATGCCGACCGTCGCGATGATCGTGTAGACCGGCTGCGTCGGGAACGAGCCGATCAGCACCAGGAACTCGGAGACGAACGAGTTCGTGCCCGGCAGCGACAGCGTGGTCAGACCCGACAGCAGCAGCATGCCCGCGAGCAGCGGCGCCACCTTCGACATGCCGCCGTAGTCGGAGATCAGCGACGAGCCACCGCGCGCGATCACCATGCCGATCACCAGGATCAGCATGCCGGTCGAGATCGAGTGGTTGAGCATGTACGACACCGAGCCCACGCCCGCCTGCGACGTGAACGCGAAGATGCCGAGCGCGATGAAGCCGAAGTGGGCGATCGAGACGTAGGCCAGGAACCGCTTCATGTCCCGCTGGCCCGTGGCGAGCAGCGATCCGTAAAGGACACCGGCCACCGCGAGCACCAGCACCAGCGGCGCCAGGTTCTTCGACGCCGTCGGGAACATCGGCAGCAGGTAGCGCAGCATGCCGAAGGTGCCGACCTTGTCCAGGATGCCGACGACGATCACCGTGACGCCGATGGGCGCCTCGGCGGCCGCGTCGGGCAGCCAGGTGTGGAACGGCACGAGCGGCGCCTTGATCGCGAACGCCAGGAAGAAGCCGAGGAACAGCCAGGTCTGCGTCGTCGAGTCGGCGTCGCTGACCACCTTCACCAGCGTCGCCCAGTCGAACGTGCCCTTGCCCAGCTCGTCCGACGCCATCGCGTAGGCGCCGATCGCGGAGGCCAGCATGATCAGGCCGCCGAGGAACGAGTACAGGAAGAACTTGACCGCCGCGTACTGCCTGCGCGCGCCGCCGTAGCCGCCGATCAGGAAGTACATCGGGATCAGCATGACTTCGAAGAGCACGTAGAACAGGAAGACGTCGGTGGCGGCGAACACCGCGACCGTCACGGCCTCCTGGATCAGGATCAGCGAGAGGTACCCGCCCTGCGAACGGCCGGCGGGCAGCTTCTCCGTCCAGCCGGCCCCGATCACCAGCGGGATCAGCAGTGCGATCACCGCGATCATCACCAGTGCGATGCCGTCGATGCCGAACGACAGCCGCACGCCGAACGCCGGGATCCAGTCCACGCCCGCGGCGAGCTGGATGCGGTCGCCGTCCGGGTCGTAGGCGGCCCACAGCAGCACGGCGAGGACCAGCTCGACGAGCGAGAACGCCAGTGCGACGAGCTTGGCCTTCGTGTCGTCCTTGCGCAGGAACGCCACCACCAGCGCGCCGACCAGCGGCACGACCAGGAGTGCGATCAGAACCCAGGTCACGAGAACCTCACCACCAGGAGCGCTCCGAGCACGAAGATCGAGCCCAGCAGCATGGACAGTGCGTAGGAGCGGACGAACCCGGTCTGCAGCCTGCGCAACCGGCCGGAACTACCGCCGAGCAGCGCCGCCGTGCCGTTGACCAGACCGTCGACGCCCTTCAGGTCGAGGAACACCAGCGCGCGGGTGAGCCAGGTGCCCGGCCGCGCGAAGAGGGCCTCGTTCAGTGCGTTGCCGTAGAGGTCCGCACGAGCCGCGCGCACCGGCCACGCCACCCGCGCCGGCCGCTCGACCGGCTGCTTGCGGCGGCCGAAGAGCAGGAACGCGAGACCGGCGCCCAGCACCGCGAGCACGACGGTCAGGATCCCGACCATGCCGTGCGAGATCACGCCGTGCTCTTCCTTCAGCTCGCCCAGCGAGGGCTCCAGCCAGCCGGCCAGACGTCCACCGGACGAGAGGAACCAGCCACCGCCGACCGAGCCGACCGCGAGGATGATCATCGGGATGGTCATCGACAGCGGGGACTCGTGCGGGTGGTAGTCCTCGCCGTTCTCCGCCTTCAGTTCCTTCCAGCGGGGCTGGCCCAGGAAGACGAGGATCAGCAGGCGCGTCATGTAGAACGCGGTCAGCGCGGCACCGAGCAGTGCGACGCCGCCGAAGACGTACGGGCGCCAGCCCTCCCCGGTGAACGCCGCCGCGATGATGGCGTCCTTCGAGAAGTAACCCGCGAACGGCGGAATGCCGATCAGCGCGAGGTAGCCGAGCGTCCAGGTGACGAAGGTGATCGGCAGGAACTTGTAGAGCCCGCCCATCCGGCGGATGTTGCCCTCGTCGTTCATGCCGTGCATGACCGAACCGGCACCGAGGAAGAGCCCGGCCTTGAAGAAGCCGTGCGTCAGCAGGTGCATGATGCCCAGCGCGTAACCGATCGGGCCGAGGCCCACCGCGAGGATCATGTAACCGATCTGCGAAACGGTCGAGTACGCCAGGACTTTCTTGAAGTCGTCGTACGCGCAGCCGATGATGCAACCGATCAGCAGCGTGACGGCACCGATGATCATCACGACCAGGCGGCCGTCCTCGCTCAGGTTGTAGAGCGGGTTCGAGCGGGCGATCAGGTACACGCCCGCGGTGACCATCGTTGCCGCGTGGATCAGTGCGGACACCGGGGTCGGACCGGCCATGGCGTCGGGCAGCCAGGCCTGCAGCGGGAACTGACCCGACTTGCCGCAGGCGCCGAGCAGCAGCAGCAACGTGATCGCGAGGACCTCGGCGGACGAGAACTCGCCGACGCGGCTGAAGACCTCGGTGTACTGCGTGGTCCCGAGCTTGTTGAACATCAGGAAGATCGCGATGGCGAGGCCCAGGTCACCGACGCGGTTCATCAGGAAGGCCTTCTTGGCCGCCGATGCCGCTTCCGGCTTGTGCTGGTACCAGCCGATCAGCAGGTACGAGGCGAGACCGACGCCCTCCCAGCCGAAGTACAGGGTCACGAAACCGTTGCCCAGCACCAGCAGGAGCATCGCGGACACGAAGAGGTTCAGGTAGGCGAAGAACTTCCGCCTGCCTTCCTCGTGCGCCATGTAGCCGATCGAGTAGATGTGGATCAGCGAACCCACACCGGTGATCAGCAGCACGAACGTGAGCGACAGCGGGTCGATCCGCAGTCCGAACTCGACGGTCAGCGCGTTGACGTCGATCCAGTTGAACAGGTGCACGTTCTGCACCCGCTCCTCGGCGTTCGAGATGCCGAGGGTGGAGAAGAACAGCGCGATCGCGTAGCCGAACGAGCCGAGGAGCGTGGCACAGCCGAGCAGGTGACCCCACTTGTCCGTGCGCTTGCCACCGACCAACAACACCGCCGCACCGAACGCGGGCAGCGCGAGCAACAACCAGGCGAGACTCGCGATCCCGCTGGCGGCAACAGGTTCCGTCACCGGTGACCCCTCAGTACTTCAGCAGGTTCGAGTCGTCGACCGAGGCCGAGCGACGCGTCCGGAAGATGGACATGATGATCGCGAGGCCGACGACGACCTCGGCCGCGGCGACGACCATCACGAAGAACGCCATCACCTGACCGTCGAGCGAGCCGTTGATCCGCGCGAACGTCACCAGGGTCAGGTTGACCGCGTTGAGCATGAGCTCGACGCACATGAAGACCACGATGGCGTTGCGGCGCACCAGGACGCCGACGGCGCCGATGCTGAACAGCAGTGCCGACAGCAGCAGGTAGTAGGTGGGAGTCACGACTCACTTCCCTTGAGCGCGTGCGCGTCTGCCTCGTGCCCGGTGCCGGCCACGTCGGCGACGTCGTCCGAGAGCGTGGCCTTGTCGGTCGCCTCGATGACCTCGAACAGCGACTCCTCCGAGACGCTGCCGTCGGGCAGCAGCGCGGGGGTGGCCACGGAGTTCGCGGTGGCGAAGACACCCGGACCGGGGATGGACCCGACCCGCTTGCCCGACTGGAAGCGCTCCTCGACGAGTTCCTTCTGCGTCTTCTTGGACGGCTTCCCGTCCCTGCCGACGAAGGCCAGGATCATCGCGCCGAGAGCGGCGGTGATCAGCAGCGCCGACGTGAGCTCGAACGCGAACAGGTAGTCCGTGAAGAGCTTCTGGCCGATGTTGCCGACGTTCCCGCCGTTCGTGGTGTTCGCCTCGGCGAGACCCACCGGCTGCACCGAGGTGAGCGCACGGGCGATGGAGCCCACCATCAGGACGGCGAACCCGATGCCGAGCAACGCGGCCGCGAGTCGTTGGCCGCGGATCACTTCGACCACGGAGTCCGAACTGTCGCGGCCGACCATCATCAGCACGAACAGGAAGAGCATCATGATCGCGCCGGTGTAGACGATGATCTGCACGAAGCCGAGGAACGGCGCCTGCTGGATCATGTACAGCACACCGAGGCTGAGCATCGTCACCACGAGCCACAGCGCGGAGTGCACCGCGTTGCGCGCGAAGAGCATGCCGAGCGCGCCGGCCAGGGCCAGCGGACCGAGGATCCAGAACGAGATCGCCTCGCCGGTGGTCACGGTGTCGACCGCGCGCTGCACCGGTTCCGGCTGCTGGGCCAGGAACGTCAGGACGCTCACTGCTGAGCCTCCTTCGCCAGCCGCGGCCCGTTCACGTAGTAGTCCTGCTCGTTGTCGCCGAGCCGCATCGGGTGCGGCGGCTGCTCCATGCCGGGCAGCAGCGGGGCGAGCAGGTCCTCCTTGGTGAAGATCAGGTCCTGGCGGTTGTCGTCGGCGAGCTCGTACTCGTTCGTCATCGTGAGCGAACGGGTCGGGCACGCCTCGATGCACAGGCCGCAGCCGATGCAGCGCAGGTAGTTGATCTGGTAGTCGGCACCGAAGCGCTCACCGGGCGAGAAGCGTGCTTCCTCGGTGTTGTCGCCACCTTCGACGAAGATCGCGTCCGCAGGGCAGGCCCACGCGCACAGCTCGCAGCCGACGCACTTCTCCAGGCCGTCCGGATGCCGGTTCAGCTGGTGACGGCCGTGGAACCGCGGCGCGGTCACCTTCTTGACCTCGGGGTACTCCTCCGTCACCACCTTCTTGAACATGGTGCCGAAGGTGACGCCGAAGCCTTTCAGGGACTCGAACATCCCTACTCAGCCTCCTTACCGGTGGTGACGGCTGCCGTCTCCTTGGGGAGAGTGGCGACCTTGACCTTGCGTTTCGGCGCGGCCTTGGGAACGACCAGATCGAGCGGCGGCACCGGGAAGCCGGAACCCGCGAGCGGAACGCCCTTGGTGTCCTGGACCTTCTTGTCCGGCAGCAGGAACGAGACCAGCAGCACGAGGCCGACGATCACGCCGAGCGCGATGAGCCGCTGCGCCGTGGAGAGCTGCTGGATCGCACCGGTGCGGATGACCGCGACGGCCATGATCCAGACGAGGCTGGTCGGGACCAGCACCTTCCAGCCCAGGCGCATGAACTGGTCGTAGCGCATGCGGGGCAGGGTGCCGCGCAGCCAGATGAAGATGAACAGGAAGCCCAGCGTCTTGATGATGAACCAGAGCAGGCCCCACCAGCCGGTGTTCATGAACTCGCCGCTCCACGGGGCGTGGTAGCCGCCGAGGAAGAGCGTGGTCGCGAGCGCCGAGACCGTGACCATGTTGACGTACTCGGCGAGGAAGAACAGCGCGAACTTCAGCGAGCTGTACTCCGTGTGGAAACCACCGACGAGCTCGGACTCGGCCTCGGGGAGGTCGAACGGCGCGCGGTTGGTCTCACCGACCATGGACACCACGTAGATCGCGAAGCTGGGGAACAGCAGGAGGCCGAACCAGCCGGGCGCGAACCCGAGCACGGTGCTCGCCTGGGCTCCCACGATGTCACCGGTCGACATCGAGCCGGTGAACATGATCACCGCGACGATCGACAGGCCCATCGCGATCTCGTAGGAGATCACCTGCGCGGCCGACCGCAGCGCGCCGAGCAGCGGGTACGGCGAGCCGGAGGCCCAGCCGGACAGCACGATGCCGTAGACGCCGATCGAGGAGCAGGCCAGCACCACCAGCACGCCGACCGGGAGGTCGACGAGCTGCAGCGCGGTCTGCTGGCCGAACAGGTTGACCTCACCCGCGAGCGGGATCACCGAGAACGCGAGGAACGCGGGGATGCAGGAGATCACCGGGGCGAGGAAGAACACCCACTTGTCCGCGAGGACCGGGCGGATGTCCTCCTTGAACGCGAGCTTCAGACCGTCCGCCAGCGACTGCAGCCAGCCGTTGGGGCCCACGCGGTTGGGGCCAGGGCGGTGCTGCATCCGCGCGACGACCTTGCGCTCCCAGTTGATCATGAACAGAGTCATGACCACGAGGAACGCGAAGATCGCGACGACCTTGATCAGGATGAGCCAGACCGGGTCGTCCGCGAGCAGCTTGGCGGTGTCGCCGTTCTCCGCGAGGACGTGCTGGATCATGACTTCACCCCAAAGGAAGAATCTCCGCTGACGGAGACGATCGAGCCGTGGCCCGCACCGAGCGTGCGGCGCACGGTGACGTCACCCGAGTTGGTCGGCAGCCAGATGACGCCCTCTGGCAGGTCGTCGGTCTCGACCGGGAGCGTGATCGCGCCGCGGTCGGTGGAGACCGTGACGTGGCCGCCGGAGGTCAGGCCGAACTGCTGCGCCGTGGCCTCCGCGACCTTGGCGACGACCGGGCGTGCGGTGCCGGCCAGGTGCGGCTCGTCCACCTGCAGCGAGCCGTTGCCGATCAGCCGGTGCCACGTCGCGAGGACCGCCTTGCCGGAACCGGCCGGGCTCTGCAGCGGTGCGGCGACGTTGAGCGAGGAACCGCTCGGGGCGCCCTCGCCCAGGCGAGCCAGGTCGGCGGCGGAGGCGGCCGGCGTCTGCGTGAACAGGTCCGCGTCCATCTCCACCGCGAGGGTGTCGAGCACGCGGCAGTCAGCCAGGGAACCGGTGCCTTCGAGCGTCGCGCCGAACTCGCGGCGGCGGCCCTCCCAGTTGAGGTAGCTGCCGGACTTCTCGACCGCAGGGGCGATCGGGAGCACGACGTCGGCGTGCGCGGTGACCGCGCTCGGCCGCAGCTCCAGGCTCACGATGAAACCGGCTCCCGCCAACGCCTTCTCGGCGAGCGCGGGATCCGGCAGGTCGAACGGGTCGACACCGCCGACCACCAGGCCGGACAGTTCGCCGTTCGCGGCGGCCTCGAGAATCGCGGTGGTGTCACGGCCCGGCGTCGCGGGGATCGTGCCCTCCTCGACGCCCCAGGTGCGCTCGACCTCGGTGCGCGCGGCCGCGTTCGCGACGTGGCGCCCGCCGGGCAGCAGGTTCGGCGTGGCACCGACCGCGAGCGCACCGCGCTCACCGGCACGGCGCGGAATCCACGCGACCTTGGCGCCGGTGCGCTCCGCCAGCCTCGCGACCGCGGTGAACGCACCGGGGATCTCGGCGGCGCGCTCGCCGACCAGGATCACCGCGCCGGGCTTGCCCAGCAGCTCGACCACGTCGGAAGCGTGCTCAGCCAACGCGTTGATGGCGTTCGCCTCGGCACCGGGCACGCAGGCGAGCAGCGTGCCGTAGGTCTTCTCGACGGCCGGGGTCGTGAACTGGCCGAGGTGGAAGACCTTCGTGGTGCCCTTGCGAGCGGACTTGCGCAGGCGCAGGAAGACGATCGGCGCCTCTTCCTCCGGCTCGAACGCGACCAGCAACGCGGCCGGCGCCTTCTCGATGCCCTGGAAGGTGACCCCGTTGTCCGGGTTGGTGAACACCGTCGTGCCGGACAGGAACTCCAGCTCCTCGGCGGAGTGCGGCCGGGCGCGGAAGTCGATGTCGTTGGTGCGCAACGCGATCCGGGCGAACTTCGAGTACGCGTAGGCGTCCTCGACGGTCAGCCGGCCACCGGTCAGCACGCCGACGCCGTTCGCGTCCCGTGCCGCCGCCAGACCGGCCGCCGCGACCTGCAGCGCCTCGGTCCAGGACGACTCGCGCAGCTCACCGGACTCGGCGTCGCGGACCAGCGGCCGCTTGATGCGGTCGCCGGTCGTGGCGTAGCGGAAGGCGAACCGGCCCTTGTCGCAGATCCACTCCTCGTTGACCTGCGGGTCGTCGCCGGCGAGCTTGCGCTGCACCTTGCCCCGCCGGTAGTCGGTGCGCTCGGCGCAGCCGGAGGAGCAGTGCTCGCACACGCCGGGCGCCGACACCAGGTCGAACGGGCGGGCGCGGAACCGGTAGGCGGCACTGGTGAGAGCGCCGACCGGGCAGATCTGGATGGTGTTGCCGGAGAAGTACGACTGGAACGGCTTGTCCTGCGCCACACCGATCTGCTGCTGCGAGCCGCGCTCGAGCAGTTCGATGAACGGGTCGCCGGCGATCTGCGCGGAGAACCGGGTGCAGCGCTGGCAGAGCACGCAGCGTTCGCGGTCGAGCAACACCTGCGTGGAGATGTTGATCGGCTTCGGGAACGTCCGCTTGTGCTCGTGGAAGCGGGAGTCGCTGCGGCCGTGGGCGATCGCCTGGTTCTGCAGCGGGCACTCACCGCCCTTGTCGCAGATCGGGCAGTCCAGCGGGTGGTTGATGAGCAGCAGCTCCATCACACCCTGCTGGGCCTTGTCCGCGACCGGCGAGGTCAGCTGGGTCTTCACGACCATGCCGTCCGCGACCGTCATCGTGCAGGAGGCCTGCGGCTTCGGCATCGGCCGGCCGCCCATCTCGACCTCGACGAGGCACTGGCGGCAGGCGCCCGCGGGCTCCAGCAGCGGGTGGTCGCAGAAGCGCGGGATGACCGTGCCGAGGCGCTCGGCCGTGCGGATCAGCAGCTCACCCTTGGGCGCGATGACCTCGACGCCGTCGATGATGAGCTTGACGTGACCCTCGGGCACGACGACCTCGGCCGTGGTGGGCTTGTCAGGGGCGATGGTCATGCGTTCGCTCCAGCCAGGACCTTGGAGTTCTTCTCGCACAGGGCGAGGAACTCGTCCTTGAAGTACTTGATGCCACTGGTGATCGGGCTGACGGCACCGTCACCGAGCGCGCAGAACGAGCGGCCGAGGATGTTGTCGCAGACGTCGAGCAACGTGTCGATGTCGCTCGCGTTGCCCTCGCCGCGCACCATCCGCTGCAGGATCTGCACCAGCCAGTACGTGCCCTCGCGGCACGGCGTGCACTTGCCGCACGACTCGTGCTTGTAGAACTCCGTCCACTTCATGACGGCCCACGGCACGGACACGGTCTCGTTGAAGATCTGCAGCGCCGTCGTGCCGAGCATCGAACCGGCCTCGGCCGCACCCTCGAAGTCCAGCGGCACGTCGAGGTGCTCCGCGGTGAACAGCGGGGTGGACGAGCCACCCGGCGTCCAGAACTTCAGCGGGATGCCGTCCTTCATGCCACCGGCCATGTCCAGCAGCTGCCGGAGCGTGGTGCCCATCGGGGCCTCGTACTGGCCGGGGTTCGTGACGTGACCGGACAGCGAGTAGATCTTCGGACCGGGTGAGCGGTCGCGGCCCATCTCGCGGAACCAGTCGGCGCCACCGTTGACGATGAAGGGAACCGACGCGATGGTCTCGACGTTGTTCACCACAGTGGGCGACGCGTAGAGGCCCGAGGTCGCGGGGAACGGCGGCTTGAGTCGCGGCTGGCCACGACGGCCCTCCAGCGAGTCGAGCAGCGCGGTCTCCTCGCCGCAGATGTACGCGCCGGCGCCGGCGTGGATCACCAGGTCCAGGTCGAAGCCCGTGCCCAGGATGTCCTTGCCCAGGTAGCCCTTGGCGTACGCCTCGCGCACGGCCGCGTTGAGGCGGCGGATGCAGTGCAGGACCTCGCCGCGGACGTAGATCGCCGCGAAGTTCGCGCGGATCGCGTACGACGTGATGATCACGCCCTCGATCAGCGAGTGCGGGTCCGCCATCATCAGCGGGATGTCCTTGCAGGTGCCGGGCTCGCCCTCGTCGGCGTTGATGACGAGGTAGTGCGGCTTGCCGTCACCCTGCGGGATGAAGCCCCACTTCATGCCGGTGGGGAAGCCCGCGCCGCCGCGGCCGCGCAGCCCGGAGTCCTTGCACTGCTGGATGAGCTGGTCCGGGTGGGCCTTCAACGCCTTGGGCAGCGCGGTGTAGCCACCGGTGCGCTCGTAGGTGTCGATGGTCCAGGACCTGGGCTCGGTCCAGCGCGTGGTGAGAACGGGAGTCAGCGGGTTGACCATGTGGTGTTCCCCCTACTTCTTTTCCGGCAGGGCGGGGAACTCGGCGTTGGCCGGCATCTTCGGTGCGTCCCAGCCGCGGTCCTTCGCGATCTGGGCGCCTCGAAGCGTTTCCGGTGCCGCCGACGGTCCGTCGAGGTCCGCGTCGCGACCCTCGAAGAAGCCGGCGAGCTGCAGTTCCGCCTGCTTGAAATCGGTGAGCGGGGCGCCGCGCGTCGGGGCGGGCTTTTCCCCTGACTGCAACGCCTTCACGAGTCCCAGCGCCTTGTCCGGCGTCTGGTTGTCGTAGAACTCGTAGTTCACCTGGAGCACCGGGCCGAGGTCGCACGCGGCGAGGCACTCGGCGTGCTCCAGGGTGATCGAGCCCGGCGTGCCCGGCTCGCCCGCGGTCTCCTCGTGACCCACCCCGAGGTGGCTCTTGAGGGTCGCGTAGATGTCGTCGCCGCCGAGCGCCGCGCACAGCGTGTTCGTGCACACGCTGACCAGGTGCTCACCGCACGGACGGCGCTTGTACATGGTGTAGAACGTCGCGACCGCGCTGACCTCGGCCTCGCTCAGGTCGAGCTGCCCGGCGCAGAACCGGATGCCCTCCTGTGAGACGTAGCCCTCGACCGACTGCACCAGGTGCAGCATCGGCAGCAGCGCACTGCGGGCCTGCGGGTAGCGGGCGATGATCGCCTGCGCGCGGTCCGCGGTGGACTGGTCAAAGGTCTGTTCTGGAGCCTGAGTCATCGGTCGCAACCACCCATCACCGGGTCGATCGAGGCGACGGACGCGATGACGTCGGCGACCATGCCGCCCTCGCACATCGCGGGCATCGACTGGAGGTTCACGAAACTGGGTTCGCGCAGGTGCACGCGCATCGGGCGGGTGCCGCCGTCGGAGACGACGTGGTAGCCCAGCTCGCCACGCGGCGACTCGACCGGCACGTAGACCTGGCCGGCCGGCACCTTGAAGCCCTCGGTCACCAGCTTGAAGTGGTGGATGAGGGACTCCATGGACTGACCCATGATCTTGCGGACGTGCTCGAGCGAGTTGCCCATGCCGTCGCTGCCGATCGTGAGCTGCGCGGGCCACGCGATCTTGGCGTCCTCGACCATCACCGGACCGGTCGGCAGGCTCTTCACGACCTGCTTGATGATCTTCAGCGACTGGTGCATCTCCTCGAGCCGCAGCAGGTACCGCGCGAAGCAGTCCGCCGCGTTCGAGGTCGGGACGTCGAACGAGTAGTTCTCGTAGCCGCAGTACGGCTCGATCTTGCGCAGGTCCCAGGCGAGGCCGGCGGAGCGCAGGATCGGACCGGTGATGCCGAGCGCGAGGCACGCGTCGACGGGCAGGTAACCCACGCCCGCCATGCGGTTGCGCCAGATCGGCTGACCGGTGAGCAGCTTGTCGTAGTCCGGCAGCCGCTTTTCCATGATCTTGACGAACGCGGTGATCTTCTCGACCGCGTCGTCCGGCAGGTCCTGCGCGAGGCCGCCGGGACGGATGAACGCGTGGTTCATCCGCAGGCCGGTGAGGTGCTCCAGCAGGTGCAGAGCCTCTTCGCGCTCGCGGAAGCCGGAGGTCATGCCGGTGAGGGCGCCGAGCTCCATGCCGCCGGTGGCCAGCGCGACCAGGTGCGAGCTGATGCGGTTGATCTCCATCAGCAGCACGCGGATGGCCTGCGCCTTGTCCGGGACCGTGACGCCGAGCAGCTTCTCGACCGCCATGCAGTACGCGGCCTCGTGGTGCAGCGGCGCCAGGTAGTCGGTGCGCGTCACGAACGTGACGCCCTGGACCCAGTTGCGGTACTCGACGTTCTTCTCGATACCCGTGTGCAGGTAGCCGATGACGCTGCGGGCGTGGGTGACCGTCTCACCCTCGAGCTCCAGCACCAGGCGGAGCACGCCGTGCGTCGACGGGTGCTGCGGGCCGAGGTTCATGACGATGCGCTCGTCGTGGACCGCGTCCGCGAGCACCTCGTCCCAGTCGCCGCCGGTCACCGTGTAGACGGTGCCCTCGGTGGTCTTCCTGGAGTCGGCGATCTCCGGGGTCTCGGTGGTCTCGACGCTGTCGCGCCCAGGACCACTCGTGTCGGTGCCCGTGGTGACGTCGGAAAGCCGCTCGGTCATGAGTAGGACCGCCTCTGGTCCGGCGGAGGAATCTCCGCGCCCTTGTACTCCACCGGGATGCCGCCCAGCGGGTAGTCCTTGCGCTGGGGGTGTCCGTCCCAGTCGTCCGGCATGAGGATGCGGGTCAGTCCGGGGTGACCGTCGTAGATGATCCCGAACATGTCCCAGGTCTCGCGCTCCTGCCAGTCCGCCGTCGGGTAGACCTCGACGAGGCTCGGCACGTGCGGGTTCTCGACGTCGACCGCGACCTCCAGCCGGATGCGGCGGCGGTACGTCATCGACGTCAGGTGCGTGACCGAGTGCAGGCGCTGCGGCACGTCGGCGCCGTAGTCCACACCGGACACCGAGCTGCAGAGCTCGAAGCGCAGCGACGGGGTGTCGCGCAGGATCCGCGCGACCTCCAGCAACGTCTCCGGCAGGAGGTAGAAGGTGATCTCGCCGCGGTCGACCGTCACCTGCTGCACCGTGTCGGCGGGCAGGCCCTTGTCGCTGATCGCGGCGAACAGCTCGTCTGCGACCTCGTCGAACCAGCCCCCGAACGGGCGCTCGGCGGGCGCGGCGACGTGAGCCGGCAGGCGCAGACCGCCGAAGCCCGACGTGTCACCGGAGCCGGTGACGCCGAAGAGGCCCTTGCGCTCATGGCCGGCGAACAGCGGCGCTTTGGCCTCAGCCCCGTTGGTCTTCTCGAGGCCCTCGACAGCGCGGTCGGCGCTGGAGTGCTCTCCCCCTGGCTCGGTCACTTCTTCCTCGCAAAACGCTCGGAGGACGGGATGAGATCGGTGCGGTAGCCCGAGTCGGCGAGTGCCTTGGCGCGCACGGCGTTGAGCGGCTCGTCCATGATCTTGGCGTGGATCTTGAGGATCGCGTCCATCAACATCTCCGGCCGCGGCGGGCAGCCCGGCAGGTACATGTCGACGGGCACGACGTGGTCGACGCCCTGCACCACCGCGTAGTTGTTGAACATGCCGCCACTGCTGGCGCACACGCCCATGGCCAGCACCCAGCGCGGCTCGGGCATCTGGTCGTAGATCTGCCGCAGCACCGGCGCCATCTTGTTGGTGACGCGGCCCGCGACGATCATCAGGTCCGCCTGGCGCGGTGAGGCCCTGAAGACCTCCATGCCGAAGCGGGCCAGGTCGTACCGCGGTCCACCCGTCGTCATCATCTCGATGGCGCAGCAGGCCAGGCCGAAGGTGGCAGGCCACAGCGAGGACTTGCGGGTCCAGTTGACCAGCTTCTCGACGCTGACCAGCAGGATGCCGTTCGGGAGCTTCTCCTCGAGACCCATGACTTCCTCAGTTCCAGTCGAGGCCGCCGCGACGCCACACGTAGACGTACGCGAAGCCGACCGTGGCGATGAACAGAACGATCTCCACCAGCCCGAACAGGCCGAGCTTGTCGGCGGTCACGGCGAACGGGTAGAGGAAGACCATTTCGATGTCGAACAAGATGAAGAGCATCGCCGTCAGGTAGTAGGCGACGGGCATGCGCCCACCACCCACGACCGGCTGCGGGCTCGGCTCGATGCCGCACTCGTAGGCGTCGAGCTTCGCCTTGTTGTAGCGGCGGGGTCCGATGTAGGGCGCTGCGGTCACCGAGAACAGGGCGAACGCCCCGGCGAGCGCGAACATCAATACGAGGGGGAGGTAAGGGTCAAGCACGCTCCGTCGTCCTTTCCTCGCGGTCGAGGCGCACCCTAAGGGTGTTGTTCTTCGACTCGTTTGTTAGGCGAACCTAACAAACGCTTGTGAAACAGTTCACAAGCTTGTTCAGACCGTTGTGAAGTGATTCACAAGGTCGATGGCCAGTGTAGAACGCCTGTAAATGACCTAGATCACAGGGTCTGACCTGGGGCTTTAACTTGCCCGACACATGCGAAACGGCACCGGCTCGTATTGAGCCGGTGCCGTCACCTATTCGGAGTAATTTACGCGCTGGGAGCGAGCTTCGTGGCGGCCACGATGAGGCGGTCCATTGAGTCGCCGTCCTTCGGGTCGTAGAGGCCCGCAAGTAGCTTGAGCACCAGTTTCATCAGGCGTTTGCGCGGCATTCCGTACTTCGTTGCGGTCCGCATGATCGCCGGATTACCGATGAGCTTCGAGAAGACGTTCCCGAGCCGGTAGTAGCTGCCGAGGGCCTCTTCGATCCGGACCGGGTAGCCGTGCAGCGCCCGTTCACGGTTGACGCCCGTCCGTGCGAGGGCCTGGACGACACTTTCGGACGCGATCCTGGCCGACTCCATGGCGTAGCCGATGCCCTCGCCGTTGAAGGGGTTGACCATGCCGCCGGCGTCGCCCACCAGGACGAGGCCCGCGCGGTAGTGCGGCTTGCGGTTGAGGCCCATGGGCAGCGCGGCGCCACCGATGCGGCTCGTCGCGTTCTCCTCGCGGAAGCCCCACTCCTCCGGCGTGCCGTCCAGCCAGGAGCGCAGCAGCTGCCGGTAGTCCGTGGTGCCGTAAGCCTTGGACGTGCTGAGAATGCCGAGGCCGACGTTCACGCTGCCGTCGCCCATGCCGAAGATCCAGCCGTAACCGGGCAGCAGCTTCCCGTCCGGCGCCCACAGCTCGAGGTGCGACTCGAGGTAGTCGTCCTTGGTGCGCGGGCTCGCGTAGTACCGGCGAACCGCGACACCCATGGGCTTCGCGTCGTCCTTCTGCAACCCGACGGACAGCGCCAGCCGCGCTGACACACCGTCACACCCGACGACGATCGGCGCGCGGTAGGTGACCGGGTTCTTCTCCGGCCCCTGCTTGGCCTCGACGCCGACGACCCGGCCGTTCTCGATGATGGCCTTGGTGACCGTGGTGTTCTCGTGCATGCGCGCGCCGGCCGCCTTCGCCGCGTTCGCGAGCATCTCGTCGAAGTCCATCCGCGGGCGCACGAGGCCGTAGTTGGGGAACGTGGCCAGATCAGGCCAGTCCAGCTCCATCGTGACGCCGCCGCCCACCACGCGGAGGCCCTTGTTGTGGAGCCAGCCGTTCTCTTCGCGGGTGTCGATGCCGAGGTCGATGAGTTGCTTGACGCCTCGGGGGGTCAGGCCGTCGCCGCAGACCTTCTCCCTGGGGAAGGTGCTCTTCTCCAGGAGGAGAACGTCGAGGCCCGCCCTGGCCAGGTAGGTCGCCGCGGTAGAGCCCGCCGGTCCCGCCCCCACCACGATGACGTCGGCGTCCTCGTTGATCCCGCGCCTGCTCATCCAGACTCCCTACGTGTACCCGTCACAGCTCACAGCTCTGCTCGCGACTCTAACCGCCCCATCCTGAGACCCCACCTGCCCACCGCACCCACCCTTGCCTTCTCGCACGCGGGGTCCTCGCGTGCTCCCCAAAGGTACGAAAGCTCCCCGCGTGCGCTTCAAGATGGCGAGTTGTCCACATGTCGATCAAGGGCTGGTTGAACTTGACGTCGATGTGCCGATGATTGGCCGAGTGACAAAGACCCGATCGATCGACTACGGCCTGCTCGCTGACGCCTTCGAGGACGCGGTGGCCTCCCGCAGGCACCTGCTCGGGCTTGGGTTCAGCAGCAACACGCTCGCCAGGAAGTGCCGTCCCGGAGGTGGCTGGACACGGTTGTTCCTCGGTGTCTACCTGCTCACCGGCGGGATGCCGAGCAGGCAGCAACTCGTACGTGGCGCGCTGCTCCGGGCCGGCCCGCTGACTTTCATCACAGGTATCGAGGCCGCCCGCAGATACGGGGTCCGCAGGCTACCGGCTGATCAACGCATCCATGTCCTGGTCCCGCATGGCCGCCGTGTCACCAGCCAAGGTCCGATGCTCGTCGAACGTACCAACCGGCCATGGAACGGAACCCTGATCGACGGACTGCCTGTCGTGACGCT
The DNA here is from genome assembly GCF_033949945.1 of Lentzea miocenica. Classification (NCBI taxonomy): domain Bacteria; kingdom Bacillati; phylum Actinomycetota; class Actinomycetes; order Pseudonocardiales; family Pseudonocardiaceae; genus Lentzea; species Lentzea miocenica. The sequence continues at coordinate 80,364 of NZ_JAXAVW010000043.1, forward strand.
CGCCCGTTCGCTCATCGACGCAGCCCGGAAGGAGGGCCGCATTGACGTGATCCGAGCGTTCATCGCGGACGCAGTCCAGCGGCAGCTCTGCTCGCTTGAGTCGCTCGCCGACGAACTGAAGTACCAGCGGCTTGGCGGCACTTCACTGCCTAGGCGGGTGTTGGAAGAGGTCGGCGACGGTGTTCGTTCGGCGGCCGAGGCCTGGTCTCGCTCTTTGGTCCACCGGTCTTCGCTGCCACGACCCCAATGGAACGTGCTGATCCGCTCAGCGTCGGGAGTGCAACTTGCCGTCGTCGACGGCTGGTGGAATGAGGTTGGGCTCGCGTGGCAGATCGACTCGCTGGAGTTCCATCTGGCTCCGGAGGACTACGCACGGACCATGGCTCAGCATTCCGCTCTTCTGGCCAATGGAGTGATGACGGTCCACACGGTCCCGTCGCGGCTGAAGAAGGATCCAGGAGGCGTCATCGACGAGTTGAGAGGCGCGTACCGCGCTGCGGCCGAACGGCCCAAGCCGCGCGTGTCGGCAACGCTGTGGCGCCCGATTTAGGTGCACGCGGGGAGCTTCCGTACCGCAGGAGCGCACGAGAGGGCCCTGCGTGCAGCAAGGTAAGCGGAGGCGGGTCAGGGCGCCGGCTCGGCCGCGGCCTCGTCCGCCTTGGGCTTCGTCGCGCGGTGCAGGGCCACCATGCCGCCGGTCAGGTTGAACCACGCGACGTCCTCCCAGCCCGCCTTCTCGATCAGTTCGCCCAGAGCGCGCTGGTTCGGCCAGGTCGCCATGGACTCGGCCAGGTAGGAGTAGGCCACGGGGTTGCTCGACACGAACTTCGCGATGAGCGGCAGCAGTTTGAGCAGGTAGCGCATGTAGACGAAGCGGAACGGCTTCCACACCGGGGTGGAGACCTCGCAGATCACCATGCGGCCGCCCGGCTTGGTGACGCGGGCCATCTCCTGCAACGCCACGACGGTGTCGTTGAAGTTGCGGATGCCGAAGGACACCGTGACGGCGTCGAACGAGTTGTCCTTGAAGGGCAGGCGCAGGGCGTCTGCCGCCACCTTGGGGACGCGGCGGTGGGCGCCGGACGCGAGCATGCCCACGGAGAAGTCCGCGGCCACGCACCAGGCGCCGGACGCGGCGTATTCGACGGTGGACACCGCGGTGCCGGCGGCCAGGTCGAGGACCTTCTCGCCGGGGCGGGCGTCGAGCACCCGGCGGCTCCACTCCCGCCAGCGGCGGTCGAAGCCCAGCGTCATGACCGAGTTCGTGCGGTCGTAGCCCTTGGCCACGCCGTCGAACATCTCGGCGACCTCGCGCGGGTTCTTGTCCAAGCCGGCTCGCGACATGTTCTAGAGACTAAGTCAGGGCGCCTGAGATCATCTTCAGGGCACCTTCAGAGCCGTGAGCATGCCGTCCACCGCCGCGTGCCACGGGTACTCCTCGGCGCGGGCTCTGGCGGCCTCCCGCGAGCCGGAGGCCAGGAGCCGCTGAGCGGCCGCAGCGAAGGCGACCGCGTGGTCGTCGACGGCGGCGCCGCACGACGGTTGGACGATCTCCTTCAGCGCGCTGCTCTGGCTGACGACGACCGGGGTGCCGCTCGCCAGTGCTTCCAGGGCGGCCAGGCCGAACGTCTCGTGCGGGCCGGGTGCCAGCGAGAGGTCGGCACTCGCCAGCAGTGAGGCAACGTCCAAACGCGACTTCACGAAGCCGAGGAACGTCACCGGCAGGCCCGCCGCGCGCTTCTCCAGTGAAGCGCGGCGAGGGCCGTCGCCGGCGATCACCAGGCGGGCGGAGTGACCCTGCTCGTGCAGTTCGGCGAGGGTGTCGACGGAGCGTTCGACGGCCTTCTCCGGCGAGAGCCGTCCACAGTGGATCAGAAGGTTCTCCTTGCCCTGCAAGAGATCCCGTCGCAGGTCCACCGAGTGCCGAAGCGGGGTGAAGGTGGTGAGGTCGACGCCCAGCGGTACCTGGGTGACGTTCGCGGCGCCGATGCGGTCGAACTCCTCGCGCGCGAAAGCGGTCGTGCAGACGACGGTGTCGTAGGAGGCGGCCATGCGGCGGTTGGCCCAGTCGGCGCCGCGCACGGCAGGGCTCTCCGGCAGCACGAACTGCAGCAGGCGATCCAGGCGTTCGTGGGAGATCACGATGTTCGGAATGCCGCGCTCGCTCGCCCACGCGCCCATGCCGCGCAACGTCAGCCGGTCGGAGACCTCCAGCCGGTCCGGCTTCAGGTGCTCCATCAGGGACTTGACGCGCCACGGATCCACCACGCGGTAGCCGCCGGTGTACGGGATCTTGACGGCCGGCAGCGTGATGCGGCGGACCCCGCCGGGCAGCACCTCGTCCGCGCGCCGGTCGCCCGGCACCACCAGCACCACCTCGTGACCCGACTGCACGTAGCCGGTGCCCAGGTGGTGCAGTGCCGTGCGGAGTCCGCCCGACTTGGGTCCGTAGAAGTTGGCTAGCTGAACGATCCTCAAGCGGCCGCCTGGTGAGTTAGTCCGATCACCGCAGCGTAGTGACCCATCAGCTCGTCACAGATCGCAGGCCAGGTGCGGGAGAGCACCGACTTGCGGGCGGCGAGACCGAACCGCTTGCGCCGCAGCGGGTCGCGCAGGAGTTCCGCGTACTGCGCGATGTCGTCCTCGAAGAGGTACCCGGTCCGGCCGTGGTGGACCAGGTCACGCGGGCCGCCGGCGTTCGGCGCGAGCACCGGCAGGCCGGACGCGAGCGCCTCCTGCACGGCCTGGCAGAACGTCTCGTGCGGTCCGGTGTGGATGAAGACGTCGAGCGAGGCGTAGGCCTCGGCGAGCGCCTGGCCGGTGCGGAAGCCGAGGAACTCCGCGTTGGGCAGGTCGCGTTCCAGTTGCTCGCGGTCCGGGCCGTCGCCGACGATCCGCAACTTCACGCCCGGCAGGTCGTGGAGTTCGCGCAGCCGGTGCACCTGCTTCTCCGGCGCGAGGCGTCCGACGTAGCCCACGGTGAGCTCGTCGTTGTGCTTGGGGCGCGGGTGGAAGAGGTCGATGTCGACGCCGCGGCCCCACCGGTGCACGCGCGGCACACCGTGCACCTCCAACGCCTCGACCGCGGAACTGGACGGCGCCAGCGTGCGATCGGCCAGCGTGTGCAGGCGCTTGGTCCACCGCCACGCGGCGCGCTTGGTGAGCCCGAGACCGTAGTTGCCGGCGAACCCCGCGACGTCGGTCTGGTAGACCGCGACGGTCGGCACGTCGAGCTTGCGCGCGGCCCTGAGACCGTACGCACCCAGCACGAACGGCGACGCGAGGTGCACGACGTCCGGCTGGAAGTCAGCCAGCTCGTGCAGCACTCTCGGGCTCGGCACCCCGATGGGCAGACTCGTCACCATGGGCACGTCGACCGCGGAAACTCTGACGACGGGCGTGCCGTGGTGTTCGTCCGCTCCGGCGCCGGGGGCGACGACGATCGCCTGGTGGCCGTTGCGGCGCAGGTGCTCCAGGACACGGAGCACGGAGTTGGAGACCCCGTTCACCTGGGGCAGGAAGCTCTCGGTCACGATCGCTACGCGCACAAGGACACCTTGTAGTGCTGGTGTGAAGTCCGCGTGACGCGAAATTTGACGCGGTCAGAACACCTCACGTCGTGGCCAGGTGATCGTCGATTCGTCATCTTCGATTAGGTTGCCGGTCACCCGACGCGGTGAAACTAGGCCAGCATGACCGTCTTGTCGTCTCGCCCCGCGCACCCAGTCGATCCCGGACTGGTGTCCATCGCGCTGGAAGTGGCTGGCCGCCTGGCGAACGACGCCTCCGACGTCATCATGGCCACCGCCGGCCGCGGCGTACGTCCCGACTCCGACGAGTCGCCGTTCGACTGGGTCACCGACACCGACCGCACCCTGGAACGCCACACCCGCCGCGTGCTCACCGCCGAGTTCCCCGCGATTCCCGTGTTCTGTGAGAATTCTGACGCCGACGTCCCCGGCGACTCCGAGTTCCGCTGGGTGGTGGACCCGGTCGACGGCACCGCGAACTACACCGCGGGCATGCCCTGGTGCGCCTACAGCCTTGCCCTTGTGGACCGCTGGGGCCCCGTGGTCGGCGTGGTGGCCGACCCGTACCGCTCCCAGATCTACGCCGCCGCCCGCGGCCGCGGCATGCGCGCCAACGGCACACCGGTCCGCCTGACCGAGCGTCAGGGCGATTCCCTGGTGGTGTGCACCGAGATGACCCGAACGGGCCCGTGGCCCGGAATGGGTGAATTCATCTCCACGGCCGCGATAGCAGGCACCGGCGTGCGCGTTCTGGGCTCGAAATGCCTAGCCGTGGCACAAGTGGCGTTGGGCCACGTCGCCGCCGCAGTGCTGCACGGCTATCACGAGTGGGACGTAGCCGGTGCCGTGTCACTGGCAGTGGAGTCCGGTGCGGTCGTGCTCGACAGACGCGGCGAGGGCGCTCAACTGCCCGTGGACGGCCTACTGGTGGCCGCGCCAGACGCAGCCGACGAGGTCCTGGGCTGGTGGCAGTCCGCGCTTCAGGTCGACAACTGAGGAAGCTGCTTCTCCAGCACCTCGAGGTGCGTGCGCGCCTCGTCCAACTCCGGGTGGTCGAACATCTGCAACGCGACCCGGCCGACCTCGTTCTCGAACTGGTGGAAGTCGTGCGCGGCCTTGAGCAGCCGCTGGTACACCGGATGCTGCCGGTCGACCGCACCGAGCGCCCTGCCCAGCTGCGCGATGCCGCGGACGTCGTCGAGCTCCTTCGTCAGCTGCTCGCTGATCCTCTGCAACCAGTCGTTGGCCGCAGACTTGGGCACCGTCTGAACAGCCGCCGCGACTCGTCTCGTGGACTCCGCACAACGTTCGACCATCTCGGACCACATGTCGTAAGGCTGCTGCGGCGTCGGCAGATATGCGGGCCTGGGCTGGCTGGGGCGCTGGATCGACCGGCGGACGAAGCCGATGCCCGTGCCGATCGCGAGGCCGGGGATGCCGCCGAAGGTCAGCGAGATGACCATCATCGCGATGATCGTCACGAAGAGCGAGGAGGGACGCTCGCTGGGAACGCTCACCTCGACGAGAACCGTGAGGGCGCCCATGAGCAGGGTGCCGGCTGCGGCACCCCAGAGCGCTGAACGGACGACAACCCCCATGGCTCGTGATCGTGCCATGTTCACCGCGCGTTTGCGGTCCATCGGGAATCAATCAGCTGCGAATCATCTCTGCTATAGTTCTTGTTGCCGGTTCCAGTAGGAGCCGGAAGTGGACCCGGTTCACCGTCCGGACGGTCGGTTGCCGGGTTTCGCGCTTTCTGGGCACTGGTCGAGCCGCACCACCGCATCAAGCATCGGCTGGACGCGTTGCCGCCAGTCGCCTCCCGCGCCGAAACACCACGCGAGTGCATCGCTCGCCCACAGGACTGGGTCTTCGGCTGGACGCAGGTGCTCGTAGGTGAACGGCTCGTCGACCTTCTCCAGCGCCAATGCCAGGGTTTGCCGATCGCGCACATCTTGGTGCGCACAACTCTCGATTGCCAGCCGCGTGACACCGCGTTCCTGGAGCCAGGCCGCCGCAGCGGACAAGCAAAGCTGCCGGGCGTGGACGTCGTCCGAGTCGCGAACCGTCCAGACCGCAGCCCGCAGCTCCAGTTCACGCAGCCGGGAGACAACCTCCCGCCGCCGTGAATCGCCCTCCTTCTTGAAATGCACCCGACGCTGGCCGGGCTTCACCAACCGACGCAGGGCAGAGCGAATCTTGTCCAGCTCACGCGGACGAACAACAACCGCGACGACCAGGTAGGTCGTACCTCGTCGCGACTCATCCAGAAAACCGTGCCACATGGACCATATGGTCTCAAAGGAGTAACGAGCTACTCCGTTCAGGCGTCGAAGTCGACCGTCACGCATTCGCTGGTCGGCAACGCCTGACAGGTCAGCACGAACCCCGCCGCCACCTCGGACTCGTCCAGCGCGTAGTTGCGCCGCATCTCGACGGACCCCTCGGTGACCAGCGCCCGGCACGTGCCGCACACCCCGCCCTTGCAGGCGAACGGCAGATCCGCGCGAACGCGCTGGGCAGCGTCCAAGATCGGCTCGTCGGCGGGCAACGGCAGGGTCGTCGACTTGCCGTCCAGCACCACGGTCACGGACGCGGCGGCGTCGATCACGGCCTCGGCCCGGCGTGGCGGGGGCGGCGGCTCGTCGACGTAGAAGAGCTCGTGGTGCACGCGATCCGCAGGGACGCCGCGGTCGCGCAGCACGGCGGTGGCGTCCTGGACCATCTCGTAGGGGCCGCACAGCCACCATTCGTCGATGGCCTCGAACGGGACGACGCTGCCGAACAGCGCGGTCAGCTTCTCGGCGTTCAGGCGGCCGGTGAACAGTTCCACGTCGCGGGGTTCGCGGGACAGGACGTGGATCAGCTGGAACGTGGCCGGGTAGCGGTCCTTCAGGTCGGCCAGTTCGTCGGCGAACATCACCGTGTTGGTGCTGCGGTTGCCGTACAGCAGGGTCACGCGGGCGCCGGTGGCCAGCACGGTCGCGGCGATCGACAGGGCCGGGGTGATGCCGGAGCCGGCGACCACGAAGCCGTGGTGCGTGCCGACACCGGTCGGGGAGAACTTGCCGAGCGGTGGGAGGACTTCGAGCACGTCACCGGGAGCGACGCGATCCACCAGCCACGTGGAGAACTGGCCGCCGTCGACGCGGCGCACGCCGATTCGGGGTGCGGCGCCGTGGGGTGCGCAGATCGAGTACGAGCGGCGTTCGTCGCCCTGGCGCAGGGTCAGGTACTGGCCCGCGGCGAAGGCGAAGTCCTCGGACAGGTCCGCCGGCACGTCGAAGGTGACGGCCACGGCGTCGTCGCAGAGGCGGTCGACGTGGGCGACCGTCAGCTTGTGGAAGGCAGCGCGGCGGGCCACTCAGATCTCCTTGACGTGCTCGAACGGTTCGGCGCAGGCGTGGCAGCGGCGCAGGGCCTTGCACGCGGTCGAGCCGAACCGAGAAATCTCCGAGGTGTTCAGCGAGCCGCACTGCGGGCACGCGACCTGCCGGGACGGCGGCACGAGGTTCAGCGGCACCGGGCCGACAGCAGCAGGACCAACACGGGACGGCGGCGCGATGCCCGCGGCCGCCAGCTTCGAGCGGCCTTCGGAGCTGATCCAGTCCGTCGTCCAGGCCGGCGACAGGGACAGGCGCACCTCGACCTGCTCGTAGCCCGCGGAGATCAACGAACGGCGCAGGTCAGCGCCCATCTCGTCGATCGCGGGGCAGCCCGAGTAGGTCGGGGTGATGGTGACGACGACGCGACCGTCCTCTTCGGACACTTCGCGCAGCACGCCGAGGTCCGCGAGCGTGAGGACCGGGAGTTCCGGGTCCCGCACGGCCGAGGCGATCTCGAGTGCGGTGGTCACCAGACCGCTCCTGGCAGCGAGCGGTGCAGGTGCTGCATCTCGGCGAGCAGGTAGCCCATGGCCTCGGTGTGCACGCCGTCGCGACCGGCCATGCCCGCCACCCGCGCCGCGCGCGTGTCCGCCGGGCGGGTGAGACCAGCGGCGGACAGAACCGCCTCCAGCACACCGTCCACTTCGGACCGCAGCGAGGCCGGGTCGACCGCGACGCCGGCGAGAGCAACTTCCACGGCGTGTGTCGCGAACAGCTCGTCCACGAACGGCCACACGCGGTCCAGGCCGGCCTGCATGCGGCGGTGCGACTCGTCGGTGCCGTCGCCGAGCCGGACGGTCCACTGGGCGGCGTGGTCGCGGTGATAGGCCAGCTCTTTGAGGCCCTTCTCGGCGATGGCGGCGAGCACCGGGTCCGCCGAGCCGCGCAGGCGGGAGAACAGGGCCAGGCGCCACGACGAGAACACCAGCAGGCGCGCGATGGTCGTTGCGAAGTCGCCGCCGGGGCCCGGTCCGCAGTCGATCTCGGCCAGGTGCACGTTGCGGAACTCGCGTTCGTCGCGCAGGTAGGCCAGGGCGTCCTCGTCGCGGTCCAGCACCTCGCCGGCGCGCGTCAGCAGCATGCGGGCCTGGCCCAGCAGGTCCAGCGCGATGTTGGCGAGAGCGATGTCCTCTTCGAGCTCCGGAGCGCGCGAGCACCACTCGGACAAACGCTGCGAGAAGATCAACGCGTCGTCGCCGAGCATCAGGCAGTAGGCGGCAAGAGCGTCGCGGTCCACACCGGCCGGGAACTCGCGGTTCACGCCGGACAGGGCCTCTGAGAAGCCCGTCCCGAACGCCCAGTGCGCGTCCTCGTGGCCCAGCAAGGACTCGTATGCGTTGTCGAAGCTCATAGGTGCGGCACGTCCTCGGGAATCGCGTAGAACGTCGGGTGCCGGTAGACCTTGTCCCCCGCCGGCGCGAAGAACGGGTCCTTCTCGTCGGGCGAGGAGGCCGTGATCTCCGTGGCGGGCACGACCCAGATCGAGACGCCCTCGTTGCGGCGCGTGTAGACGTCACGGGCGTTGCGCAGCGCCATCTCCGCGTCCGGCGCGTGCAGCGAACCGACGTGCACGTGGTTCAGGCCGCGCTTGCCCCGCACGAACACTTCCCACAACGGCCAAGACGTGCTCACGCGGCACCTTCCTTCGCAACGGCGTGCTTCGCGGCATGTGCGGCGGCGGCCTCACGGACCCAGGCGCCGTCCTCGTGCGCCTTGCGGCGGTGGGCGATGCGCTGCTCGTTGCAGACGCCACCACCCTTGACGACCTGCCAGAACTCGTCCCAGTCCGGCGAGCCGAAGTCGTACTGGCCGCGTTCTTCGTTCCACTTGAGCTCGGGGTCCGGGAACGTCACGCCGAGCGCCTCGGCCTGCGGCATGCTCATGTTCACGAACTTCTGCCGCAGCTCGTCGTTGGTGTCGCGCTTGATCCGCCACGCCATCGACTGCTCGGTGTTCGTGGACTCCGCGTCCGGCGGGCCGAACATCATCAGCGCCGGCCACCACCACCGGTTCACCGAGTCCTGCACCATGTCGCGCTGCTGCTGGGTGCCGCGCATCATCGTCATGAGCAGCTCGTAGCCCTGACGCTGGTGGAACGACTCTTCCTTGCAGATGCGAATCATGGCGCGCGCGTACGGCCCGTAGGACGTGCGGCACAACGGCACCTGGTTGCAGATCGCGGCGCCGTCGACAAGCCAGCCGATCACGCCGACATCGGCGAACGTCAGCGTCGGGTAGTTGAAGATCGAGGAGTACTTCTGGCGGCCCTCGATGAGCTTGGTCGTCAGGTCCTCGCGGTCGGCGCCGAGCGTCTCGGTCGCCGAGTACAGGTACAGGCCGTGGCCTGCCTCGTCCTGCACCTTCGCCAGCAGGATCGCCTTGCGCCGCAGCGAGGGCGCGCGCGAGATCCAGTTGCCCTCCGGCTGCATCCCGATGATCTCGGAGTGCGCGTGCTGGGCGATCTGCCTGATCAGGGTCTTGCGGTAGCCGTCGGGCATCCAGTCGCGCGGCTCGATGCGCGATTCGGCCTGCACCGTGCGCTCAAAACGCTGCTCCAGGTCATCCGCCATGCACCGATGTTACACCCGAGTCCCGAATCTGCGTAGAACTGTCACAACCGCTGCGATGACGATCCAGACGGCCAGCAGGAAGGTCCCGACGGGAAGCAGGCTGAGCACCGCGCTCCGGCCCGCGACGCGCGTCAGTTCCGGGTTCGTCTGGTCGTACTCGACCCGCACGTTGTCCCCGACCTTCAACCCGGCCGGGTACAGCACGCCCTGGGACGGGATGATCACGCGCCCGTCCGGTGTGGCGTAGCGCACAACCGTCCTGTTGAAGGCCACGGAGTCGACCTGCGCGACCGCCTGCCCCACATTGCGTTCGATGGCCATGTCGTCCCGCCAGCAGGCGATCGGCAGCAGCACGCACACGAGCGTGACCAACCCGCCGACCACGAGCAACGTTCTACTGACCGCACGGCGGACGCGAACACCGAGCGGCGGCTTGGTCACTGCGTCCTCCACCACAACTGAGAAGTCTAGAGCCGGGCGGGTGCCGCGCTTTCAGGTTGAGGTCCATACAGTCGAGACGTGACCTCTGCACCGACATCGCGCACACGGCAGCGAATTCGCGTTCGGTCGAAGCGGGACACCGCCGGTGACCTGCTCGGACTGCTGCCAGACCCGGAGCACGCGCTCGCCTGGGTGCGCGACGGTTCAGGTCTCGTGGGGTGGGGCGAAGCGGCAAGGCTGGAGGTCAGCGGCCCGGACAGGTTCGCGCAGGCCGACAAGTGGTGGCGCGAGTTCGTCTCGCACCTCGACGTCGACGACGAACTGGGCGTGCCGGGCAGCGGCCCCGTCGCGTTCGTCTCGATGGCCTTCGCCGACGAGCCGGGCGACTCGGTGCTGATCGTCCCCGAAGTCGTGGTCGGCCGCCGCAACGGCGAGCAGTGGATCACCACGATCGGCGCCTCGGACCCGGCCCCCAACGTCGCGCCACTGTCGCGCCCCTCAACGGTCCGGTACGCGAACGGGCAGCTTCCGGTCACGCAGTACCGCGAGGCCGTGCGCTCGGCCGTCGCCCGGATGCGCGCGGGCGAACTGGACAAGGTCGTGCTGGCCCACGACCTGGTGGCTGTGACCGATCGACGGCTTGACCAGCGGTTTGTGCTTCAAGGTCTCGCACGGCGGTATCCGGAGTGCTGGGCCTACGCCGTCGACGGACTGGTCGGTGCCACGCCTGAGCTGCTGCTGCGCCGGACCGGTTCGGTCGTGGACTCGCGGGTGCTGGCCGGCACGACGTGGCCGCACGACGGTGTGTCAGACGAGGAGCTCGCGGCGGCGTTGATGTCGTCGGAGAAGAACCTCGAAGAGCACGACTACGCGATCACCTCTCTCGCGGAGACGCTCCGGCCGTACTGCACCACGATGTCGGTGGAGGGGCCTTCGGTGCTGCGACTGCCGAACGTGTCGCACCTGTCCAGCGACGTGATCGGGGAACTGTCTTCGTCCACGTCGTTGCTGCACCTCGGCGAGGCCGTGCACCCGACCGCGGCGGTGGGTGGCACGCCCCGGCTGGACGCCACGACGTTGATCTCGCAGCTCGAGGGCATGGACCGCGGGCGGTATGCCGGGCCGGTCGGGTGGATCGACGGCAACGGCGACGGTGAACTCGGCATCGCTTTGCGCTGTGCGCAGATCTCCGGGTCCACCGCACGGTTGTTCGCCGGCTGTGGGCTCGTGGCGGACTCGGATCCGGACATCGAGGTGCAGGAGGCGCACGCCAAGATGCGGCCGATGCGTGAGGCCCTCGAAGGCCTTTAGTAGTGCTTTGTTAGGCCTT
>NZ_JAXAVW010000044.1:0-91176 GCF_033949945.1 Lentzea miocenica
GGAAGCGAGGTGGGAGTCGGGACCGACGACCCCGTGCGGTCCTTCTTCTTGCCCTTCTGCCTGTCCTCACTGGGCTTGGCCGACTCCCCGGTCGGTGCCACGACACCGCCCTCCGTGCCCGCCGGCGACGAGGTGGGCGCCACCGTGCCCGGCACCGGACCTCCTGGCTGCGGTGCCCCGGGCCCGTCCGTCGTCTGCACGACGGTCACTGTGGAAGGCGTCACCGTCACGACCTGAGTCCGCGGGTCCTGGATCACGGTCTGGTCGGCGGCCGGCGCCTCGCTCCCGCCCCCGCCGAAGTTCGCCACCGCGACCGCCACCGCCGTCGCGGCCGCCGCGCAGGCGGCGGAGATCGCCAACCGCTTGCCCCGCCACTGCCGAGGCACCTCAGGCGAAACCGAGGCCGAGACCGCGGCCGGAGCCGACACCGCCGCGTCCGGCAGCAACGCGGGCAACCCGCGGCTGGCCTCGAAAGCAGCCGAGAGCGACCGGGCGCACTGTGCGGCGGTGGGCCGCCGCGTTGGATCCATCTCGGTCATCGCGGACAGCAACGACACCCAGGCCAACGGCAGGTCGATCGGAATCCGCGGCGCCCGCGCCAGCCGGGCCAGCGCGGCCTCGGCGTCACCACCGGGGTACTCGACCCGCCCGGTCAGGCACTCGAGCAGCACCAGGCCCAGCGTGTACACGTCCGCGGCCGGTCCGACGTCACCACCGCGAACCTGTTCCGGTGACAGGTATCCCGCGGTCCCCACCAGGACCCCGGACGTCGTCACCCGCGTCACCTCGGCGACCAGCGCGAGACCGAAGTCCGCCAGGTAGGCCTGCTTCTCCTCGTCGTCGAGCAGGATGTTCGACGGCTTGATGTCGCGGTGCACCACGCCGAGCGAGTGCACGTGGTCCAGCACCGACGCGATCTGGCTGCCGAACCGCGCCACGAACCGGGGCGGCAGCGGCTCGCGCATGCGCTGGCGCAGGGTACCGCCGGTGATCTCGCGCATCACGAAGTACGGGCGGCGCGACAACGTGCCGGACGCGTACACCGGGATGATGCCGGGGCATTCCAGCGACGACAGCATGGTCGCCTCGCGCTGCAACCGCAGTTCGTCGTCGGGGAGGCCGGGGCCCGCGAAGATCTTGATGGCGACCGAGGACGTGGTCGAGCGGTCGTACGCGCGATAGACCTCTGCCATGCCACCGGACCCGAGCAGCGAGCCGACCACGTAGCGATCATCGATCACCGCGCCGGTCAGGTCACCGTCCCAAGGTTCGCTCATGGGCCTCCGCTCGTTGCAAAGCAACCTAACGGGTCGCGTGGAATTCCGGCTACCCGGCCAACCTGAAGATCAAACTACGATCAGTCCCGCTTCGATCTCCCGCACCAGCACCTCATCGCGTTCCAGCTGCTCAAGGTCGATCGTCGCCAGCACCACGTACCCCAACGACGTCCACAGGTCATCGGTACGCGGAACCGTCGAACCTTCCCGGTACGGGAGCACATCACTGTGGTAACTCGGCAAAAGTGAGGAAAGCTCGTCGAACCGCACGGCGTTGGCGAGCTCTCCGGCGGCGGGCGACGACAGGTACACCGACTTCACGTGCTGATGTTGCTCGTACCTACCTACAGACGTGTCACCGTCCACGCGATGACGCACCATCCGCGTTATTTGGCTTTCTCGTGCGCCGAGCATCGAAAGTTCCTGCTGCTCGGCACCGGCCAGCCGCGCGCCGATCTCGATCAGCCGCGGGCCGTCGGCGGTGATCATGACCTCCACGTGCGCGGGACCGTTGCGCACGCCGGTCGCGTCGAGGACCTGGCAGACGTACTCGAACAGCACGTCGACCACCGGGTCGTCCGCCGCGACGAACGTGTTGGACAGGTAGATGCCGAGCCGGTCGCCGCGGCACTCCTTGGCGTACCGCCACACGGCGGCCAGGCCGTGCCGACCGTCGATCGAGTAGGTGTCCACCTCGTACTCGGTGCCGACCGCGAGTTCCTGCACGAGCACCTTGTCGTTGCGGATGTTCAGCTTGTTAACGCTTCCTAGAATCCGGTTGAACTTGGCCCGCCAGTCGTCACCCGGCCGCGCCACGAACACGTCGTCGGTACCGCCGCTCTCCTGCGGCTTCAGCACGATCGACGAGTTCTCCAGCCCCTCGCGGCGCAACCACCCGGCCACCTCGTCGGCGCAGTCCGAGCTGATCTGCCGCAGGTGTGGCACGTCAGCGGACCGCAGCGCCACGGCCATCTGCCACTTGTCCCGCCGCGCGGACGACAGGGTCAGCACGTTCGACCGGCCCGGCACGATCAGCTCGGACAACGCCTCTGCCGTCTCGACGCCGGTCTCGGTCCCCGGCACGACGGCGATCGGGGCGTGCGCGGCGAGCTTCGCCGCGAGCTCGTCCAGGTCCGACAGGACGTGGACCTCGCGGTAGTCGTCGGGAATCCACGTCTTCGCGAGTCCCGCGGGCGGCTCCGGGGTGGTCAGGACCGCGATCGCCTCGACGCCGCGCTCGGCGAACGCGGGCGCGATGCCCTTGCCGGCCGAGTAGGGATCCACCACGACGATGCTGTCCGCCACCACTGCTCCTCAGGATCGTAAAGACGTCTACCGAACGAGGAGCACAACAGCAGCGGTGTGACCAGGCATTCCTGTCTCGATTGGGCCGAGACGACCGTCACTCGAAACGCAACTTCTCGTAGGCAGGAGCTGTCACCAAACAGCCAGAAGACGCCCGCCACACCCGCGCGAGCCGGGTGCGCAGGTCGGTTCCACCGGTCAGGGCCTGGGCCACGAACTGCAGCCCGAGCAGCTCCGCGACGATCTGCTCGGCCGCGTGCCGCACGTTCACCTCGGCCCGCAACTCACCGCGTTCCCTGGCCAGCGAGAGCAGCTCGCGCACGACCGCGACCCAGCCGACCACCTGCGCGGCGGCTACGACGTCGAAGAACACCGCCTCCCGCAACAGCTTCGCGCTCACCCGCACGGTGAGGTCGGTCTCCAGCCTGCGGACGAACTCGAACGACATCGCGATCAGCGCCTGGATCGGCGACTGCTCCACCGCGAGCTGTTCGTCGCGCAACCGGTGCCACAGAAGGGACTGTTCCTCGACGATCGCGACACCGAGCGCTTCTTTAGAGCGAAAATGGCAATACAACGCGCCTTTCGACACATCGGCCCGCGCACACACAGCGGTGAGAGTGGATCCCGCGAACCCGTCGCGGTCGAACACCTCCGCGGCGGCCAGCAGGAGCTTGGCCCTCGTGCGCGTCGATTGTTCGCGTTTGACGCTCATGCCTCTGTCCGCGCGACGCCGGTCGCGACGGCGGCGGCCAGTGTGTCCGGCATCTGCCAGTACTGCTCGATCTCGCCGAGGTGCACCGAGAGCACCGCGGCGAAGCGCAGGTCCACGCGTTTTCCGGTGACGAGCACCCGCCAGCGAGCCGAGCCGACCACGGCGGCATCTCCTCCGTCGACGATCACCTGGCGCACCGCGAGCCGCTCCAGGCCGAACGTGGCGAACAGGGTCAGGAACTGGGACTCGACCTCACGACGGGTACGCGTGCCGGTCGACCATCTGGCGCCGTTCGGGTCGGGCGCCTCCCATTCGACGGCCGGCGCGCACAACCGCGCGATGCCCGGTGCGTCCTGCGCCGCGAGTCTCGCGAGGAACACCTGCACCACTTCGACCGTCGAGAGCATTTTCGCCACCTTCTCATCCCGGTCATTGCTGTCGCAACGATCACGGCTTGCTCACACTAGCCAGCCGCGCACAATGTGAGAACGCACACCCCATTGGACCAGCTCCGTTTCCCCCAAACATCCGATCGAACGATTCCGTCGGTACGCGAACTTTCAACGACCGTCGGTATCACCGCATTGCACCGACACATGATCCAGACTTTGCGGCAGGGTAGTCGGCATACCTACCCCATCACACCGAAACGGAGCAGAACCGTGCTCAAGGCAGTCCAACCAGCCCACGAGCACCAGGATGTGCCGCCCATTACCGCGCTGATTCCGCAGGCGAGGAGGGAGCAGGGCCTCACTCAGCGCGAACTTGCGGACCTGTTGTGCGAGATCTCACAAAACGACAGCGTCACCCGTGAAGAAGTGTCGAGATGGGAACGCGGCAAACGCATTCCCGGCCCCTACTGGCGCGCCTTCCTCAGCACGGCGCTCGACGTGCCGCACGCCGAGGTGGACAAAGCGGCGATCGTCGCACGCGAGACGCGCCGGGGAAGCAAGGAAGACCACTACGGTTAGCGGAGCGCGGGCAGGTCGCCTGACCTGCCCCCCGTCGTGCAACGGTGCGCCGCCCAGACCCCGCAGCCACCGTTCGTCGACGCAAGTCCCAGGCAGGCAAGGCCTTTGGCCCCCTGTAGCGGCCGGTGCGAGCAGGCCAGACTGCGATCGTGACACCCTCAGGAAACACCGTCGCAACGTGTCTGCTCCTCGCCGGTGCCGCGTTCGGCAGCTCACCGGGGGTCTCTCCGGTGAAAGTGAACGAGATCGCGCTCGGTTCGAGCGGATTCGTCGAGTTGCGCAACACCGGGACCACCTACGCAGACGTCGGAGGATGGTCCGTTCAGGCCTGCTCCGGCCGCACGCCACGAATCCTGGCCACCATCCCCCCGAACACCGTGGTGCCTCCGGGTGAATACTTCCTGATAGTGGGCAGCGCGTTCAGCGGAACTGTGCCCGCCGGACTGGTTGTGGACACCGTGGACGGTTCCGGCGTAATCGCTCGAAACCGGCACGGCGCGCACACCGACAGCGTGGGGCTGACCTCCTCATCACCGTGCCGCGAAGACGCCCCGGCAGCGCCCTGTCCACATTCTGGCCAGGACTCGTCACTCGGCCGCGACAGCGCCTCCAGCGACACCGATCACAACTCCTCCGACTTCACGTGCCGCATTCCTTCTCCAGGAGAAATCAATCCATAATCAACATTGAGTGGCCCCTTACGATGATGCGCCAAACGGGAGCAAAGTCAGTCCCGGCGGCAAGACAGGGCCAACCCCGAAGGCCCAGGTGCCGCCTGCGAGAAATTCCCGAGCAATCTCTCGAAGGGACAGGAACAATGCGTCGACTGCTGAGCGGTGCCACCGCTCTCGCATTTGCGAGCACGATCGCGTTCGCCGGAATGGCGACCGCGGCGGAGGAACCGCAGAGCCCCGAGCTCCTGGCAGTGCCGGCGGTACTCATCAACGAGGTCTCGACGATGGGCGCGAACGGCCCGCTCGACGAGGCGATCGAGATCGTCAACACCACGGACCAGCAGCTCGACCTCACCAACTGGGTGCTCAAGATCTACAACCAGCAGAACCAGGTCATCCAGACGATCCCGCTGGTCGACACGACCGGCTCCCAGATCGTGCTGGCGCCCAGGAACAACGTGGGCGACACCCTCGTGCTGACGGGCGCCGAGTTCTCCGGCACGGTCTCCACCCCGCACGTGATGCCGGTGAACTTCCTGGGTGCCGAGGGCATTCCGGTGTTCGGTGGTGTCGCGATCTTCGGCAGCAGCGCGCCGACCGCTTTCAAGATCGACGGTGTCGCGTTCTCCGCGGGTGCGGTCACGCCGAAGGAAGGCACGAACGCTGCTCCGGAAACCGCGCAGACCGCGCAGCTGAACGGCTCCAACACGCGCAACATCCTGAGCCAGGACACCAACAACAACCAGCGTGACTTCTCGTTGCAGGAACGCACCTTCTAACAGATCCACACCGCGGGTGCACCGAGTGCCCTGACCGTCGAGCCCGACGGTCAGGGCACTCCTCTGTGTGGCGCGAAGTCGCCAACGGCGACTAACCGCCGCATCTTCCTGTTTCCCAACGAATTCCGGCCCCTCATCCTGCGATGACCTGATCACCGGAGGAGGCGCCGTGATTCGACACCTGGCGGCATTGGTCATCGCCGCGGCCACGCTCGTCGCACCACCCGCGTCCGCCGCGGCACCACCGCCGCCCACGCAGACGTCCGAGGCTTCCCACCGGATCACGCTCATCACCGGTGACGTCGTCGACTACACCGAACGCCACGACGGCCGCAAACTCGCGCAGATCCACGCCGCGCCGCGGGACGGCGAGCAACCGATCTTCCACACGATGACGACGCCCAAGGGTCTGTTCGTCTACCCGTCGGACGCGATCGGCGCCGTCACGTCCGGCACCGTCGCACGGACCCTCTTCAACGTCACCGAACTCGTCCGCACCGGTCAGTCCGACGACCGCACCACCACCGTCCCGGTGCTGATGACAGGTGGCTTCTCCGCCCAGGCCCACACCAGGATCGCCAGCCTCAACGCCTCCGGCATCCACGTGGAGAAGGCCAAGGCGCGGGAGTTCTGGCAGTCGCTGGACATGAGCGCGAAATCGGGGACGCGGTTGACGTTCGACCGCCCGATCCGCGTCGCGCTCGACCAGACCACGAAGCAGATCGGTGCCCAGGAAGCCTGGAAGCTGGGCCTGGACGGCGCTGGCGTCACGGTCGCCGTCGTCGACACCGGCGTCGACGCCCAGCATCCCGACCTCGCCGGCAAGCTCACCGCCGTCGAGAACTTCTCCGACGAGCCGGACGCGACCGACCTGCACGGTCACGGCACGCACGTCGCCGCGACCATCGCGGGCACCGGCGGCAAGTACAAAGGCGTGGCCCCCGGCGCGAAACTGGTGATCGCCAAGGTGTTCAACGGCGCTGGCGAGGGCGACACCTCCCAGGTCATGGCCGGCATCGAGTGGGCGGCCCGCTCCGGCGCGAAGATCGTCAACCTCAGCCTCGGCGGCGACGTCACGGACGGCACCGACGAGCTGAGCGCCCTGGTCGACCAGCTGTCCGCCGAGACGGGCACGTTGTTCGTGGTGGCGGCGGGCAACAACGGCCCGGCCGGTCGCTCGGTCACCTCTCCCGGCGCCGCCGCGTCCGCGTTGACGGTCGGCGCGGTGGACCGGCAGAACAAGCTGGCGCAGTTCAGCAGCACCGGACCGCGCATCGGCGACGCGTGGGTGAAGCCCGAGATCAACGCACCGGGCGTCGGGGTCGTGGCCGCCCGCGCCGCCGGCACGTCGATGGGCGCCCCGGTCGACGACCTGCACACCGCCGCCTCCGGCACGTCGATGGCGACACCGCACGTGGCCGGGGCCGCGGCGATCCTCGCTCAGCAGCATCCGGACTGGTCCGCGCAGACGTTGAAGAACGCGCTCGTCACGAGTGCGGCCGACGTGGGGATGCCCTGGTACGAGCAGGGTGCGGGGCGAGTGGACGTGGCTCGTGCCGTCACGCAGAAGGCAACGGCGACCGCGGCGGCCAGCTTCGGCCGTTACGACCGGGGCACGAACAGCACGCTCACCCGCGAACTCGGCTACACCAACGACTCCGCGGTCCCGCTGACCCTGGATCTCACCGCCGGCTTCAAGGGCTGGGACGGCAAGCCCACCACCGCGTTCCGGCTCACCCCGTCCCGTCTCACCATCCCGGCCGGTGCGAAGGCCACCGCCACCCTCACCCTCGACCCCGAGGCCGGCCCGGCCGGTGTCTACGGCGGCGTCGTCACCGCCACCGGTCCGGGAACGACCTTGCGCACCCCGGTCAGCGTGTACGAGGCACCGCGGACCTTCCCGGTCTCAGTGCACGTCCGCGACGCCGCCGGGAAGCCGCCGGCACCGGCGTTCGGCCAGCTCATCGACGACTCCAACGGCGGTGACGACCTCAACGACCCGTTCGACGACACGGTCAGCTACTACTTCGACGTCGTGAACGGCGAGGGCATCGCGAACGTGCCGAGCGGCCGCTACTCCGCCGTGAGCTGGGCGACCGAGAACACCCCCGGCACCCGCCGCTGGTCCGCTCTCGCCGCACCGGAACTCACCGTCAGCGGCGCCGCGGACGTCTCGCTCGACGCCCGCAAGACGGTCCCGGTCGAGGTCGTCCCGCCGGGCCCGGCCGAGCAACGCGATCGCACGGTCACCATGCGC
The DNA here is from genome assembly GCF_033949945.1 of Lentzea miocenica. Lineage (NCBI taxonomy): Bacteria > Bacillati > Actinomycetota > Actinomycetes > Pseudonocardiales > Pseudonocardiaceae > Lentzea > Lentzea miocenica. The sequence continues at coordinate 7,979 of NZ_JAXAVW010000044.1, forward strand.
CGCGTGCTCCCGGGAGAACAGCAACCGCTGATCATCGAGACCTCCGCCGTGCTCGGCACCTCGCCGTGGGAGGTCCGCGCCACCCCGGCCGCCGCCGCGAAGGAGGGCGCGATCTCGTTGCAGGACAACGTCACGCTGCAGTCCGCCACGGTCTCACTGACCTCCGGTGGCCGGACGTTGAAGGCCGACGGCGACGTCGCGACCCTGTCCGCGAAGTGGGCCGGCGACGTGACCGACGGCATCAAGGTCGTCAAACTCCGGCCGGACATCCCCGCCAACATGGTGAAGGCCGCCAACGCCGCCGCGATCATCGCGGCCCAGGAAGGCAAGAAGGCACTGCTGTCCTATGTGGATGAACCCGGCGCACTCCCGCTGACCGGTCTCGCGAGCACGGCGCTGCCCTCGCTCAGCATCGGCAACGCCGACGGCGAGTTCGTGGCGAAGCAGACCACGACGAAGCTCAGCATCAAGCGCGGCCCGGAATCCGTGTTCAACCTGAGCTTCCTGGACGCCAACGGCATCCCCGCCAACCACCGCACCACGGTCGACCCCTCCAAGCTCGTCATGCGCAAGACCGCCTACCACGCCGACAAACCCGGCCTGACCGTGCAGAAGACCTGGTACCCGTTCCCGACCGGGCTGTGGCAGTCGCAGATCATGCGCGGCACCACGTTCACCCCGCCCCAGGCCTGGACCGAGTACATCGGCCCCGGCGACGACCGGATCGTCTGGAAGCGCTCGGTCACGCTGAGCGGCACGGACGCCAAGGGCCAGCGCGCCGCCATGGCCATGTACCAGGAGAACGTGTTCAGGGCGGGCCAGGCGGCCGCCGTCGAACGGTGGTTCGCGGGCCCGATGCACAGCACCGCGATCGACCTGCAGTCCGACCACCCGGCGCGCTATCCCGCGGCCGGTGACGCGTGGCGGCAGCTCTGCTCGAACTGCCGCACCGGAGACACGTTCGTCCCCGCTCTGCAGTGGACGGACGGCAACCCCGGCCACTACACGAACCCTTACCAGAACAGCAAGTTCTTCACGACCACCAAGGCCAGGCTCTTCCAGGGCACGCGGGAGATCCCGGCGAACCAGGACCCGCTCGCGTTCTACCCGACCTTCCCGTTGTCCCCCGACCCGGCCACCTACCGCCTCGACACGATCGAGACCCACGCGCCAGGAGCCGTCGCGGGAGCGGTCAACCCGGTGCTGTTCACGCTCGCGCCACGCACCGACACGAGCTGGACGTTCCAGTCCCGGCGTTCGCTCAACCCGCCACCGCGCGGCTACTCCTGCCACGCGCAGGCCCCGGCCTGTCAGTTCCAGCCGCTCATCCAGCTCCGGCACGACCTGCCGCTCGACCTCACGAACTCCGCCCCGGCCGGCAAACCGTTCGTGTACCACGTGCACGCGACCAACAGCGCGCCGATCACCGTGGTGAAGGTGCAGTGGTCGACGGACGGCGTGACGTGGCGTCCGGCGCAGATCCAGCCGGACGGTGACGGCTGGCAGGTCACGATCGACAAGCCCGCCGGTGAGGTGTGGCTGCGCACCGACGCCAGGGACGGCGCCGGGAACACGGTCACGCAGACCATCCAGAAGGCGTTCCGGGTTCAGTCCGGCTGAGCCGGATTCCGGCCCGGAGTCTGGGGCGGGGGTAGCAGGGATCCCGCGCCCCTGGCCGCGGCGCGCAGACCCGCCTGAAAACGGGTCTGCGCGCCCAGTTCCTCCATCAGCCGGTGCAACCGCCGCTGGTAGGTGCGGTAGCTCAGCCCGAGCTGTTTCGCGATGCTGCGATCCGGCAGCCCGGTGGCGAGCAACGCCAGCAGCCGCGCGTCCCCGATCGAGACCTCGTTCGAGGCGGGCTCGCCGGGCAGCGCGAGCGGCACGGCGTCCTCCCAGAACCGGGTGAACAGGGCTCCGAGCGAGTCGAGCAACGCGGACCGGTGCACGATGACCGCGCTCTCCAGCGCGGTCTCCGTGCTGTGCAACGGGATCAGTCCCAGGTGCGCGTCGGCGAGGATCATCTTCGTCGGCGCGACCGCGACCACCCGTGCCTCCTCCCCCAGCGACAGCCCCATTTCCAGGTCGGCGCGCAGGTCGTGCAGCTCCAGCGCCCGCCGCTCGTAGATCCCGCGGAACCGGACACCGCGGTTCAGCAGCTCCTCCTCCACCGGGTGCAACGACGTCGGAGGTTTGGCATACGGCGGCTTGTCCACGAACCGCACCTCGTGCCGGGCGGTGCGCATCACCTGGTCGACCCGCCGCGAGATCGCCTCCGCGCCGTGCACCACCTCCACGAGGTCGGCGGGAGCGCGTACGCCCGCCGCGCGTTCGTAGCGCACCTGCAACTCCCCCGCCAGCAACCGGTCCCTGCGCAGGTCGTCCTCGCGCCGCAGCAGGTACATCGCCAGCGCCACGTCCGGAGCGACCGCCGTGTGCAGCCCGTTCGCCTGATGGACGAAACCGAGATCGGTCAAGGACCCCAGCGCGGCGCGAACGAGCCGCTCCGCCAGTTCCGTCGCAGCACAAAGCTCCGTCACACCTAGTTGATACGAGTCCACGAGCGTCTCGTAAACCGCGAGTTCCGCCGGACGCAATCCGAGCACGCACGCCAGTATGCCGACTTCGGGCAGCCGTTGACGCGGGGCCGGAAACGGGTGTAGACATCGGTTGAAAAGGTTTACACAACCTTCTCAAGAGCCGCCGCCGCAGCTTGTGGTTTCAACGCATGCGCGCGAAAGGACGGCCGATGGAGACCAACCGCCGCGACTTCCTCAAAGTCGCCGGGGCCACCGCTGGTGTCACGATGTTGTCGGGCTCGTTCCTGAACGCACCGGTGGCGGCGGCGGAAGAGCACGCGGCGATCCCGATGGCCGAGTCGCCGTGGGACCAGGTGCCCGCGATCCTCGCCAAGATCGTGCCGCCGACCTTCCCCTCCGCCAAGTTCGACATCACCGCCTACGGCGCCAAGGGCGACGGCAAGACGAAGAACACCGAGGCGTTCAAGAAGGCCGTCGAAGCCTGCAACGCGGCGGGCGGCGGCCAGGTCGTCGTGCCGAAGGGCAGCTTCCTCACCGGCGCGATCACCTTGCTGAGCAACGTGAACCTCGTCGTCTCCGAGGGAGCCACGATCAAGTTCTCCACCGATCCCAAGGACTACCCGCTGGTCTACACCCGGTGGCAGGGCATCGAGTGCATGAACTTCTCGTCGTTCATCTACGCCCGCAAGGCCGAGAACATCGCGATCACCGGTCCCGGCCTGATCGACGGCCAGGGCCCGTCCGGCCCGTGGTTCGACTACGACGGCAAGCGGCAGCCCGACTGGGAGCAGCTGCAGAAGCAGGCCGTCGACAACAGGCCGGTGACGGACCGCAGGTTCGGCATGGGCCACTACCTCAAGCCGAACATGATCACGCTCTACGAGTGCCGGAACGTCCTCGTCGAGGGCGTGCGGCTGCGGAACTCCGCCATGTGGAACGTGCATCCGGTGCTGTGCACCAACGTGACGATCCGCAACATCTTCGTCTACAGCCGCGGCGGCATGGTCGACGGCTGCGACCCGGAAGCCTCGCAGTACGTGCACATCACGGGCTGCCGGTTCGACTGCGGTGACGACGGCATCGCGATCAAGGCCGGCCGCGACATCGACGGACGGCGGGTCGGGGTCGCGAGCGAGAACATCGTCATCGAGAACTGCTCGTTCGAGGGCCGCTGGGGCGCGCTGACGGTCGGCAGCGAGATGTCCGGCGGCGTGCGCAACGTGTTCTTCCAGGACTGCACGGTCAAGAAGGGTTCGTCGTACAAGCCGTTCCACGTCCTGTACATCAAGACGAACAAGCGGCGCGGCGGCACCGTGGAGAACGTCCACGCCCGGCGGATCAAGGCCACCGACGTCGATCGCGAGGCGATCATGGTGACGCTGAACTACAGCCTGACCGGTCCCGGCTACGGCCCGGTCGTGAACCCCAAGGTGCAGAACATCACCGCCGACGGCTTCACCGTCAACGGGGTCAAGAAGACAGCCGTCACCCTGGACGGCCTGTCCGAGTCGCACATCAAGGGCGTGACCGTCTCCAACAGCACGTTCACCGGCGTCTCGACCGCCAAACCGTCGATCAAGAACGCGGACGGCACCACGTTCACGAACGTCACCATCAACGGCAAGAAGGTCTGAGGAGAAGCCCTGTGTCCTTGTCACGTCGTGATTTCGCGCGTGTGTCCGGTCTGACGGCCGCTGGTCTCCTGCTCCCGGCAGGCGTGGCGGCAGCCTCCCCGTCCCTGCAGGGGTTCGGCAAAGACCCGTGGTGGGAAGTGCCGCTGATCTTGGCGCGCATCTGTCCTCCTCGTTTCCGAAGGAAGGACTACGACGTCACCGCGTACGGCGCGAAGGGTGACGGCCTCACCAAGAACACCGAGGCGTTCCACCGCGCGATCACGGCGTGCCACCGAGCCGGTGGGGGACGTGTCGTCGTTCCCGCGGGCACGTTCCTCACCGGCGGCATCAGACTTCTGTCCAATGTGGAGCTGCACGTCCGCGAGGGCGCGACCGTCAAGTTCTCCACCGACCCCGAGGACTACCTGCCGCTCGTGCTCACCCGCTGGGAGGGCACGCTCTGCTACAACTACCAGCCGTTCATCTACGCGTTCGAGCAGAAGAACATCGCGATCACCGGCAAGGGCACGATCGACGGCGACGCGCCCAGCGGCAAGTGGGCGAGCTGGGGCGCGGGCTCCACCGCGTTGCTGCGGCAGTGGGGCGAGGACGGCGTGCCCGTCGAGCAACGCGTCATGGGTCCCGGCAAGAACATGCGGCCGAACATGATCCAGTTCTTCCGCTGCAAGAATCTCCTCGTCGAGGACGTGCTGATCAAGAACCCGGCGATGTGGTCGCTGCACTTCGTGTTCTCGCGGAACATCACCGTGCGGCGGATCGAGATCTACTCGACGAACTCCCAGGGCGACGGCGTGGACCTGGACTCCTCTTCGTACGCCCACGTGCACGACTCGAAGTTCAACACCAACGACGACTGTGTCGTCATCAAGTGCGGACGGGATGCCGACGGACGGCGGGTCGGCATCCCGTCCACCCACATCGTGGTCGAGCGGTGCAAGTTCTCCGGCCGCTGGGGCGGGATCACCGTGGGCAGCGAGATGTCCGGTGGCGTGCGGAAGGTGTTCTGCCGCGACTGCGAGATCAACGCGCCGGACTTTCCCGGCCGCTACCCGATCAAGCACGCGCTCTACATCAAGACGAACCAGGACCGCGGCGGCGTGATCGACGGCGTCCACCTGCGCAACGTCTTCGGCCAGAACGTGGAGCGCGAGATCCTCTACGTGTCGATGTACTACCAGAACGGTGGCACCAAGGGCTTCTTCCCGCAGATCAACAACGTGACCGTCGACCGGATGCGGATCAACGGCGGCCGGACCGCGGCGACGTTCCGCGGGTTCCCCCAGTCCCACATCAAGAACGTGCTGATCTCGAACTCCACCTTCACCGGGATCACCCAGCCGAACCTGATCGAGAACACCGACAACCTGGTGTTCCGCAACACGACGATCAACGGGGTGGTGCCGGCATGAGGTTCCTGCTGGCACTCCTCCTCGTCGCGGCCGGGCTCTCGGCCGGCTCACCGGTCGCGCTGGCCGGTTCCGGCCTGTCGTGGAAAGCCGTGAACAACCCGTTCTCGCTGGACTTCCAGGACGGCAGGCGAACGCTGACCGGCCAGCGCGAGACGTTCTACCGGCTCGCGGACGGCACGCAGCACTCGTTGACGAACGTCGTTGCCCAGAAACGGGTTCCGGGCGGCGTGCGGTACGTCGTGGCGACCACGGAGGCGTCCAGGAGCGCTTCCGTGGTCGTGACGCGAACCGCTCGTGGCCTGCGGGTCGGCTGGACGCTGGAGCCCTCCACCGGCGTCGCGCAGGTGTCGGCGAACCTCACCGGGTCGTTGGAGGAGCACTTCCTCGGCGGTGGCGCACACACGATGTTCGTCGACCTGCAACGACGAGTGCTGCTGAACAAGGCGGTGTTCGTCGGCGCCTCGACGTTCGGCAAGTGCAACAAGAACGGCGCGCCGTCGACGTTCTTCATGTCCAGCGCGGGCTACGGCGTCTACGCGGACACTCGCGCCATCGGCCGCACGGCGTTCCCCGGCGCTCTCGCCGACGACCACTGCGCGGACAAGCCCGCTCCCTGTCCGGTGACGTACGGCGTCCCGGACCGGATCCAGCTGTGCTTCAAGACTTCACGGCTCGACTACGAGGTCCACGCGGGTTCGCCGGCGCAGGTCAACTCGGCGTACTTCCAGCGCGCCGGCACGCCGACCCTGCCGCCCGCGAGGCAGTTCGCGCTGACGAAGTGGCGGGACAAGTACAACCACTCCGACGAGATCGTCGAGGACGTCACGCAGTTCCAGGCACGCGGCGTCCCGCTGGACACGCTCTGGGTCGACAACCCGTGGGAACAAGGTCCGGTAGGCGCACGGCCAACGTACGCGTGCATCGGCGCGTTGAAGTTCGACAAGACGATGTATCCGGACGCACAGGGCACGATCGACTGGATGCGCTCACGTGGTGTGAACCTGGGTGTGTGGGTGGCGCCGTTCCTGAGCAAGCTGTCTGACGGCAAGGAATGCCCGCACGACTACCCCGAGGGCTCTTTCGCCCAGTCCGACCGCACCAACGTGCGGGACATCGACCTCACGAACCCGGTCGCGCGCGCTCACTACGAGGCGAAGCTCGAAGCCGTGTTCCGGATGGGCGTGAACTTCGTCAAGGGCGACCGCGGCGAGGAGCACAACTTCGAGGAGACGACGTTCGCCGGCGGGCCCGGCACGCTGATCCACAACCAGTATCCGTTGCTGTACGCGGAATCCGTGGTGAAGATGCTGCGGAAGGTGCACGGCGACAACTACACGACGTTGTTCCGCGCGGGCGGCGACGGGATGCCGACGCTGCTGCGCGGGTTCTGGCAGGCCGACGCGGACATGAGCTTCGACGGGCTGCGGCTGACGACCCGGCGCGGCATCAACTCGTGGATCTCCGGCCACCCCGTGCACGGCTCGGACATCGGCGGCTACCGCAACCTCGGTGGCGGGCCGTCGGAGTCGCTGTTCGTGCGGTGGGCGCAGCAGTCCGCGGTGACGCCGGTGTTCCAGGTCGGCAGCTCGGGCCGCAACTCGACGCCGTGGGTGTACGACCCGGCGACGTTCGACCGGTTCAAGCGCGCCGCCGTCCTGCACTACGAGCTGTTCCCGTACCTCTACGCGCAGGCCGTGCGGGCGTCTCGCGACGGCACGCCGATCACGCGGCCGATGGCGTTCCGGTATCCGCGCGAGGAGGCTGCCTGGAAAGCTGACCAGCAGTTCATGGTCGGGCCCGACCTCCTCGCGGCTCCGGTGACAGCCGATCGCGCCGAAGCCGATGGCGCGGCCGGCAAGCCCACGCCGGTGGACGTGTGGCTGCCTCCCGGCGAGTGGATCGACCTGTACAGCGGTACGACGGTGGCCGGTGGGCGAACAATCACACGTGAGACCACTTTGGACGAATCGCCGCTCTACCTGCGGGCTTCCTCCGCGATGCCGTTCAACTTCCGGACGCCGGACATCTGGGCGAAGCCGTGGGGTGTCAACGACCTCGACCGGAAGGACCGCGCGGGCTGGCTGGTGTCGCCCACCGCCGACGGCAGGTTCGGCAACCTCCAGGCCGACTCGTTCGGCAAGCACCTCCTGGTCCGGCTCAAGGACGCGCCTCAGGAATCGCAGCTCATGATTCCGGCCGGGGTGAAACGGGTGGTGATCGACGGCAAGGTCGTGGAGGCCTCGACCGTCGAGGAACTGCGCTCCAAGACGACGGGCTGGGCGTCACTCTCCTCAACGCCCGGCACGTTCGGCGGCACGGTGCTGAAGCTCCTACCCCGACATGGCTCCAGCACCGTGCTGCTATCTCTGTGAGTTCGTGTCGGTCGTCCGGTCGCCTCTTCGGGTCAACCGCCGGAGGCGATTCGGCCCGAAGCGGTGGCCGGACGACCGACTTCTCGACGAACTCACCGCCGTCTGCGGAGCAGCGGCAATAAGACACAGACAGGCCTTCCACAGGCGCTTCACAGGAAATGGCCGCAATCTGGTGCCCATGACGGACAACCACGACCGCGGCCTCCAGTTCGACCTCGCCACGCTCTTCGGGCGCCGGCGGGCGTTGTCGCTGATCGGCGGCGCAGGCCTCACGCTCGTGGCCTGCGCCCCGTCGACCACCACCACGTCCCCCTCGACCACGACCACCACCGGTTCGGCCGGAACGACCGCTGACGGCAGCCCGCTGGCCGCGATCCCCGAGGAGACCGCCGGTCCCTACCCCGGTGACGGCTCCAACGGCCCGAACGCGCTCACCCAGAGCGGCATCGTGCGCTCGGACATCCGGTCCAGCTTCGGTTCCTCGACCCGCACGGCCGAGGGCGTGCGGCTGACCATCGAGCTGACCGTCCAGAACCCCGACGGCAAGCCGTTCGCCGGTGCCGCCGTCTACCTCTGGCACTGCGACATCAACGGCGACTACTCGATGTACTCGGACCGCGTGAAGAGCGAGAACTTCCTGCGTGGCGTCCAGGAGGCCGACAGCTCCGGGAAACTGAAGTTCGTCAGCGTCTTCCCCGGCGCGTACTCGGGACGCTGGCCGCACATCCACTTCGAGGTCTACCCGACGCTGGCAGCGGCCACCAGCGCGGGCAACAAGGTCACGACGTCCCAGCTCGCGTTGCCCGAGACGACGTGCAAGGAGGTCTACGGCACGACCGGGTACACGCAGAGCGTCCAGAACATGTCGCGGACCTCCCTGAAGCAGGACATGGTGTTCCGCGACGGGGTGGACCACCAGATGGCGACCATGTCGGGGAACGTCCAGTCCGGCTACACCGCCGCGCTGACCTTCGCCGTCGACTGAGCCGCGCCGGCTCGGAATCGAGTGGCGTCGTCGCACGTGGTCGATCGAAGATGGCGCCATGGCCGTGCAGCAGGTGACGTTGCGGAAGATGACGATCGCGGAGTACCGGTCCGCGACCGACCATCGTGAAGCCGAGTCGGTGCGTGTGCTCAGCAGGACGATGCCGGAACAGGTCGCGCTGGAGCGGGTCCGGAGTGGCACCACGAGATTCCTCCCCGACGGCCTCGGCACGGCCGGCCACCATCTGCTGACGGCCGAGAACGAGCTCGGCGAGGCAGTGGGGAACGCGTGGATCGGCCCGGACCCCGGGCAGGTCACCGGCACGGCGAGCTCCGCATGGCTGTACGACATCAACGTCTTCCCTACACACAGACGTCTCGGATACGGATCCGCCATCCTCACGGCCGCTGAAGCGCTCATCGCTCGTGAGGGTATGACGGTGCTCGGCTTGAACGTCGTCGGTGACAAACGAGGCGGCGATCGCCCTGTATCGCCCGTGAGGCCGCGGTCGCCCGGCCGAAGGGCTCCGGCCGGACGGACCTGACTCGACGCGGTTCTAGCTGACGAGCCGCCAGAGCGCAGGGGTGACCGGTGGCGTCCAGTCCAGCTGGGACCTGTGTGCCTGACGGCACACGTACGTCTGTCCCCTGTAGACGATCACGTCGTCGATCGCGTACGCCGTGGCGTTGGCCCACGCGGGCAGGATCGGGATGTCCGACAGGAACACGTTGGCCTCCACGTCCGTGCCGGTGTTCTGCTCGATGATCTGGCCCAGCGTGCGCCGGTAGGAGATCCCGTACCGGGCCTGGATGTCGGCCAGCACCGGGTCGTTGAGGTAGAAGAACCGGTCGCCGTCACGAAGGTTCTCGAACTGCTTCTTCCAGATCGCCTCCTGCAGCTCGCCCAGCTCGTGGCCGGAGCGGTGCGGTTCGGCCGACATGCCGACGAACGCGTCGAGCCGGTTCACGTCGCTGTACATCGCCCGCATCCGGGCGGCGTCGCTGGACCGGCGGACGCCCGTGACACCCATCGCGTCGGCGGCGGCCGCGACGTCGAGCGGGACCACGTTGCCGGCGCCGTCGCGCAGGCGGACGAAGTCCAGGGTGTCGGGGTCGTTGACCGGGTCGTTCGGGTTGATCAACGGGTCGTTCGGGAAGGTGCTGCTGGATTCCCCGGTGATCGCGTTGAAGGTGGTCTTCTGGGCGAGCCCGTACGCGCGCCGCAGGTCGTTGTAGAGCGGCAGACCGTGGTCACGGCCGCGTGCGATGTCGATCGCCGCGAGGTCCGTCACGGCACGGAAGCACTGCGGCAGCTGCGGACCGTCGAGGCAGCCGGGGTTGCCCGGTACCGGGATCTGGAACAGGACGCTGCGCAGCTGGTTGTCGATCTGCGCGTCGTTCTTGTACTCCGGCTCGGCGCCGATGCCCTTCAGCACCGGTCCGAGGCCGATGCCCCTGAGCAGGTCCGGGTTGAAGAACGCGATGTTCAGCGGCACGACGAGAACGACGTTGCCGTCCTCGTGCTCGACCTCGATGCCCTGTGCCTCGAAGGCTTCCAGCTGCGCTTCGGTGTACGTCCCCTCTGGTGCGATGGGTTCGAGCTCGCCGTGGATGAAGCTGTGCGCCCGGTAGCCGACGACCGCGAACTCGTTGGACAGCGCGGCGTTCACATTCGGGTTGTAACCGCGGTACGGCGCCAGGGACACGCCGAGCGCGGGCAGGAACTCGGTGTAGGTGATGTACTGCTGCTCGGCGCCGACCACCCGGCGCGCGATGTCGAACGCCGTCGCAGCGGGCAGGCTGCGGGGCAGCGCGTTGACGATCCTGTTGTGTTCCAGGGCGAACAACGAGTGCGTTGCGGTGAGCGCCGCGTTCTCGTTCGCTCGGACGTCGCCCGCCACCATCGCCCGGCCGGGGGTCGCCCGGAGCCGGCCGTCGGCGGCCATCACCGGCGCCGTGGACGCGTTGCCTCTGAAGTCCCGCCTCGGCAGGAACCCGTTGTCCAGCAACAGACGCGCACCGTTGTTGGCGAGATTTCCGTCGACCGGGCCCTCCCTCAACCACTCGACGCGCGCCGCGTCGGAGCCGTAGACGCTGGACCCGTCGATGTAGCTGTCGACGGTGTTGATCTGCTGGCGGACGGTGTTCCCGGTCCCCGTGCCGGGAGCGGCCGGGGTGCGCTGGAACCCGATGTTCCCGATGTCGTTGCGGAACTCCTCGAGCGGATCACTTCGGTTGAACGGGATGGGAGCGTTCTCTCCTCCAGCCTCCTGCCGCAGGCCGAAGGTGTGGTCCATGAACTGACCCCACACGAAACCCCATTGGGACACACCACGTTCGGAGAACAGGTTCTGCGCGGAGTCGTTGTACAACCGGTTGCTGACGTACCTCTCGTTCGGCCCGCCCAACGGCCGGGCAACGCCGTCCGCATACCGCGCCGCGGCGACGCGCAGGTACTCGGTGTTGGTCTTGCCCCACTCCGGATGGGCGAGGTTGTTGCAGCTGCCGTCCAACGTGCGAGTGCTCAGATCGGTGCACGCCAAGACGTCCAGCGGCTTCGCGGAAACGCCGGCCGAGCCGGTCAGCACCAGCACAGCGGCGGCGGCGACGGGCAGCAATGTACCCATGTCGAATTGCCTTCTTTCGGATCCCTTTCGTCGTGGCGGCGGATTTCCGGCCGAGGGGGACCAGCCCGGCCAGGGACGCACGCTACGCGCGCCGACGCGTCCCGGATAAGGACACGAATCTCTTAAGGCCTGTTCAGCGCCAGCCACAGCTCCGCGCGCAGGCCGGGCGAGTCCATCGACCTGTTCAACGCCTGCTCCGCCTTGCGCACACGGTTGCGCAACGTGTGCCGGTGCACGCCGAGTTCCGCGGCGGCGGGATCCCAGGCGCCGTGGTGCGCCAGCCAGACCCTGAGCGTTGCGCGGGATTCCTCGTCCAGCGGGCGGAGCAACGCGTCCACGAAGCCGTCGGGGACCGTGACACCGCCGCCCGCGAAGTCCTCGAACCTGCGGATACCGGCCCGCTTCGCCTGCTGCGCCTCGCGATAGCCACGTGCGACCTCTCGAACGTCCACTTCGGACGAACCGAAGCCGTCGGTCTCCTGCGTCAGCGCGACTACGTGGCCTTCGTGCTCGGCCCAGAAAACGTCGTCCGGCGGTTCGTCCACGATGAACACCCGGAACCGCTCGGGGAGGCCCTCGACCGGCAGTCCCGCCAGCAGCAGACGGAACTGGCCGGACCGCAGTTCGCGCTGGGCCGCGTCAACGGCATCGTTCTGGGCGAGCGCGAGGGTGAGCAGTGAGGCCGCCGTGTTGACGATGCTGAGGTCGGCCGCGTCGAGCGGAGCGGTGGTGCCGACGGCGAGCTGTCCCCTGGCCCTGCTTCCGAGCATCTGCAGGAACACGTGCCAGCCGCCCGTCTCGAACGCGGCACTCGCCAGCCCGCCCGCGGTGCGCAGCCTCGCCGCCTCCGCGGTCAGGTCCGGGAGCGGGCGCGAGTCGCGGGCGGGCGCCGGCCGAGGTGAGTCCGGGCGCGAGTCGCGGACGGGCACCGGCTGGGTCAGGTCCGGGACGAGGCGCGGGTTGTGTGCGTGGACGGGTTCCCCGGCGGCGTCGAGCAGAACGACCCAGCCGTTGATCCACTGGCCGAGCCTGCGCACCACTCCCCCGACACCCGCCCTCACCGCGGCCCGGCTCAGTGCCCGCTGCGCTTCGCTGGTCCTGGTCAGCGCGGCGTACTCGTCCGCGGCGAGCGCCTTCGACACCGCCTTGCTGATCGCGATGAACGGCACCTCCCGCGGCACCTCCACGAGCCCCAGACCCGCCCTCTCCGCCGCCTCCACCAGTGCCACGGGCACCACGTCGTGGCCCAGCCCGGTGCCGAAGCCGAGCCCGACCACACCGGCGCGCACGAGCCGTTCGACATAGCCCTCGCCAACGGCAGTCAGGCCGGTGGTCAGCAGCAGCTCGCCGCCCTCCACGAACGGCGTGGGGTCCGCGAGCTCCGTGCCGTGCACCCACCCGACCGGCTTCGACACGTCCCCGGCGAGCACGGGAAGCCGCAACGTCCGCGCGAGTTCGTCCAACGTGATGGGCATGTGCCAATTTGTACAACCAGAGACCAATAGATCGCCATTTCAGACACTGCAAACCGCCTTGACCAGGGTCATGCTGGGCACCATGACCCGACTGCGCACCGCGATCCCAGGTCCCAAATCGCTGGAACTCCAGGCGCGGCGCAAGGACGCCGTGGCCGCGGGAGTCGGCTCGACGCTGCCCGTCTACATCGACTCGGCCGACGACGGGCTGCTGATCGACGTCGACGGCAACCAGCTCATCGACCTCGGCTCCGGCATCGCCGTGACGAACGTCGGCAACCCGGCACCCGCCGTCGCCGAGGCGGTGCACGCGCAGATCGACAGGTTCAGCCACACCTGCTTCATGATCACGCCGTACGAGGGCTACCTCGAGGTGTGCGAGGAGCTCAACGCCCTGACGCCCGGCGACCACGAGAAGCGGTCGGTGCTGTTCAACTCCGGTGCCGAGGCCGTGGAGAACGCGGTCAAGATCGCCCGGCACGTCACCGGCAGGCAGGCCGTCGTGGTGTTCGACCACGGCTACCACGGCCGCACGAACCTCACGATGGCGTTGACCGCCAAGAACATGCCGTACAAGCACCGGTTCGGGCCGTTCGCGCCCGAGGTCTACCGGGTGCCGGCGTCCTACCCGCTGCACGACGGCCTGACCGGCGCCGAGGCGGCCGCGCGGGCCATCGCCGCCGTCGAGAAGCAGGTCGGCGGGGACAACACCGCCGCCGTCGTGATCGAGCCGATCCAGGGCGAGGGCGGGTTCATCGCGCCCGCCGCGGGTTTCCTGCCCGCGATCGCCGAGTGGTGCCGTGAGCGCGGTGTCCTGTTCGTCGCCGACGAGATCCAGACAGGCTTCTGCCGCACCGGTTCGTGGTTCGCCTCCGACCACGAGAACGTGGTGCCGGACCTGATCACCACGGCCAAGGGCATCGCGGGCGGCCTGCCGCTCGCCGCCGTGACGGGCCGCGCCGAGATCATGGACGCCGTGCACGTCGGTGGCCTCGGTGGCACCTACGGCGGCAATCCCGTGGCGTGCGCCGCCGCACTCGGCGCCATCCGCACGATGCGCGAGCGCGACCTCAACGCCGCTGCTCAGCGCATCGAGGAAACCGTACTGGCGCGCCTCCGTGCCGTCGCTGAGAAGACCGACATCATCGCGGACATCCGCGGCCGTGGCGCGATGCTCGCGATCGAGTTCACCGAACGCACGCCCGATGTCGCCGCACGCGTGGCAAAGGCGTGCCACGACCAGGGTGTCGTCGTGCTGACGTGCGGCACTTACGGCAACGTGATCCGTCTGCTGCCTCCGCTGGTCATCCCGGACGACCTGCTCGCCGAAGGCCTCGACGTGCTCGAAGGAGCTCTGCTCGCATGATTCCGTTCAACACCCCCGAAGACGTCGAACGCGCGGTCGCCGCGGCCTCTGCCGTCGCACCCGAACTCGCCTCCCTGCCCGCACACCGCCGTGCCGCCGCGCTGGACCACGTGTCGCGCGGGCTGGCCGAGCGCGCTGAGGAGTTCGCGCAGGCCATCACCGACGACTCCGGCAAGCCGCTGAAGTGGGCGCGCATCGAGGTGACCCGCGCGATCTCCACGTTCCGCTGGGCCGCGGAGGAAGCCCGCCGGTTCTCCGGTGAGCTGCAGCGCCTCGACACCGACCCGTCCGCCGAGGGCCGCCTGGCCCTGGTCCGCCGGGTGGCGCGCGGCCCGGTGCTCGGCATCGCGCCGTTCAACTTCCCGCTGAACCTGGTGGCGCACAAGGTCGCTCCGGCGCTGGCCGTCGGCGCGCCGATCGTGCTCAAGCCCGCGCCCGCCACCCCGAAGGTCGCGTTCCTGCTGGGCACGCTGCTCGCCGAAACCGACCTCCCGGACGGCGCGTGGTCCGTCCTTCATCTGTCCAATGAGGACACCGCACGCCTCGTCGAGGACCCGCGCCTGCCGGTGGTCTCGTTCACCGGCTCCGGCCCGGTCGGCTGGGGCATCAAGGAACGCGTGCCGCGCAAGCACGTGACCCTCGAACTGGGCGGCAACGCGGCCGCGATCGTCGCCCCCGACTGGCTGGACCTCGAGTTCGCCGCCCAGCGCATCGCCACGTTCGCGATGTACCAGGCGGGCCAGTCGTGCATCTCGGTGCAGCGCGTCTACGTGCACACCGACATCTACGACGCCCTGTCCGAGGCCATCGTGCAGCACGTCAACAAACTCGACGTGGCGGGCGACGTCGGCCCGTTGATCAACGACGCCGCCGCCGACCGCGTCGAAGCCTGGGTGCGCGAAGCGTCCGCGACCGTGCTGACCGGCGGCACCCGTGACGGCCGGACCTACGCGCCCACCGTGCTGACCGACGTGCCGGAAGACGCGAAGGTGAGCGCCGAGGAGGTGTTCGGCCCGGTCGTGACGCTGACCAGGGTGGACAGCGTCGAGGAGGCCTTCGACCGCGTCAACGCCTCGCGCTACGGCCTGCAGGCCGGCCTGTTCACGAACGACGTGCGGCTGGCTTTCCGTGCCGCCCAACGACTCCAGGTCGGCGGCGTGATCGTCGGCGACGTGCCGAGCTACCGCGCGGACCAGATGCCGTACGGCGGCGTGAAGGAGTCCGGCATCGGCCGCGAGGGACTCCGCGCGGCCATGGAGGACCTCACGGAGCCCCGCGTGCTCGTGCTGACGGGCCTGGAGCTCTAAACGCCTGCCACGGAACGGATCCAGTCGCGGTGATGTGCCACGCTCGCGTACTGGGTCCTCACGTAGTCGCCGGTGGAGCACACGCCCACCTGGACACCGTAGCCGTCGAGCTGAGGACCGCCGGAGTCACCGTATCCGGCGGTCCCGGTCGCCCACCGGGTCTCGACGGCGACGCCGCCGTAGGCGTCCCGCGACGTGCCGATCACGGTGACCGCGGCGCGTTTGAGGATCGGCGAGATGGAGTCGCAGCACTCGTAGTCGGTCGTGCCCCAGCCGTAGATGTGGTGCGTGCTCCCGACTTCCGGCGCCTGATCGGCCAGCCTCACGTACTCCGTGTCCACTTCGGACTCCAGCCGCATCAGCCGCAGGTCCGCCGCCGGATGTTCGACGTGCTCGATGATCGCCCGGTACGCGCCCTGACCGAGGTCGATGTCGCCGACACGCACGCTGTCCCCCCAGCAGTGCCGCGCGGTCAGCACCCACTCCGGCGCGATGATCGATCCCGTGCAGCCGAACGAACCGCCGTTCTGCAACTGGACCGCCCACGGCGCGTTGGTCACGAACTCGCCGCCGACGATGTACGGCTTCACCTCGGCCTGGGCCGCGGTCCCGGCGAACGTCAGCACGAGCGCGAGAGCAAGAATTCTGATCTTCACGGTCACCCCTTCTCAGGTTCACCGGCGGCGTGAGCCCGAGGCTCCCACGGTTTACTGACTGACCACTCAGTCGAAAATTCGCGTGCAACGAGCCGAAAGGGCACTTCCGTCGCAACCAACAGAGATCCGACGAATGGGTCGACATTGACCTTGACTGCGATGATGCACGCGTGGCCGTCACCATCAGGGATGTCGCTCGCCAGGCTCAGGTCTCCGTCTCCACGGTCTCGCGCGCACTGAGCGCGCCGGGCCTCGTCAAAGAGACCACCCGCCAACGGGTCCTGGACGTCGTCGCCGGACTCGGCTACCAGCCGAACCGCGCCGCGCGGAGCCTGATCACGGGCCGCACCGGCAATCTCGGCATCGTGGTGCCCGACCTGGAGAACCCGTTCTTCCCCGCCGTCCTGCGCGGCGTGCAGACACGGGCGGGCGAGGCGGGCACCTCGGTGTTCTTCTGCGACAGCAGGGAGTGCCCGGAAACCGAGGCCGAGCTGGTCCGCACCATGGCCGCGCAGGTGGACGGCGTGGTGCTGTGCGCGTCGCTGCTGTCCGACGAGACCATCATCGAACTGGCCACCGCGACCCCGTTGGTGCTCATCAACCGCATCGTGCCAGGCGTCTCCTCGGTGCTGATGGACAGCGCCTCCGGCATGGAGCAGGTGGTCACACACCTGGAGTCGTTGGGCCACAAGCACTACGTCTACCTCGGCGGCCCCGACGCGGCATGGTCCAACCACCGCAGGATGCAGGGCCTGCGGGGCCGCGCCCAGCTGATCGGCTCGTTCGAACCGAACTTCGGCGGCGGCCACACAGCCGCCGAGCAGGCGCTGAAGACCGGCGCGACGGCGTTCATCGCCTACAACGACCTGATGGCGTTAGGCGCCCTGAGCTACCTTGCGTCGAACGACATCAAGGTGCCGCAGCAGATCAGCGTGACCGGCTTCGACGACATCCTGTACGCGGCAATGTGCTCCCCCGCCCTCACAACGGTCCACATGCCGACCGAAGAAGCCGGCAACGTCGCCGTAGACCTCCTCGCGAACCTCCTCGAGGGCGGCCCCACCGAGCAACGGGAACTCCCGACAAAGCTCGTGATCCGCGCAAGCACGCGCAAACACCCGATGTCCGCTTGACTCTCCCCCAACAACCGGGAGTGCTTCACCTCGCCTCCGCCGCAGCACCGCCGGCCGAAACGCTTCACACCCGACAAGCTCGGCGGAAGCCCGAGCCATCGGCTGGTTCGACATGACCGCCGTCGGCCTGCCGGAGATCCTGCCCGCCGACCACCCCGGTAGGACGGACCTCATCGCCATCGTCAAACACCTGGCCACCGGCTACACCGACCAGCCCTACAAGCCAGCAGCAATCAGGGGCCACCAAGGCGTCCTGGCCAAAGCATCAGTCGGCCCAGGCGCATTCCTCATCATGAACGAACAACCGACCCACCCCGCCAACCACTCGGGCCGCGAGGGAGTCACCTGACTCCCTCGCGCGGCCAGCCGAGTACCCCTCTAGTCGTACCCGCGAACGTGGCCATCCTCGTCGGCAAGAATTTCGTAGCCGTCCATAGTCCACTCCCTATAACGATCTTCCGTGGTGGCTGACATCACAAACCGTAGAGCCTCAGCGGCGTCCTGTGGAGTGAATTTGCACCGCAACCGGGGTAGTCGCCGGTAACCCAAGGGGGTCGTAGGGGGTGACCCCCAACACACCCCGCCAGTGTGCCCTACACCACACACTCGACCCACCTCACGGCTACACAGCGCCAATCAAGACAGCAAATCGCCACAAGACCTTGCCCCCCAGTACCCCATTTGGGGGACAAAACCAGTCATGCGATCAATGCTCACCGTAATCGCCACAGCGGCAGCCCTGGTCGTCCCCACGACCCCCGCACAGGCCGCCGACCCCGTGACCAAGACCGTAGAACTCCTCAACACCTACCGCGCAAAGCACGGCGCACCCCCGCTCTCCCTCGATTCCGAAGTAAGCAATACAGCCCAGCAATGGGCAGATCACCTCCACGAAACAAACGACTTCCAGCACCGCCCCAACAACCCCTACGGCGAAAACCTTTACTGGACCAGCAGCCGCACCCGCGCAATCGATACAGTGGCCACCAACGCCCTAGAAAACTGGTACCGCGAATCACGCGGCTACGACTACTCCAAAGAGATGACCCAGTCCAACGTCAACTACGACGTCCTGCACTTCACCGCAATGGTCTGGAAGTCCTCAACCCGAGTAGGCGTAGGCCTCAAGCAGGGCAAGAACGGCATCTACGTAGTGGTCAACTTCGCCGAACGAGGCAACACCCTGAACCACTTCCGAGCCAACATCCACCCCCCAGTCACCGCCAGGTGACCCAGCCATGCCGCAGGCGAGGCGACCCGACGGCGAAGCCGAGGCGCCTTTCGCTTGAAACAGCGCTCCGGGCGGGTCCCCGTCACGAGTCGTGCCTCAGCACTTGCTCTGGCCCGACTTGTGACGGGGACCCGCCCGGACCGCACCACCTACGCAACGCAACTCCGCCCAACTCAACAGGCGTGCCATCAACCCACGCACGGCGGAGGACTCCCCAGATCAGATTGGCGGGGGTCTGGGGGCAGCGCCCAGGGGAAGCACGCAAGCCGAGCTCGCCGCCCGCAAGGTGACCACCCTCAAAGCTCGCGACCCACAAAGGTGACCACCCTCAAAGCCAGCGCCCCCACGATCACCGCAACCCAGCAGTCTCCGTAACCGCCCTCAAAGCCGCCACCACAGCCGAAAACGGCGGCAAGAACGGCCTCCCACCAGCCCCAGCCGCAGGCCCGTCCCCCAACCACCCCACCACCCCACGATCAATCCGCGAAGGCGGCAACGGCACCAACGTCCCCAACCGATGCGTCAACGCCCCCCGCGCCCGCAACCGGATCAAATTCACCTGCGAAGCCTCATCAGCAGAAGAAGTCAGGATGAGCCACCTCCCAGGAGCCCCAGGCAACACCACCACGGGCCCTCCAAGCAGGCGCACCGACAGGTAGTGCTGCACCTCCCCACCAATCCCAGCCCCAAGCTCCACAGCGGACACCTGGTGATCAGTGGTCAACAGCAACCGGTTCTCCGACCGCAACACCAACCACCCCCAGTCCGAGTACCGCTCAAGCGCACTGGAGAACGTGTCAAGCCGCGGCAACACCCCAGACGGCAACTCTCCGCCGTGCAACTCTCCAGCCCGCAACTCTCCAGCTCGCAACACTCCGGACGGCAAAGCTCCCTCAGGCGAGTTCATCGATCTCACCCTCACTAACTTTTCGGTACGGTGTAACTCCGATCACACGATTTGACTCTCCGCCGCCATGAACTCACTATCGGCCCGCCATCGGCACACTCGAACGGGGCTGGAGAGCGTGACCCACCTGCAACAACGCCACGTCACCATGATCGCGCTGGGAGGTGTGATCGGCGCGGGCCTGTTCGTCGGGACAGGCGCCGGCATCGCGCTGGCCGGCCCGGCGGTCCTCATCTCATTTGGCCTGGCCGGATTCCTGGCGTTGCTCATCATGCGCATGCTCGGAGAAATGGCCGCCGAACACCCGAGCAGCGGCGCCTTCTCAGTACACGCCGAGAAAGCACTGGGCCCCTGGGCAGGCTTCACCGTCGGCTGGACCTACTGGGCAACAGTCGGCGTGGTACTGGCCGTAGAAGCCACCGGCGCCGCCAAGATCGCCGCAAACTGGATCCCAGCCGTACCCCAGTGGACCTGGGTGCTGATCTTCATGACAGCCCTCACCGCGGTGAACCTCACGAACGTCCGCAACTTCGGCGAGTTCGAGTTCTGGTTCGCCGGCCTCAAAATCGCCGCGATCGTCCTCTTCCTGGCACTCGGCGCGGCCGCGATCCTCAACCTCCTCCCCAACGTCGACTCCCCCGGCCTCACCAACCTCACCGACTTCATGCCCAACGGCTGGGGCGGCGTGATCGCCGGCTTCATGGCCGTGGTCTTCGCATTCGGTGGCCTGGAAGTAGTCACGATCGCCGCGGCCGACGCCGAAGACCCCAAGCGCGCCATCGGCAAAGCGGTCAGAACCTCCATGACCCGCCTGCTCGTCTTCTACCTCGGCTCGATGGCCGTCGTCGTCACCCTCCTGCCCTGGAACGACTCCGAGGTCGGCGCCAGCCCGTACGTCGCCGTGCTGAACCGTCTCGGCATTCCCGCGGCCGGTCAGATCATGAACGTCGTCATCTTCGTGGCCCTGCTGAGTGCCATCAACGCCACCCTGTACGGCGCCGCCCGCATGCTCTGCTCGCTCGCCGAACGCGGCGAGGCCCCCAAAGCGTTGCTCAACAAGAAGAACGGCGTCCCCCGCAACGCGGTGCTGGCCTCTGTCGGGTTCGGGTTCTTCTCGGTCGTGCTGAACTACCTGTGGCCGGACACCGTGTTCCTGTTGCTGCTCAACGCCGTGGGCTCCGCGCTGCTGGTCGTCTGGGCGTTCATCGCCGTCTCACAGATCCGCCTGCGTCGCGACATCCCCAGCCCCGCGGTCCCGATGTGGGGCTACCCGTACCTCTCGTGGCTCGCGCTGGCCGGCATCGCCGCGATCATCGTGCTGATGCTCAGCGACGAGCAGGCCCGTGGTCAGATCCTGTCCACGGGCGTGCTCGTCGCCGTCATCGCGGCCGTGGCGCTCAGCAGGTCAGCTTTGCGCCGGCGAAGTCTCCCCGATCGAACCTGACGCCGTCCCCGCTGTCGTTGACCACCAGCCGCAGGAACTTGGCGCCCTGCAAGGACCCCGCGATCGAAACCGCGTCGTCCCTCCACGTCCGCAGCCCGCTGGACGCGACCTTCGTGCCGTCCGCCCAGACCTCGAAGATCGCCGAACCCAGCTGGTTCACGTCACGTTCGTCGTCAATGCCGACGTCGGACGAGAACGACGTGCAGCGTCCACCCACGTAGAGGATGAGCTCGGCGTTGGCATGCGCGCCGAGCCCCTTCTCGTAGGTCTTCCCGTTGATGGTCAACGTCTTCCCGTCACCACCGACGTAACCGCCGTTGGACCTGTCCCGCTCGACAGGCCCATAACCGCTGCGCTCAGTGGTGAACTTGACGTCACTGGCCCACAACGTCCCGCCCGATGGCGGCGCGCCAGGCACGAGCACACCGGCGTCAACCGGCCGCGACAGCTTCCCGTGCCCAACCCAGGTGACGCCCAACGAGCCGTTCAAGACGTGCGCCCCGGGCACCACCCCGGCAGGCGGCGTCACCCGCCACTTGCCTTGCACCGACTGCGAAGTCAGCAACACCGGCGCGCGTTCCGATGACAGCTGCTCGACCTTCCACCCCGCGGGCGCCACGAACGAAGTAGCGGCGTTCAGCACCGGCACAGGTGCCTGGTTGGTCGCCGTCACGGTGGCCACGAACGGTTCACCGGCCGGAGTGATCGTGCTCGGGATCCCGGCGATCTGCGCGGCGATGTCCAGCGACGTGTCGATCGCGGGCTCGTACCGGTACCAGTCCTGCGACGCCTTCACCCGGAAGATCGCGGTGCCGTGCGGCGGCAGGGAAGCAGAGATCTTGCCCGCGGACTGGAAGTTCTTGTGCTGCCAGAGATCCCGCACGGTGTAGCCGACGCTGCGCGGCAACCCGAGGTCACGGGCGGAAGTGGAGATCGTCGCGTTCACCTCGGACTCGTTGAACAGCGCCACCGCCTTGTCGCCGTTGGCCAACGGCTTCACGAACACCCAGTGCCCGTCCTTCTGCTGGATCACCTTGCCCTGGACGCCGAGCTTGTCCTGGTTGATCGCGATGATCTCCTTGTTGCGCAGGATGTCGAAGTGCTCGGCGGACACCTTGCGCAGGTCCGCGCCGATCAACAGCGGCGCCGCCATGATCGACCACAGGGCGAAGTGGCTCTGGTACTCGACGGTCGACTGCCGGCCGTTGCCCACCTCCAGCATGTCCGGGTCGTTCCAGTGCCCCGGACCGGCATAGGCGTCCAGCGGCGCGTTGAGCTTGAGGATCTCGACGGTCTTGGACCAGGTGTCGTTGATGTCACCGGTGGTGCGCCACAGGTGGCCGACGCCCTTGCCCCACTCCCACGGCTTGTTCTGGCCCCACTCGCAGATCGAGTAGACGATCGGGCGGCCGGTCTTCTTCAGCGCGTCACGCATCTTCGTGTAGCGCTCGAGAGCGGGACGGCCCTGGTTGTTGCAGTTGTCGTACTTGAGGTAGTCGACGCCCCAGTCCGCGAACGTCTGCGCGTCGATCTCCTCGTGGTCCAACGCTCCCGGCATCGTCTTGGCGCAAGTCTGCGTGCCCGCGCTGGTGTAGATGCCGAACTTGAGGCCGCGTGCGTGGACGTAGTCCGCGAGCGCCTTCATGCCACTGGGAAACCGCACGGGGTGGTGGCGCAGCCGTCCGGTGGCGGGGTCGCGGGTGGCGTCGGCCCAGCAGTCGTCGACGTTGACGTACTGGTAGCCGGCGTCCTTGAGCCCCTTGGTCACGAAGATGTCCGCCATGTCGCGGATCATCTGCTCGTTGATGTCGCAGCCGGTGGTGTTCCAGTTGTTGAACCCCATCGGCGGGGTGAGCGCCAGCGTCGGGTCCGGCTGCGCTGCGGAGGCGGGTAGGGCGGGTACGACCACGGACGCTGCGACGAGCGCCAACGCGGTGAGCAGTGCTCTCACTTCGGCTTCTCCAGGGTGATCGCGAAGACGTGCAGGCGTGGCCCGCCCGTCTTGGGCAAGGTGACGGCGGAGAGTTCCTTGGTGGCGTCCAGCTCGACGGTCTGGTGGAAGATCGACACCTGCTTGGTCACCGGACCGGCCGGCGTGTGCATCAGGGTGGTGGCAACGGGTTCCGACTCGCCGAACTGCGGCCGCTGCTGCCAGGCCGTGACCCGGAACCGCGCGGGAACGGGGCCGTCGGCGTACACCAGCGCGCCGTCCGCCTCGACGTTCCCCGTGTCGGCGGCCGCGAGCAGGTGCAGCTTCACGTACTTCCCGGCGGGCAAGGCCAGCGTCTGCCCGCCCGCGATGACGTTGTTCCTGCTCGCCTCGTCGCCGTTGTGGAACTCGAACAGGATGCTGTCGTCGGTCACCGAACCGGTCTGCGGCAGCTGGGCGGCAGGGTAGGTGTTGCCCAGGCCGTCGAAGTCGCCGTCCCGGCTGGTGAACTCGTTGGACAGCCCGTCGTTGTCGAGCGCCGCGCTGATGTCCACCGGCACCGCGCTCCCACCGGGAGGCAACGCGGGCAGGCCCCAGCGCCGGCCGGGCTCGGTGATCCGGACCGGCGCGATGGTGAAGTCGCGTTCGCCCTTCGCGTGGATCAACGCTTCCTGGCCACGGCGCAGCTCCAGCTCGACCACACCGTCGCGGACGCTCCACCGCGAGCAGCCCCGGACGCTGAGAGGCCCCTCGATGCCGGTGCGGACGCGGCACGGCTGGCCGGCCTCGCTGTGCACCCGGACGAACCGCGTCCTACCACCCCGGCGCACCGCGCTGACCAGGAACGCGCCCTCGGTCCGGGTGTCGTGGATCGTGACGTCCTGCCAGACGGCGGGCACGGCCGGGAAGATCCGGATCAGTCCGCCCCAGCTCTGGATCAGCATGTCCTGCAACGACTTCGCCGCGGAGAGAGGAGTCTCGATCACCGGTCCTGCCTCGAAGTACATCGTGTTCGGCTGGGCGAACCTGGCGACGAACTCGCGCAGGTAGCGCAACGCGTCGTCGCCGCGGGTCATCTGGGCGGCGATCGACGCGGCGCCGGTGAAGGTGAAGCCGCGCAACGACCCCTCGAAGCTCAGCCAGTGCTTCAGCGAGCGTTCGATCAGGTCACGGCGTTCCTGCTGCTCCCAGTTGACCTCGTGCAACGGGTAGACCGCGAGCATGTGCGAGTAGTGCCGGTGCGACTTCGCGAACGGCACCCCGGCGCCGATCATGAACCCGCCCGCGTCCGCCGGGTACTCGACGAGCTGGTCGAGCACTTCCTGCCACTTCGGCACCAGTGGATCGGCGATCTGCAGGAGCCGCGCCGACTCGATCAACGTCCGGCACGACCACCGCAGCAGCGCGAGGTCGTAGTTGCAGTCCGGCGCGACGCCGTACTCCGGCGAGTAAGTGGGCAGCAGATGCAGCTTGCCGTCGTTGCCCTTGCGCAGGAAATGCAGGTAGTAGTTGGTCGATCGGCGCAGCACCGGGAAGACCGTGTCGCGCAGGATCCGCTCGTCCATGGTGTGCCGGTAGGTCAGCCACGCGTTGTGCAGCAACCACGGCAGGTTCCCGATCTCCGGGTCCGGCGAGGGGTGCAGTGGCGAGCCGACGAACCCGGCGTCCTGAAACGTCGGGTCGGTGCTGCGCCGCAACCCCATCGAGTCGGCGCGGAACTCGGGCCTCAGCGCGTCGACCAGGATCTGCTGATGCTGCGCGATCGTGCGCGGGATCGGGTCCAGTTCGAGGTGGTTCGACGCGTGCACCGGCCAGTACTCGAGCTGGGCGTTGAGGTTGAACCAGACCGACGGCCACGGCGTCGGCTCCAGCCACGGCCCTGAGGTGGGCATGATCGGCGCCTGCGCGCGAGCCCCGGACGCGAGCTTGTACAGCTGGATCCAGTAGAAGCTCTGCATCAACGCGTCCGGAACGGACACGAAACTCTTGCGGTAGAAGGCGTGCCACCACTTCTGGTGCTGGTGGCGCAGCATCTCCGGGATCGACGCCTTGGTGACCGCCTCCCGGACAGTCGCCTCGGCGGTGCGATCGGGGAAAGAATGGTCGACGGACAGCAGGAACTCCGTGCGGCCGTGGAACTTCTTGACGCGATACGCCGTGGCCGTCTGACCGCCCGCGACCATCTCCTGGGTGACGAGCGCGAGCCCGTTCTCGACGCGGGTGACCGGTTTGGGGTTGAGCGGGAAAGTCGCGGGCGGCGATTCGCGGATCGTGCGCGGGCTCAGGGCGTCGAGCGCCTGGAACTCCAGCTTGAAGTCGCTCTCACCGCTGGACGGCCGCACTTCCAGGTGCAGCAACGACTTTTCGGCGTGTACGAACAACCTGACCGCGAGCTCGCCCCGGTCCGTGGCGATCTTGCCGCGCAGCTCGGCGTTCCACAGGTCGAGCCTGAGGTCGACCCCGGTGATCTTGCCGACCGGCGTCAGCAACAGCCGCCCGACCGGCAGCCGTGCCACTCCCCACTCGTTGCCGAACTGCGGCCGGTGGTCCTGCACCTTCGCGTGGTCGACGGTGAACCGCAACGCGTTCGCACCGGGCTCGCGGTAGCCGGCCGTGGCGAGGAAACCGTTGCCCAGGAACGGACCCTCGTACCAGGCACGGGGAATCCGCTGCCACACCAGGTCCTGCTCGCCGAGGAACCTCTCCCAGTCGATCCTCGTGGCGCACCCGGCGACTCCCGGATCCGCACTCGCCCTGACCGGCAACGCGGTGAGCGCCGCCCCCGCCACAACCCCACCGAGCAGTCCGCGCCGCGACAGATCCACAGAACACCTTTCAGGTCCGCGGCGGCAGCGACCAAAGATCGGAGGTGTACTAGCCAGACGCAGCCTAGGACTGCCCATAGGGTGGGTCAAGACCAGTCAAGCCTCGGATGAAAGCGTTTACCGGTGCGTCGGCGAAACGGCATGACCATGCGGGGTCCGCTGGCCATGCCGATCGCCTGGTGAGTTCTAGCCGGTGACGCTCTTGAGCCGGACAGGCTTGTACTTGCTGTTCGGCTCGAGGCCGTACGTCCGCGTGCGGTGGTCGGTGCCGAACCCGCCGCGCTGCTCGTAGGCCATGTACTCGGACTTGTCGCCCTTAGTCCACTTCTCGAAGATCACGACGTGCCGGAAGTCGTCGCCGGGCTCGTCCACCAGGTCGATGAAGAGGTCACCGGGCTGCATGTCGGCGATCTTCACCGAAGTCGTGTACTTGTCCGTGGCGAGCGCCTCGGTGTTCGGGCCTCCCTTGGGATTTCTGTTCCCCAGGTTCGCGGCCATCGACACAAAGCCCGAGCAGTCCTGCCGATAACCGTCCGTCCAGTACTTCTCCATGCTGTACGGCACGCGGCCGCCGTTGTTCGCGGTCAGCCACGACGCCGCGCGCTGCAGCATCTCCCCCCCTGCCGACCTGCGGTGCAGCCGATACCGGAGCACTCACGAGCACGAACGCCAAGAATGCCGTGAGTACCGCTGAAATGAATTTCATCATTTCCCCCGTTTCCGAGAAGAGCGAATCTCGTAGCTCCACCGGAACACGGCACACAAGACCAAGCCAAAGGTTTACTCGAAGAACGGCAGGGTAGCGCCGACTTCAGTGGTAACTCACCCGAGCGAATTCAGCACCATAGTAGGGCTAGGCCGAACGGCTCTGCGGTGACAGCAGCTCGGTGATCGAGTCCAGCGAGATGCCGAGCGCGCCCGCGAGCGCGGCGATCGTGAAGAACGACGGCGTGGGGGCACGTCCGGTCTCGATCTTGCGCACGGTCTCGGCCGACAACCCGGCGCGGGCCGCGATCTCGACCATGCTCTCGTCGCCGCGGGCGTCCCGCAGCAACTGACCGAGCCGCCGGCCGCGCTCCCGCTCCGTCGAGGTCAGGGGAATGCGCACCATGGGTGCGGATTCTACGCGAAACACACAAGTCGACGGGCGCAAGTGCCACTCCGTAAAACTCGTTGCGACCCCGGCCGATCACGTCATAGGTTCGTCGTACACAAGAGAGGAGGTGGTCCCAAGTTGTATAGCTACAGGACTCGTGAGGTGGCTGTCCGCTAGGACCGCCCTCGGTGACGCCTAGTCGTAAACCAAGGCAGCCACCCGGCCCCCGGACTCTGAGCGTTGGTCCCGCTCAGCCCGCTCACGCGGGAGCCGTCCGGGGGTTGTCCCATTTCACAACCCTTTTCGCAGGGCCTTGAGATCGCTGACGAGCTCCTCGTAGGCCTCGGCGCGGTTCTCGGCGCGCAGCACAGCCGACGGGTGCACCGTCACCCCGATCCGCAGCCCCTCGTGTTCCAGCACCTCGCCGCGATGCTCGGTGAGCTTGAACGACGGCCCCAGCAACGCCTTCGCCGCCACGGCTCCCAGCACGATCACCAGCGACGGTCGCACCACCCGGATCTCCTCGCGCAACCACGGGAAGCACGCCACCACCTCACCCCGTCTCGGCTGCTGGTGGATCCTGCGCTTGCCTCGCTCGGTGAACTTGAAGTGCTTCACCGCGTTCGTGAGGTAGACCTCGTCCCGCGAGATCCCGGCGGCTGCCAGCGCCTTGTCGAGCAACCGTCCGGCCGGGCCGACGAACACGTGCCCTTCGGTGTCCTCGCGGTCGCCGGGCTGCTCGCCGACCATCATCAGCTTCGCCGGTACCGGCCCCTCCCCGAAGACGGTCTGCGTGGCGTCCTGGTAGAGGTCGCAGCCGCGACAACCTTCAGCCGCTGAACGCAACGCCGCCCAGTTCTTCCCCTCGGGGACGAACTGGGCGGCGTCGGGCTTCGCGTTACTTGTCCGAACGGAAGGCATCCTTGACCTTCTCGCCGGCCTGCTTGATGTCGGCCTTGGCGCGCTCGGCGCGGCCCTCGGCCTGCCACTGCTCGTTGTCGGTGGCGTCGCCGACGGCTTCCTTCGCGCGGCCCTTGAGCTCATCAGCCTTGTTGCTGAACTTGTCGTCGGCACCCATGAAGAAGGCTCCTTCACTAGAGGTCAGCTACGTCGATTGGTTACCCGGCGAGCACCGTCCGAAACAGTTGATAAGGTGATCACTCGCGGTTGAGAACCCAGCCGCAAGCCGATGAGACGGCTTGCTCTGGGTGTGTCCCGCCCCTTCGAGAGCTCCCGAGCACCGTCGTCGCACCGGCATGCCGCTGTGACCATGACGACGTGAAAGGAGCCGGCGGTGTCGTCCGCGAGAATCACCGCCCTCGAGGCCGAGGTGGCAGGGCTGCGCAAAGCCCTGGTGTCCCGGACCGTCATCGGGCAGGCCACGGGCCTGATCGCCGCACGCAAACCCTGCACACCCCAGCAGGCGTTCCAGCTGCTGGTGCACATATCCCAGCACCACAACATCAAGCTGCACGTCGCGGCCGACCGGCTGGTCACCGCGTTCGTGCACGCGCACCTCGGACGGCCCGTCAACGTGGCCGACCAGATGCTGTGGGATCACGTCGACGCGACCACCGCGAACGACTCGGGTGACAGCGACGACGGGTTCGCGGAGGAGGTCAGCAGCACGTCTCCCTGAGGCAGCGGGACGGGGGTCGTGCCGAGGTTCACCACCACGCGGGTCGTCCCGCGGTGCAGCACGAAGCACTCCCCGTCCTGCTCCACCACGAACCTGTCCAACCGCGGATCGGCCAGCTCCGGGCGGGAGCGGCGCAACGCGATCAGGGCTTTGTAGGTCTCCAGCACCTTCACGTGGTCGCCGGTGGACCGTTCGTCCCACTTGAGCCGTGAGTTCTCCACGGTCTGGGGCGACATCGGGTCCGGAACGTCGGACTCACCCCAGCCGTGCCGGGAGAACTCGCGGCGCCGGCCCGTCCGGACGGCCTCCGCCAGCTGCGGGTCCGGGAAGGACGCGAAGAACTGCCACGGCGTCGAAGCGGCCCACTCCTCCCCCATGAAGATCATGGGCGTGTAGGGCGAACACAGCACGATCGCCGCCGCGCACAACAACTTCCCGGTCGGCACGGTGGCCGGCAGCCGATCACCGGTCGCGCGGTTGCCGATCTGGTCGTGGTTCTGCGTGTACGCGAGGAACCGGTGGCCGGGAATCAGCGCGGTGTCGACCGGTTTGCCGTGGTGCTTCTCGCGGAACGACGACCAGGTGCCGGCGTGGAAGAACACCTTCTCCAGGGTGTTCTTGAGCGCGCCCGGTGCCGCGAAGTCCTCGTAGTAGCCGAAAGTCTCGCCGGTCAGCGCCACGTGCAGGCAGTGGTGCAGATCGTCTGACCACTGCGCTTGCAGGCCGTGTCCGCCACCTTCGCGCGCGGTCACCAGCTTGGCGTCGTTGAGGTCTGACTCGGCGATCAGCGTCAGCGGCCGCGCCACCCTGGTGGAGAGCGCCTCGACCTCGACCGCCAGCTCTTCGAGGACGTGCACCGCGCGCCGGTCCGCCAGCGCGTGCACGGCGTCGAGCCGCAGCCCGTCGACGTGGAAGTCGCCGAGCCACTGCAGCGCGTTGTCGATCACGTACCGGCGGACCTCGTCGGAGCCCGGTCCGTCGAGGTTCAGCCCTGGGCCCCAGTCGTTGCGCCCGGCGAAGTACGGCCCGAACCTGTCGAGGTACGCGCCGGACGGTCCGAGGTGGTTGTAGACCACGTCGAGCAGCACGGCGAGACCCTTGCCGTGGCAGGCGTCCACGAACCGCTTGAACCCGTCCGGCCCGCCGTACGGCTCGTGCACGGCACCCCACAGGACGCCGTCGTAGCCCCAGCCCTCGACGCCGTCGAAGCTGTTGACCGGCATGACCTCGACGAACGTGATGCCGAGGTCCACCAGGTGGTCGAGCTTCCCGATGGCCGCGTCGAACGTGCCTTCCGACGTGAACGTGCCGATGTGCAGCTCGTAGATCACCCCGCCGGGCAACGCACGACCGGTCCACGCACTGTCTGACCACTCGAAGTTGTGCGTGTACACACGGGATGCCTCGTGCACGCCGTTGGGCTGCCACAGCGACCGCGGATCCGGATACGCCTTGCCTTCGATGACGAACGCGTAGTCCGTCCCCTCCGGCGATTCCGCATCGGACAGCCACCAGTCGCCGTCGCGCTTCATCTCGTGGTCGAAGCCGTCGACGCGGACGTGCACCGATTCGGGAGTCGGCGCCCAGACAGAGAAGCTCACGATTCCCCTCGCACCAGCAGTGCAACCGGATAGGTGTCGAGCAGCGACGCGAGGTCCTCGGTCGCGGGACGCCCGGTGAGCACGTCCGTCCACTTCGAACCCGGCAACGGCAGAACCGTGTCCTGCCAGCCCTTTCGCTCCAGTGCGACCGGAAGACGGGTGGCCACCGTGATCACACCGGACCGTTCGAACGCGAGCACGTGTTCCGCGGCCGGGCCCTCGGCGGTGAGCGGCCGGTATCCGTGCAGGCCGCGTTTGCGGACGTGCAAAGCCTTCTGCACCACGAGAAGCTTCGCCGCGCCCGAGTCGTCGACCTCCGGCAGCCAGCCGGATTCGATGCGTTCCAACAGGTCCCGGCGCACCTGGTAGTCGACCGGACGGCGGTTGTCCGGGTCGACCAGCGAGAAGTCCCACAGCTCGGTGCCCTGGTACACGTCCGGGACACCCGGTGCGGTGAGCTGGACCAGTTTCTGCCCCAGCGAGTTCGACCAGCCGGGCGCCTTGATCCGTTCGGCGAACGCGCTGACCTCCGGCTCGTTCACCGCCTTCGCCGGCCACGCGGCCACCTCGGCGTCGAACTCGGCGTTCCGGTCGACCCAGGACGTCTTGATCTTCGCCTCGCGGGACGCCTTCTCCAGGTACTGGCCCAGGCGTTCCTCGGTGATCGGCCACGCGCCGACGAGCGACTGCCACGCCAGCCTGTTCAGCGACGGCTCGGAGATGCCGTGCTGCTCGCTCGTCGCGGACTCGAACGCCAGGTACTCGTCCGGGATCTCCGCCAGCACCGCGAGCCGTGCCCGCACGTCCTCGGACCGCTTGGTGTCGTGCGTCGACAGCGCGGTCATGGCGTCCGGTTCACCGGACTCGCGGTTCGCCGCGCGCTGGTGGAAGTCCCGCGGTGACAGGCCGAACCTGTCCGGCGAGCCACCGACCTCGTTGAGCGCCACGAAGTTCGTGTACCGGTAGAACGCGGTGTCCTCGGTGCCCTTCGCGACGACCATGCCGGACGTCTGCTGGATCCTGGTCGCCAGCTCCCCGTGCGGATCGGCGCGGACCTGCTCGTCCAACGCCCGCACGGCGGACGACTTGCTCCGCTGGACCGCGGTTTCCCAGTGCCGCATGCCTTCCGGCAGGTACGACCGGTACACCGGGAAGTTGACCATCACCTCGGCGACGGCCGCGCAGGCGTCCTCGAACGGCACGCCCTGCACGAGTCGCGCGATCCGGCGCACCTCGGCGGCGAGGATCGAGTCCGCGACCTGCTGCCGTGAGGAGTGCTCGACCTCGTGGAAGTCGCCGTCGAACCTGTCGGTGGGCGCGATGAACACACCGCAGATCTCCCGCAACGCGTCGTAGCCCGTCGTGCCGTCGACCGGCCAGCTCTGCGGCAGCGACTCGTCCGGCCCGAGGATCTTCTCCACGACCAGCCAGCCGTCGAAGTGCTCACGCAGCCGCCGGAAGTAGCCACCGGGATCGGCCAGGCCGTCCGGGTGATCGACGCGCAGTCCCGTGACGCCCCACGACAACACCTCGCGGTGGGTCGCCTCGAACACCTCGGGATCCTCGACCCGCACCGCCGCGAGCTCGGTGATGTCGAAGAACCGCCGGTAGTTCAGCTCGGTGTTGCCCCGCCGCCAGTTCACCTTGACGAAGTGCTCGCCCGGTTCGTCGGGAGCGTCCTCCGCGAGCACGGGCAGCAGCACCTTGCCCGACGACCAGTCGATGTCGAAGTACCGCGCGTACTTCGACTCCTGGCCGTTCGCGAGCACGTCCTCCCACCACGGGTTCGGCACGACCATGTGGTTCGGCACGATGTCGACGACCAGGCCGAGCCGGTGAGCGCCAAGGCGTTCCTGGAGCGCCCTGCGTCCGTCGTCGCCACCCAGCTCGGGCCGTGCGCGGGTCGGATCCACGACGTCGTAGCCGTGCGTCGATCCTTCCCGCGCGTCGAGCATCGGCGAGCCGTACAGCGCGCCGACACCCAGGCGCGCCAGGTAGTCCGCGATTTCGGCGGCATCGGCGAAGGTGAAGGACGGGGTGAACTGGACGCGGTACGTGGAGGACGGCGCGCCCATCAGCCCACCCTCTGCAGCACGACCAGCGACCGCGCGGTGAGGCTCAGCTCCCCGCCCGCGGCGATCGCCTTCTCGCCCTTGCCGACCTGCCCGGTCGCCGTGTCGACCACGACCGTCCACTCAGGACCGTACTCGAGATCCGGCAGCGTCACCTGGATGTCCTCGTAGTGCCCGTTGAAGGCCATCAGGAACGAGTCGTCGACCACCCGCATGCCGCGTGAGTCGAGGTCCGGGATGCCCTCACCGTTGAGGAAGATGACGACGCACTTGCCGAAGTCGTCCTCCCAGTTCTGCTCGGTCATCTCCTCGCCGGACGGCGTGAACCACGCGATGTCGCGCAGCTCCTCGCCCTTGCGGATCGGCCGGCCCGCGAAGAAGCGCTTGCGCCGGAACACCGGGTGCGCCTTGCGGAACGCGGCCAGCGCCGAGGTGAAGTCGACCAGCTCGGCGTTGCTCTCCAGCAACGACCAGTCGACCCAGGAGACCTCGTTGTCCTGGCAGTACGCGTTGTTGTTGCCGTGCTGCGTGCGGCCGAACTCGTCGCCGTTCACGATCATCGGCACGCCCTGCGACAACAACGTCGTCGCCATCAGGTTCCGCCGCTGCCGGGCTCGCAGCGCGAGGATCTCCTCGTCGTCCGTGGGCCCCTCGACACCGCAGTTCCACGACCGGTTGTGGTCCTCGCCGTCGCGGTTGTCCTCGCCGTTCGCCTCGTTGTGCTTCTCGTTGTACGACACCAGGTCGTTGAGCGTGAAGCCGTCGTGCGCCGTCACGAAGTTGATCGACGCGTACGGCCGGCGCCCGTCGTCCTGGTAGAGGTCGCTGCTGCCGGTGATGCGCGACGCGAACTCGCCCAGCGTCGCCTGCTCACCGCGCCAGAAGTCACGGACCGTGTCCCGGAACTTGCCGTTCCACTCCGTCCACAGTGGAGGGAAGTTGCCGACCTGGTACCCGCCGGGCCCGACGTCCCACGGCTCCGCGATCAGCTTGACCTGCGACACCACCGGGTCCTGCTGCACGACCTCGAAGAACGTGGCCAGCCGGTCGACGTCGTAGAACTCGCGGGCCAGCGCCGACGCGAGGTCGAACCGGAACCCGTCGACGTGCATCTCGGTGACCCAGTACCGCAGCGAGTCCATGATGAGCTGCAACGTGTGCGGCGAACGCACGTTCAGCGAGTTACCGGTGCCCGTGTAGTCCATGTAGAACTTCGGGTCGTCTTCCACCAGCCGGTAGTAAGCCTCGTTGTCGATACCGCGCATCGACATCGTCGGCCCGAGGTGGTTGCCCTCCGCGGTGTGGTTGTAGACGACGTCGAGAATGACCTCGATCCCCGCCTGGTGCAGGGCACGGACCATGCCCTTGAACTCCTGCACCTGGTTCAACGGCAACGCCGAGTAACCGTCGTGCGGCGCGAAGAACCCGATCGTGTTGTAACCCCAGTAGTTGCTGAGCCTGCGCTCCGCCAGCGTGTGATCGCTGATGAACTGGTGCACCGGCATCAACTCGACCGCGGTGACCCCGAGCTTGATCAGGTGATCGATCATCACCGGATGCGCGAGCCCCGCGTACGTGCCCCTCAGGCGCGGCGGGATCTCGGGGTGGTCGATGGTCAGACCGCGAACGTGCGCCTCGTAGATGACGCTCTCGTTGTACGGCGTCCTGGGCAGCCGGTCGTTCGTCCAGTCGAAGAACGGGTTCACCACCACGGACTTCGGCACGTGCGGCGCCGAGTCGGTGTCGTTGCGCTCGTCCGGTGAACCGAACTTGTACCCGTACAACGCCTCGTCCCACGTCAGGCCGTTCGAGATGGCCTTGGCGTACGGGTCGATGAGCAACTTGTTGGGGTTGCAGCGGAGGCCTCGCGCCGGGTCGTACGGGCCGTGCACGCGGTACCCGTACTTCTGTCCCGGGCCCACGCCCAGCAGGTAGCCGTGGTGGACGAAACCGTCCACCTCCGGCAGCCTCACGCGTGTCTCGGTGCCGTCGTCGTCGAACAGGCAGAGCTCCACATACTCCGCGACCTCGGAGAACAGGGCGAAATTCGTGCCAACGCCGTCATATCCAGCGCCCAGCGGGTAGGGCCTTCCAGGCCAGGGTCGCACAATGCTCCTCGTCACAAGAAGGTAGCTACTGACAGACCATATCCGGGTCACAACGTCGTGGCATGACTCCGTTGTGAGGGATGGTCCGGTCCTCGTCCGATCCGGTTGCCCGGTGCGAGGTGAACGCTTCACTGCCACCAGCCCACGTGACGTGGGTCTTCCGGTCGGCTTCGCGTCCGTTCGAGCCCTGGGGCTCCAGGTCTCCGGCCTCCCCCGGTACCTGTTGTGCTTCTCACCACCAGCGCGGCGAGATCGCGGGCAGCACTCGGATCGCGATCGATCTCCGGTCCGCACGACTCGCAGCGGAACGCCCGGACGCGCGGCGTCACCACGCCACGATCCGGGCAGGTCTTCAACGACGGGAACCAGCGATCGGCCACGATCTGACGACTACCCCGCCACCGCGTTTTGTACTCCAGTTGGCGCCGGACCGCAGCGAATCCGGTGTCGGCGATCGACCGCGCCAGCCGGCGGTCGCGCAGCATCCCGGGTGACGGATCCGCGCGCCGTACATCGCAGGTGGAGGAGCAGAACGCGAACCGTGCGGCACCGCAGTGCGCGGACAGAGCCCGCGCCTGTGCCGGGGTCGGGTCCGATGCGAACCGGTAGGTCTGGTGGACGATCACACTCCGAACCCTACGAGCGAGCACCGACGATTCCGGGCCCGCTACAGCGAGGTTCTCACGAGAGTGGGAGCGGGTTAATTCGATCGTGTGATCGTCACCGACCGGCAACTACGGAATGCAGTCACACTCCTTCGTGTGCCAGAACCAGCTGCCCACGTGCGGCCATGAGCAACGTTCGCGCTTCCTGGATCTCGCAGTACTTCAAGTGCTCACAAGCGGCCTCCGCGCACGCCAGGGCGTGCTGCAAGGCCAGGTTGTCCTCAACGGGACCTGCGTCCCGCAGCGCGTCACGCAGTGATTCCTCCGCGCGCCGTGCCCCGACCACCGGGTCGCCGAGTGCAGCGGGTCTCACCGAAGCGAGGACCTGCTCGACGGCCAGTTCAAGCACGCCGGTTGGTGTCCGCGTGCTCACGGCTGAGCTCATCTGCTACGCCACCTCCAAAACGTTCGTCGTCCGCCGTCGGGTGACGGCTTTACAGTACTCCGCAGGTACATGACCTGCCGTTACGCAAAAGTTTCATCTTCCGCGGCTGCGGAGTGGCCGGGTGATCTCCCGGACGCGTGGGAAGAAGTCATCCAGTGCCACCGGCAGGGGGATTCTCCAGTTCGGGTGCTCGTCGATCGTGCCCGGCACGTTCGGCTGCCGGGTTTCCCGCAGAGCGTCCTGAGGTGAAGTCAGGACCAACGCGCAGGGTGCCTGCGCGAGCAGTTCGTGGGCGCCCGCGACGCGATCGGACGGGTCGATGCCCTCCTCGCGCATCAACTCGTCGAAGTCGGGGCCGTCGGCTCCGGAGAAGAACGTCGCGGCGGTCGGCAGGTCGTGCGTGGAGATGCTGGCCATCGCCTTCGGGTTCCACCGCGACGGCGGGATCAGCGGGTGGCCGTCGGCGTAGTAGTCGCGCTGGAAGTAGAGGACGGCGCTGGTCAGCATGCCGTTCTCCTGCAACGTCTTGGTGACGACCGGCTCGACCGTGCCGAGGTCCTCGCCGACCACGACCGCGCCGGCCCGGTACGCCTCCAGCGCGAGCACGCCGAGCATGGCGTCGGCGTCGTAGTAGACATAAGTGCCGCGCGACGGCGGTTCGCCCGGCGGGATCCACCACAGCCGCCAGAGCCCGGCGACGTGGTCGATGCGGATGCCGTCCGCGTGCTTCAGGACGCTGCGCAGCACCTGCCGGAACGGGCGGTAGCCGGACTCGGCGAGCTTGTCGGGGCGCCACGGCGGCAGGCCCCAGCCCTGGCCGTCCGCGCTGAACGCGTCGGGTGGCGCGCCGACCGTCACGTCGATGGCGAACGCCTCGGGGTCGGCGAACGTGTCCGCGCCGCCGGGGTCGACGCCCACCGGGAGGTCGTGGATGACGCCGATGGCCATGCCGGCCTCGTGCGCGGCCAGCCGGACGTCCTGGAGCTGGCGGGTGCAGAGGTGCTGGAGCCAGGCGTAGAAGGCGACCCGCTCGGCCGGCGGCGCCTCGTGACCGGCGGGCCACCTGCGCCAGTCCTTGCCGTGGATCTCGGCGAGGGCGCAGTACGTGGCGAACTTCTCCAGCTCCTCGTCCATCTCGACGTCGCCGCCGGGGAAGAGCAGCTCGAGGGCCTGCTTCTTGGCGTCCCAGATCGCGTCGTAGTCGATCAGGTCCCGGTTCTCGGGCCGGAGGTCGCGGATGAGCTGCCGGGTGCGCGGGCAGGCCTGCAGGAACTCGGCGGTGTCGGTGACGCGCAGGTACAGCGGGTTCGCGAACCGGCGGCTGGTCGGCGAGTACGGCGAGCGCTCGACGGGGTGGGTCGGCGACGGCGCCTGCACCGGGTTGACCAGCACGACACCGGCGTCGAGCTCCAGCGACGAGCGGCGGGCGATCGTGGCGAGGTCGGCGAAGTCGCCCATCCCCCACGAGTCCTTCGACCGCGCGGCGTAGAGCTGGAGCATCCAGCCCCAGGTGTGCGGGACGTCCGGCAGCGTCCTGGGCGCGACGGCCAGCGTGATGGTCTGCGTGGCGGTGACGACGCGGTGCCAGCCGAGCGGCAGCGAGTCTGGCAGGTGGCGCTCGGTCTCGAAGCTGGTGCCGTCCTCGAGCTCGACGGTCGCGGGGCCGCGCAGGTCGTACGTCTCGTACTCGCGGATGACGATCGTGGGCGGCAGGGCCTGCTCCGCGCGGCGCTGCTCGATCGCGGCGAGCTCGCGGGCGACGGAGTCCTCAGTGGACGCGTCGACACCGAACTGGGCGAGCACCTTCACCACGACGTCCGGATCGACGGTGACCTCTTGCTGGTCCGCGTTCTCGTACCGAGTGGCAACGCCCCAAGCGTCCGCCAGCCGCGCCACCAACTCCTCCACAACTACAAGCTATGTCACAGCTCGATGGTTATTACCAGAGCAAATGGTCCCTGGTCACCCGAAGGGTGCAGGCCGGTTGGGACGCACACCCAGAGGTGCATTTACTCAAACATCGGATGCTTCGCCTGGAATCGCCACAACGGCTTCGACCTCGACCAGGAAATCACGTCCGAACAACGCCGCCACCTGAACCAACGTGCTGGCAGGGTTGGGCACTTCGCCGAGCGCGGGCCGCAGAATCTCGTCCCGCACGTCACGAATGGTCTGCACCTCCGACGCGTCGAGCACGAACCAGGTGAACTTCACGACATCCGACCAGTCCGCGCCAAACCTCCGAATGACGTGATGAAGATTGCTCAACGCCTGCCGCGTCTGGGCCGCCAGGTCGTCCACCCCGACCACACATCCCTTGGCGTCGACGGCCACCTGCCCGGAGATGAACGCGAGCTTCCCGGTGACCGCCACCGCGTGGGCGTAGCCGGGCGTGGTCGGCAGCGCGGGCAGCTCGGTCAGACGCTCTTCGGCGGGCATGGGCCGAACACTACTCAGGCGACAGGTCCGCTGGAGTTCCGCACGACCAGCCGCACGTGGTGCTCGGCCGGCTCGATCTCCCCGCCGCGGATCAACGTGAACAGGTCCGCGACCGCCCGTTCCCCCTGCTCCTTCGCCGCACCCTCGACCGCGGTCAGCCCGACCACGCGGGTGAGCTCCTGCCCGTCCAGCGACACGATCGACACCTCGTCCGGCACCGCCCGCCCGTCCCGCTGCATCCGCAGGAAGATGCCCAGCGCGGCCGCGCCGTTCGAGCTGATCACCGCGGTCGGCAACCGCTCGCCGTCCAGCAGCACGTCCACCACCTGCTCGCCGCCGTCGACGGTCGGCGAGCACCAGACCGTCCACTCCGGACGCACCTCGAGGCCGGCCGAAATCAGGATCTCGTCGTACGACTCGTCCTCGCCGTCGGACAGCACCAGCGCCACGTCCCGATGACCGAGCGCCTGCAGGTGCGCGACGGCCGTGCGCAACGCGTGCCGGAGGTCGGCGTCGTCGACGGTGATGTGCGGGACCTCGAGCGACTCCAACGCCGCTCGTTCGGCGTCCGTCATGGAGATGGAGAGCAGGAGCACACCGTCCACACGGCGGCCCAGCGGCAGCTCGTCGAAGAACTTCTCGCGTGCGTCCGCAGACCCGAGCACGTACAGCAGCACGTCGTAGCCCGCCTGCCGCAGAGCGCCCTCCGCGCCGGCCAGCACGGGGCTGACCTCGGACGTCAGCACCGCGATCGCGTACCGGCGCCCACCGGCGAGAGAGGAGGCGTCGCGTGCGATGGCGTACTTCATGCGCCGCGCGACTTCGCTCACGTGCTGCCTCGTGGCCTCGGACACGCCCGGTTCGCCGCGCAGGGCCCGCGATACGGTCGCAGCCGACACCCCTGCGGCTTTGGCCACATCGGACATGCTGGTCACGGCCCGAGCGTATTGGAGATCCATGAAGCCCGGCGACCTCGCCCCCGACTTCACCCTGCCCGACCAGGACGGCACCGAGCGCAAGCTGTCCGATCTCCTCAACGACGGCCCGGTCGTGCTCTTCTTCTACCCCGCCGCGATGACGTCCGGCTGCACCGCGCAGAGCTGCCACTTCCGCGACCTCGGCAAGGAGTTCGAGGAGGCGGGAGCCCAGCGCGTGGGGATCTCGATGGACGACGTGGCGAAGCAGAAGCAGTTCGCCGAGCTGAACAACTTCGACTACCCGCTGCTGGCCGACGTCGGTGGCGACGTCGCGGAGCAGTACGACGTGCGCCGCCGGTTCGGGCCCATCCCGGTCAAGCGGCACACGTTCGTCATCGGCGCCGACCGCGAGATCATCGAGGTGATCAAGAGCGAGTTCAGCATGAACTCCCACGCGGACAAGGCGCTGGCGGCACTCAGGAGTCGGTGATCGTCAGCACGCCGTAGGGCCCGGAAGCCTTGCCCTCGCGGACAGTCACGCCGTTGATCGTGTACTTGCCGTGCACCTCGGCGCCGTCCGGCCCCGCCACCACCACGAGCATCACGGACTCGGAGGCAGGGTCGGCCGGCACCTCGACGGTCCTGGTCCACGGCAGGGCCACGCTCGACTCGTTGTGCACGGTCGCGCCGACGGTCGCCGTGACGTTGAACGCCTTGCCGCTGCCGGTCACCTCGAACACCACCACGCGCGTGGGCGGGACGGGCGGCGGCGGAGGCTCCGTGTAGCGGCCGGGAGCGGTGCCGTTGTCGATGCTCTCGTTCAACGCGCTGATCGCC
The DNA here is from genome assembly GCF_033949945.1 of Lentzea miocenica. NCBI lineage: Bacteria > Bacillati > Actinomycetota > Actinomycetes > Pseudonocardiales > Pseudonocardiaceae > Lentzea > Lentzea miocenica. The sequence goes on from NZ_JAXAVW010000044.1 coordinate 47,575, forward strand.
TGGCCGCCGTAGATCGCCGCACCCAGCGCCAGCAACGCGATGACCAGGAAGAAGATCCACGGCCCTTTGCGCGTCTTGCGCACCTCGTGCAACGGCGGAGCGACCCCGTACTCGTGCGGTTGCTGCGACATGTGACCCCCTCACCGGGAAGTCGATCTCGTACAGCCCGCCGTCACCGGGCGGCGGCGCTGGTCTGACCGAGCCGTTCGACGTGGTCAGCGCTCAGCGCGCCCGCGTCGTGCCGCCGGTACTCCGCCGCCAGCACCTGAGCCTGCTCCCGGAACGAGTCACCACGCAACACCTGGCCCACCGCGGCTTTGATCGCCTTCTCCGACGGCGTGGACGTGCGCAGGTTCAGCCCGGCGCCGGACCGTTCGACCCGCGCCGCGACCTCGGGCTTGTCCTCCGTCGCACCGGCCACGACCAGCGGCACGCCCTGGGCCAGTGCGAGCTGCACTCCGCCGAACCCGCCGTTGGTGACCATGGCCGAGACCTTCGGCAGCAGCTGGTCGTAGGGCAGGAACGGCGCGGCGAAAGCGTTGGCGGGCAACGGGCCCACGTCGTGCGCACCGACGCTCGCCACGACGGTGACGTTCTCGGCGGCAAGAGCGCGAATGGCCGGCAGGACGAGGTGCCCGAGGTCCATGTCGGCGACCGTGCCCTGCGTGACGTGCACGATCGGACGGCCAGAGCTCAGCATCCGGTCCCACCACTCCGGCAGTTCCGCGGCCGGCGCCTGATCGACCAGCGCACCGACGTACTTGACCTGCGGCGGCAGGAAGGCCCGCGGGTGCTCCAGGCCCGCGACCCCGTTCTGCAGGTGCAGGTGCGGCGACACGCTCGCCAGCCGGCGTTCTCCGGCAGGCAGGCCCAGCGCGGCGAGGATCTGGTCGCGGTGCTCGAACACGGGCTTGAACACCACGTTGTCCAGCAGCCCCTGCACCAGGGAGTTGCGCAGCCGGGCGAGCGGACCGCCGCGGTACTTCAGACCCGGTCCGAACGGCGGCACGTCCGGCGCGGGCAGCATCATCGGAGTGACGCCGACGCTGACCGCGCGTGGGCCGCCGAGCTGTTCCAGCACCGTGGCGCCGACGTACGCGGCGTCGTGCAAGACGACATCGGCCGACCGCGCGGTGAGCGCGCGCCGGAGGTCGTCGACCTGGGCCGGGATGGGGTCGAGGAACACCGAGCGCATGTCGTAGCGCAGCTTCGCGATGCCCTTGAGCCTGGTGCGGTCCGGGAACAGCTCGTCGACGTTGCGCCCGAGGTGGTCGATCGACGGATCCATCGCGATGAACTCCGCGCCGGTGGCGGTGACGCGGTCCTCGAACACCCGGCCGGTGCACCAGCGCACGCGGTGACCACGCGACGTCAGCGCGCGGGCGATCGGCAGCAGCGGCGCGACGTGACCCGGCACCGGCATGGTCGCGAACAACAGATCCATGCGCGCAGTTGATCAGACCACCCTGTACGGAGGCTAACCGCTACCGCAGCCCCGCCAGCACGAAGTCCGCGATCTCCGCCGCGAGCGCCAGTGGCGGTTTCGGCCCGTCCGGCCGGTACCACATCGGCAGCTGGTTCACGACGCCCAGCGCGATCCGCACCACGGTGTCCGCGGGCACGGCCGAGCTGAACGACCCGTCCGCCTGCCCCTTCTCGATCACCGCGAGGAACGTCTCGTGGTAGCGGCGGCGTTCGGCGCGGAAGTCGGTCATCCGATCCTCGCCGAGCCGGTGCAACTCGCGGACGAACACCGCGGTCTCGTCGACCCGTTCGGCCGTCGACACCACCAGACTGGCGAGGATCTCCCGGACCGTGTCGGCGACCGGCAGGCCGAGGCCGATGATCCGGTCCATGTCGGCGGACTGGGAGGTGATCAGCAGCCGGTAGATCTCGAAGAGCAGGTCGTCCTTCGAGCGGAAGTAGTGGTACAGCGCGCCTTTGGTCACCTCGGCGGCCGCCACGATCTCCTGCACCGAGGTCGCGTCGTAGCCCTGCGCCGCGAACAGGCGGACGGCCGCGTCGATGATCTTCTGCTCGGTCGCGCTGGGCATCGCTAAGCCCCGGGAGCCAGGGCGCGTACCTGCTCGACCTGGTCGCCGCCGGTCGGGAGCAGGGCGATGATCGGCGTGTCGACGCCAGCCGTCTGGTACTCGGCCACGCGGGCGCGGCACTCGTCCAGCGAACCGTGCACGACCAGCGCGTCCACGACCTCGTCCGGAATCGACTTCGAGGCAGCCTTGCGGTCGCCCGCCGCCCACGCGTCGTGCATCGGGCGCAGCACCTCGCCGCGACCGAGCCAGTCGTGGAACGCCGCATACGCCGGCACGGTCAGGTAAGTGCTGATCAGCATGCGTCCCAACGCCCGTGCGGCGTCGGCGTCCTCGGTCGGGCACACGAAGACGCGTGCCGCCAGCTCCGAGTCGCCGAGCTCCTCGCGGACCTGCGCCACGTCGGTGGCGGCCAGCCAGTTGGTGATCGCGCCGTCGGCCTCGCGACCGGCCAGGCGCAGCATGTTCGGCCGAAGCGCGGCCAGCATGATCGGCACCTTCTCGGCCGGCGGGCGCTCCAGCTTGAAGCCCGACACCGAGAACGTGTCGTACTCGGCGGTGACCTTCTCGCCGGCCAGCGCGGCCTTCAGGAAGCGCAACGTGTCACGGGTCCGCTTGAACGGCTCCTCGAACGGGATCGCGTTCCAGCGCTGCACGATCACCGGCGACGACGAGCCGATGCCCAGCACGAACCGGCCGCCGGTCACCTCCGCCATGGTTGCCGCGGTCATCGCGAGCGTCGCAGGCCCACGCGTGTAGACGGGTGCGATCGCCGGGCCGAAGCGCAGGTCGGAGGACCACTGCGCGGCCAGCGCCAGCGGCGTGAACGCGTCCGTGCCGGTCGTCTCGGCCGACCACACGTCCGTGTAGCCGAGTCCGGCGAGCTCGGACACCAGCGCGCGGTGCTCCAGCACCGGCACGCCGAGCAGCGGCAGCGTGATTCCCCAACGAGCCATGAACAGCCTCCACATCGCTGGTGATGTTGTCGACACGCGAGTGCTTTTCTCGCGTGTCGACAACATCACCAGCTCAGCTTGCTTCTATGAGTGTCACTACTTGGAGGCCACCCTACCGACCGGTCGGTATGCTCACAACCGCACGTGCGTACCGGCGCCTCGAAGCATGTTCGGAGACCTGCTTCTTCCGCGACCTGCTTCTTCCGCGACCTACTTCTTCCGCGCCATCGTCAGGCCGTCCGCGATCGGCACCAGCACCGACTCGACGCGCGTGTCGGTGCGCACGAACCTGTTGAACGCGTCGATCGCGGCGGCGTTGCCCTCCGGCTGCTCGGCGGCCGCCTCGCCGTAGTAGAGGGTGTTGTCCGCGAGCAGCAGGCCGCCCTGCCGGACCCGCGGCACCAGCAGGTCCCAGTAGTGCACGTAACCGACCTTGTCCGCGTCGATGAACACGAGGTCGATGACCGGCTCCTCCGGCAGCTCGGCCAGCGTCTGCGCGGCGGCGCCGAGGCGCAGTTCGATCCGGTCGCGCACGCCCGCCGCCTGCCAGGCCTCCTCGGCGATCGCGGTCCACTCGCTCGAGATGTCGCAGGTGATGACCTTGCCGGACGGGGGAAGTGCCTGTGCGAACGCCAGCGTGGAGTACCCGGTGTAGGTGCCGACCTCGACCACGGTCTGCGCGCCGGTGAGCTTGACCAGCAGGGACAGCAGCACCGCCTGCTCGTGCGGGATCTGCATCTCCGCCGAGTCGCCGAGCTCCAGCGTCCGCGCGATCAGCTTCTCCTGCACCGCGCTGGGCTGGCCTGCCTGCTCGCGCACGTAGCGGTAGATCTGCGGGGTCATGACCACGGCCTTGAAGTCGTTCACGCGCGGCCTTCTCTCATAGTCGGGTGACGAACGTCCTGAGTGTGTCCCCGAGTGTGGCTCCGCACTCGGGCGGCAGGGGGTGTTTCGCGAGGTCAAGGCCGATAGCGGACAAGATGGCGGCACGGTGCGCCCGATAGCGGCTCACGCACACGTTCTCCCGGCTGACGAGGAAGAACTCGTCGAACCGCGCTCTCTCGGCATCGGTGGTGGTCACGCGGGTACGACCCGACTCGCGCAGCAGCGAGTTGCCGTCGGGTACGAGTCTGCGCATGACCTCCATGTGTGCCAACAGGTTCGCCTTGCTCGCGAGGGAAAGCGGCGCGGCCGCCACGGGCCCCAGTGCGGCACGGGCCCGGCGCAGCAGGCCGGGCACGGGCTCGTAGTCACGTGCCCACCGCCCGCTGAACGCCGGGTCGAACGTCACCATCATCGGCCGGATGACGTCCTCGTACACCTCACGGGAACAACTGCCCGAATAGGCAAGCATCACCGAGTACGCGTCATATCCAAGCGCAGCGAGGGGGACTAGTTGCGAATCAGGCTCGCGTATCAACCGATCGAGTGAATCCGAAAGAAACCTCCAGACCAGAAATGCACCGTGATGGCCGAGAAACCAGCGGTGCACGGCGCGTTCGACCGGATCTTCGGGGGGGCTGATCACGATGGGAAGTTGATAGCAGCCGCTCGCGCACGGAATCAATTCCGCACCCGGCATCGGCATGCGCAGAAGAGGCAGGTCGACCCACGTGTGGCCCCACGTGGGAAGGCAGGCGGGAGCACTCATCGCACACCCTCCACTTCGGACACGAGGACGTCCAGGAGGTCCGCCACCCTGCCCAGCGCGGTGTCGAGTGGCCGATCTTCCACGATCGGTGGCACCTCTTCGGCTATCCGGTCGAACGCCGCCGCGAGCCGTGACGCGTGTGGGCGACGCGCGCCGACGTGCACGGCCTGGCGCAGCGCGATCGCGAGCCCCGCGTGCAGGTACCGCAGCAGGTTCGCCTGGTCGAGCGCGGTGAACGCGGCCTGGGTGCCGAACGGGACGACGTCCTGGTTGTGCAGGTTCGTCGGCAGGCTCTGCACCGAGGCGGGCGCGGCGGCACGGCGCATCGCGGCCACGGTCGCCGTCGCGGAGATCTGCACGCCCTGCAACGCGTGGTGCATGCCGGGTGCGGGACTGAGCATCGGCGGCAAACCACTGGTGCGATGGGGATCTACCAACAGGTCCAGCTGACGTTCGGCCAGATTGCCCAGCTGCACCAGGGCGACGTTGAGCTGGTCGGCCGCGAAAGCGCTGGGCTGACCGAAGAAGTTGCCGCCGTGCACGATCTCGTTGGTCTCCGGGAAGAACAACGGGTTGTCGCTCACCCCGTTGAGGTCGCGGCGCACCACCTCCTCCGCGTGCCGAATGCTCGTGCCGGCCGCACCGATCAGCTGTGGCGTACAACGAATGCTGTAGGCCTCCTGCAACGGACGCTCACCGGACGGCGTGCCGCCCTCCAGCCAGGTTCTGATCGCCGCGCCGGTGTCGGCGACGTCCGGATGGCCGAACGCGGCCAGTAGTCCACCCGACGTGAACTCAAGTCCGCAGCCGAGGACGTCGGTCATCAAGGCGGACAACAACTCCGCGATCCGGCGCGCGCGGATGGCCTGTGCGACAGCGAGTCCGAGTGCTGCGGCGGTCACCGAAATGCCGTTGACCAACGCGAGCGCGTCCCGGCCGTCCAGTTCCAGTTTCGGGAGCCCGGCGCGGGCGAGGGCTTCCCCCGCGGGCATGAGCCGACCCTGGAACAACGCGTTCCCGTTACCACGCAACGCATGTGCGACGTACGCGAGCGGCTGGAGATCACCGCTCGCGCCGACCGAGCCGAGTCTGGGCACCGCGGGGGCGAACTCGGTGTCCAGCATGCGGATCAGCGAGTCCACGACCTGCTCCGATACTCCGGATCGCCCCTGTGCCAACGAGAACAGCCGGGCCAGCACAGCCGCGCGGGCGACCGCCGACGGTAACAGTTCGCCGTGGCCGACGATGTGGTGAATGATCGTGTTGTCGCTTTGACCGGCGCCGTCCGCGCGGCCCCGGAATTCCACGAGCGGGCCGAAACCCGTTGTGACGCCGTAGATCTCGCGTCCGGAGCCACTGGCTTCGAGCACGAATTCGCGGCACCGCGCGATCCGCGCCCGCACGTCGCCGGGAAGTTCGACGTGCAGCGGATCGCGCGCGCGTTCGAGGTGGGCAGGTTCGAGAGCCGCGGCCAGGGTGATGGCGGCGGCAGAAGTTCCGACAGGCACGACGCCTCCTGTGGACGACATGGGGAGCCACTCGCGACGATCCCGGTTGATCTGTCCGCGAGGAAGGGTCTAAACGCACTACACGAAGAAGTTTCTTTTCTCCGTTCCAGCGCGTGGTAGAAAGTCGTTGTCCGTTGACAGCAAAGGTGTTCAGCCGTCCTGGGGCGTGATGAGCCCTCCCGAGCGGTGATCGAACTCTCCGCTCACGATTCGGGCCAAAAGATCGACCGACTGCTCCAGCGGAGTGAACCTGCCCGCGTCGCGCTGAGACCTTGCCCACTCGGAGATCCGCTGCTGGTCGGGGTCATCGGACTCCATGGTGGCGCCGCGGCGCATCAGGCCGACGTCGACCATGCCGGGGTCGTAGCTCAGCGCGGCGATCGGCCGGTGCTTGAGCTCGATCGCGAGGTTCTCGGTCAGCTTGATCACGGCCGCTTTCGACACCGAATACGCCGTGACGTAAGGCCATCGGTGCACCCCGGCGTTGCTGACCACGTTGATGATCCGCCCGCTCGTCATGGTGCGAATCGCGGCGTTCGCGGCGAACGCGGTGCCGCGCAGGTTCACCTCGAACGTGTGCCACCACTCGTTTTCGTCGACCTGCCACGTCGGTCCGACCGGTCCGCCGAGCGCGCCGTTGTTGACCAGCACGTCGATCCCGCCGAGGCTCTCGATCAGCTTCGGGGTCGCGTCGGGGTCACCGAGGTCCGCGACGTGCGCCGAGACGTCCACTCCCCTGGCCTTCAGCTCGGCTTCCGCCGCGTCGAGCGCCTTCTCGTCGCGGCCGGTGATGACGAGCCGGTGTCCTTGCGCGCCAAGAACTTCACTGAACGCCCTGCCGAGTTCCTTGGCGCCGCCGGTGATCAGAACACGCACTACTCGGTCTCTTTCAGCAGCCGGCGCAGGATCTTGCCCGAGACGGACTTCGGTATCTCTTCCACGAACTCAACCTGGCGCACCTTTTTGAAAGGCGCCACCTCCGCCGCCACGAACGCCATCAACTCCTCCGCGGTGACGTCGCCTTGAGTCACCACAAAGGCCTTGGGCACCTCGCCGTTAACCCGATCGGGCGCACCGATCACCGCGGCGTCCTCGACCGCGGGATGGCGCCGCAACAAGGCCTCCAGCTCGGCGGGCGCGACCTGGTAGCCCTTGTACTTGATCATTTCCTTGATCCGGTCGACGACGTGGAACCGGCCGTTGTGGACGCGCACGAGATCCCCGGTCCGCAGCCATCCGTCCACGAAGGCCTGTCGCGTGGCCTCGTCGTCGTTCAGGTAGCCGTCCATGACCTGCGGGCCGCGCAGGAGCATCTCGCCCTCGGCCGCGTCGTTGCCCGTTCCCGGCTCGACGATCCGCGCCTCGGTGCCGGGACAGAGCACGCCGACGCTCGTGGGGTCGGATTCCAGGTCGTCGTCGAATGTCTGGTGCGTGCCGCCCGCCTCGGTCAGTCCGTAACCCTGCCGGATCGGGGCCCGCATCTTGCGTTCGGCGGCCTGGCGAATGCCTTCGTCGAGCGGGGCGGCGCCGCACAGGACGAGTTTGAGGTCGAGACTCGGGATTTCGCCTTCGTGGTCCGCGATCGCGGCGGCGAGGGGCGGCACCAGGAACGCCCGTGTGACGCGATGTTCGGCGAGGCGCCGCAAGTAGGTGCCGGCGTCGCCGCGGGGCAGGGTCACCAGCGTGGCGCCGCCGAGCAGGCCGGAGTTGAGGATGATCGCGAAGCCGTAGATGTGGAAGAACGGCAGGTTCGCCGCGAGCACGTCGGTCTCGTCGATGCGCCAGCCGGGGCGGTGCTGTTCCAGGTTGGCCGTGAGCGCCCGGTGGCTCAGCTTCACGGCCTTGGTGAGTCCCGTGGTGCCACTGGAGAACAGGATCGCCGCGATCCCACCGGGGTCGCCGGGCGGGAGCGGTTCGGTGCCGCCCTCGGGAAGGTCGTCGAGGTCGAGCGTCCGGGTGACGCGCGCGAGGTCCTTGTGCCGTGCGAGCTCTTGCGGCGTGAGCATCGGGTTGATCAACGCCGCCGTCGCACCGGCCGCCATGATCGCGTGCAGCCCGACCGCGTACCTCGGCCGGTTCATGCTGGCGATCGCGACCGTGTCACCGGGCTTCGTGCCGGTTCTGACCAGGCCTTTCGCCACGCTCTCGACCTGTTGCCGGAGTTCGGCGTAGGTGAGCCGCTCGCCCGTGACGGCGTCCAGCAGCGCCAGCTTGTCGTAGCTGGGCGCGAGGACGTGCGCGGGCAAGGTGGTTTCGGGAACGACCACCGCCGGCAGGGGGCTGCGGTAGATCACTTGCTCGACTCCGTTGTCCACGCTGCCGGGCCTGATACCCAGCAGCGTGGTCGGAGACTATCCGCACTCTTCGCCGTGCTGCGACTACTGAAAGGACCCTGATGGGACGGCTAAAGGGTGACGCCGCGCTCGGCGAGCCAGCCCACGGGGTTGACCTTCTGCCCGCCGCCGACCCAGACCTCGAAGTGCAGGTGCGGCCCGGTCGACTGGCCGCGGTTGCCGATCGTCGCGATCTGCTGCCCGGCCTTGACCTTCGCACCCTGCGGCACGTCGATGGTGTTCATGTGCCCGTAGACGGTGATGGTGCCGTCCGCGTGCTGGATCCGCACCCACAGCCCGAACCCGGACGCGGGCCCGGCCTCGATCACGGTGCCCTCCATCACGGCCACGATCGGCGTGCCGATGGCGTTCGCGATGTCGACACCGTTGTGGCTGGTGCCCCAGCGAGCACCGAACCCGGACGTGAACGTCCCCTGGGCCGGCCTGACGACCTTGGGACGCTTCGCCTCTTCCTCGGCGGCGATGCGAGCCTGCTCGGCCTTGATGGCCGCCTGCCGCTGCACGTAGGCGCCCTCAGCGGACTTGAGCGCCTCACGAACGTGGAACTGCGCCTGAATCTGCTCGGCCTGAAGCAGCTTGCGCGTCTCGGCACCGGTGTCCAGCGAGTGGATCGTCTGGATGTCCTGCGGCTGCGGCTGCGACTGTCCGGTCATGGCCGCCGCGAGATCCTTGGTGGCCGCAACGGGGACGATGCGGTCGACCGGCGTGACCGTGGCCATCGCCTGGGTGAAACCAGCGCCGGCGAGGGCGCCCGCGGCGACAACCGCCGCAACGGCCTTCTTGCGGTCCAGGTCCACTCTGCCGACGAAATCGACCAGCGGGCCCTTCGCTCGATGCCGTGCCAAACCTGCCTCCATGCACTCGGGGGAGTTCGGCAACCGCGCTTCGCCTGGCGTCGGGGGGCCTGGCTGCGGGCTTCGGGGGCCCGGTGGTGGACTGGACCGCTTCGGGGGCGGATCCGTGTCCTTGCGGTTATCGAACCGTGACATGCGGCGCAGAACGTAACCTCGCGTCACCGGCCCGGGCAAGCCATGTGGGGGTTTGGGTGACAAGGCCCACTAGCGGTAACGCGCTGTAGTCACGCGGCAAGTTGCTTGGTCAACGCACTTTGTACCAATCCCGGTCTTGGTGTTTGTACTGGTCAGTCGCTTTATCGTGAAAGGGTCACGGCCGTGTTTTGAGGCGGGCTCGCCTGGGGACGGTCACCAGGCGTGTGCGCGCGGGATTTCGGGCATGGACGAGGCGTGGGAGGTCATCTACCCAGCGCGGCATCACCACGCGGGCCCACCAATCGCGGCGTTGCCCCGTCCATCGCCACAGACCCCACCCAAAGCAAAGGGCCGCCGGACGCGGCTGGCGTCCGGCGGCCCTTCAGGCCGGGCAAGTCCGTGCTGGACTCGCCCCTACTTGTACTTGGCGGCGGCCGGCGGCAGCGGCGCCACCGGCAGGCCCTCGTGGATCGCCTTCATCGCGTTGAACCACGTCGGCGCCGCGACCTGGCCACCGAACACGCCCTGCGAGCTGCCGGGGCAGAACCGGATCGGGTTGGCGCAGATCACCTGGGGCGAGTTGCCGTCGGCGTAGGTCATCACGGCGCCCGCGTACTGCGGGGTGGCGGCGAGGAAGGCCACCGACTTGTGCTCTTCGGTCGTGCCCGTCTTGCCGATGGCCGGACGGTTCCAGCCGGAGCCGGCGGCGGCCGCCGCGGCGGTGCCGGAGCCGCTGGTGTCGTGGGACATGCCCTGGGCCAGCGAGTTGGCCAGGTCGGGCTCCACCGCCTGCTCGCAGGGCTTTTCCTTGAGCGGGATGTCCTTGCCGTAGCGGTCGACGACCTTCTCCACCGGGGTCGGCGGGCACCAGGTGCCGGCGGACACGATGGTGGCGGCCACGTTCGCCAGCTCCAGGACGCTGGTGGCGCCGGGGCCGAGGGTGTAGGAGCCCGCGTTGTTCTGCTTCGTCCAGTCGCCCTGGGTCGGGCCGTTGGACTTGTCGGCCTTGATGGGCTCGCCGGAGCGGTTCACGCCCTGCAGCGTCTCGCGCATGCCCAGGCGGTAGGCCATGTCCACGACGCTGTCGAGGCCGGTCTTCTCCTGCAGGATGACGAAGCCGGTGTTCGGGGAGGTCGCGAGCGCCTGGGTCAGCGACATCTTGTCGTTGTACTTGCCCGAGTTCTCCACGACCCACGGCTTGTTGCCGTTCGGGTAGACCCTCGAGGCGTAGGTGGCGGGGACGTCGATCGTCTTGTCGATGCCGGTGATCCTCTTCTCCATTGCCGCGGCTGCGGTGAAGATCTTGTTCACCGAGCCGGGGCCGAACGGGAGGACCTCGGCGGGCACCGGGCGGGCGACCTGGCCGAGCTCGGCCTTGTTGCCGTAGTCGCGGGAGGCGACGAGGGCGCGCACGCGGTGCTTGTCGGTGCCCGGCTGGACGACGGACATGACGTTCGAGATGCCGTTCTGGGTCTTGGGGACCTGCTGCTCGGCCGCTGCCTTCGCGGCCTTGGTGGCCTTCGGGTCCAGCGTCGTCTTGATGGTGAGGCCACCGCGCTGCAGCTGCTTGTCCGTGATGCCCGACTCGCGCAGGTAGTCGAGCAGGTAGGAGCAGAAGAAGCCGTAGATCGGGCCGTCACCGGCGCCGACGCAGCCCTTCGGCAGGATCTGCAGGTCCTCGACGATGCCCAGCGGCGCGGCCTTGTACTCGCCTGCCTTCTTCTCGGCCTCGCCCTGGTCCGTGCCGAACGCGTTGTTCTCGCGCATCTTGTCGATGACGAGGTTGCGGCGCTCCAGCGCCTTCTCCGGGGAGGCGCCGGGGTTCAGCGACGACGGGCGGTTCGCGATCGCGGCCAGCAGTGCGGCCTGCGGGACGGTCAGCTTGTCCGCGGTCGTGTTGAAGTACGCCTTGGCGGCGGCACCGACGCCGTAGGTCTGGTTGCCCAGCGGCACGATGTTCAGGTAGCCGGTGAGGATCTCGTCCTTCGACATCTGCTGCTCGAGCTGCAACGCGACCCGCGCCTCGCGCATCTTGCGGCCGATCGTCGCCTCGGTGGCCTTCTCCCAGGCCTCCTGCTCGTTGTCGGCGCCGAGCACGAAAGCCATGTAGTTCTTCACGTACTGCTGGGTGAGCGTGGACGCGCCCTGCGTCGCGCCACCGTCCACACCGGCCTTGGCGGCGGCACGGGCGATGCCCTGCCAGTCGACGCCGTGGTGGTCGAAGAACCGCTTGTCCTCGATCGCCAGGATCGCGGCCTTCATCGTGTCCGAGATCTGGGCGGACTCCAGCGGCACCCGGTACTGGTCGTACAGGTAGGCGATCGCCTCGCCGTTCATGTCCTGGATGGTGGTGACGAGCGGCAGCTCGCCCTTCGCGAGGTCACCGGACGTCTGGTCGACCGTGTCGGCCGCGCGGTTGGACGCGAGCCCGAGACCTCCGACGAACGGAAACACCATCGCAGCGAGGAGCACGCCCGCCGTCAGGCACAACCCCATCAATTTGACCAAGCCTGACGCGCGTGCGGCGAACAACCCGCAACTCCTTCCGAACAAAACCCCAGAGATTCCCTACGTATAAGTCGCGCGAGAGGCCCGTGAGGTTGCGTCCGCTGATCGACTGTTTTGAACTTACCGGAGCAGCCGCAACCCGATCGTCGGACTAGCCCTCCGCACCTCCACGCCGGCGTGGTCGGGCAACAGGTCGTCGAGGAACCCGTAGCGCGAGAGCTCCTCGTCCGGCCGCCTGCTCACCGTTCGCCACCAGACCGCGATGTCCCCCCAGCCGGGAGACGACAGCGAACCGCCGAAATGTTGCACGGACAGCGCGGCGCACAGGTTGGCGAAGCGCACCTTGTGCTCCAGCGGCCACCCGGCCAGAGTGCCCATCACGAACCCGGCGCCAAACACGTCACCGGCACCTGTCGCGTCGAGTTGCGCGACGTTCAGCCCTGGCACGTCCACGCACTCGCCGGTCGTGCCGTCCACCGCCACGGCGCCGCCTCCCCCGCGGGTGACGACGACCACAGGTACGTGCTCGGCGAGCTTGCGGGCCGCGGCCTCCGGGGTGTCGGTGCGGGTGTAGCCCTGGGCCTCGACGTGGTTGGGCAGGAACACGTCGTATCCGTCGAGCCGGCGCAGCAGCTCCGGCGACCACGCGCCGGTGCGGTCCCAGCCGATGTCGGCGAAGAGCTTCGCGCCGTTCTCCTTGGCCGTGCGCACCCATTGTTCGTCCTCGGCCTGGATGTGCACGAAGCACGCTCTGGTCGACGGCGGCGGGCAGAAGAGATCGTCCGCGACAACGGGTGCCTTGTGGCCGTGCGTGACCATCGAACGGTCGCGCTCCATCGCCATGGAAACAGTCACGGGCGAATGCCACCCGTAGAAGCGCCGGCAGTAAGAGAGGTCGACGCCCTCCTGGTCGGCCAGCACGTCCCAGCAGAAGTCGCCGTACGCGTCCTCGCCGAACGCCGCCGCCAGCGCGGTCTTCAGCTCCAGCCTGCGCAACGCCACCGCGAGGTTCGCGATCCCGCCGGGACACGACCCGAGCCCCTCCGCCCACACCTCGGTGCCCGCGGCCGGTGGGCGGGGCAGGCCGGTGAAGATGATGTCGAGGAACACCGTGCCGGTCAGCAGCACGTCGAAGTCCGGATCAGCCGTGGGATCAGCCATGCGTAAACCTTGCCACTCACCCCCGACAGTCATGCAGTAGAAACGTCGGTCATGGGGGTTCCGCTCAGGAAAAACGTCCAGTTCCAGCTGCTCTGGCTCGGCGGCGCAGTCTCACAGCTCGGCACCACGATGACCGCGCTGGCGGCGCCGCTGCTGATCATCACGCTCACCGGCTCGCCGTTCTGGGCGGGTGCGGTCGGCGGCGTGCGGGCGGCCGCGCTGATCATCACGCTGATGCCGGCAGGCGTGTGGGTCGACCGCTGGGACCGGCGGACGACGCTCGTGTGGAGCCAGACCGTCCAGGCGGGCGCCGCGGCCGCGCTGGCCATCGCGATCCTCACCGATCGGGCCCACATCGCGGTCTTCCTCGCGCTCGCGGTGGTCGACGGCGTGTGCACGGCGTTCGCCACCCCTGCACGGACGGCCGCGATCCAGGCCGTGGTGCCGAAGGACCAGCTCAGGACCGCCTATGCGCAGGAGGAGGCGCGCGGTCACGCGGCGCGGGTGGCCGGGCCACCGCTGGGCGCGCTGCTGATGGCCGCCGGTCGGGCGGTGCCGTTCGTCGTCGACGCCGTCACGTTCGCCATGGCGGCGGTCTGCGCGTGGTTCGCCAAGATCCCCGCACGGGCCGAGCAGAAGCCACGCCAGAAGATGCACCACGACATCAAGGAAGCCGGCACGTGGCTCTGGCACCAGCGGGGCCTGCGCAACCTGACGTTCGTCTTCCTGGTGCTGAACCTGCTGGGCGGCGCGTCGATGCTGCCGGTGATCGTGCTGGTCGGCGAACGCGGCGGCACCGCGCTCGACACCGGTGTGGTGTTCGCGGGCATCGGCGTGGGCGGGATCCTGGGTTCGCTGCTCTCGCCGAGGGTCACGCTCGCTCCCGGCAAGCTCATCGTCGCGGTGCTGGCGATCTTCGGCCTCTGCAACCTGGCGATGGCACTGCCGTTCGGTGCTTTCTGGCCGTTCGTGCCGCTGGCGATCACCGCGGTCGTCACGCCGTTGATCAACGTTGCGGTCGGCGCGCTCTACACCGAACTGGTGCCCGAGGACATGATGGGCCGCCTGGACGGCATCACGACGTTGGTCAGCCGCGTGCTGACCCCGTTGGCGCCGATGCTCGGAGGGTTCCTGGCGGGCGCGGTGGGTGGCGGCCCCGCCCTGCTCGCGTTCGGCGCGCTGATCCTGGTGACGGCCGGGGTCGCGATGGCCACGGACCTCAGGACGACTGCTCCGCAACAGTCCTGAGGTGCGGAACCCGCCATCGAGCCGGACACCTGAGAGTTTCCGCTGAACGGAAGCCCGCCCTTTCCAGTGACGCCGACCACGACGTCCACTGAGGACATGCCCGAACGCCCCGCTCTGCTGCTCGTACATGGCGCCTGGCACGGCTCCTGGTGCTGGGAACCGCTGCGCACACTGCTCGCGAACGACGGTTGGCGGGTCGACACCGTCGACCTGCCCAGCGTGGGATCACCCGCACATGGCATGCACGACGACGCCGAGGTGATCAGCGCGGCGATCCAGAAGATCGGCGGCCCGGCCGCCGTCGTCGCGCACTCCTACGGCGGCATCCCCGCCACGCAAGCCGCGGCCGGTCAGCCGAACGTCCGGCACCTCGTCTACGTCGCCGCGTTCCTGCCGGACGTCGGCGACTCGCTGCTCGGCATGGTCGGCGGCACCCCACCGCCGTGGTGGCGGCAGGACGGTGAAGTGGTCCACGCGCTGACCCCGGAGGCGATCTTCTTCAACGACGTCGACGAGCCGCCGGTCGACAAGATCCAGGCCCAGAGCTACCGGGCCTTCACCGACCGGCTCACCCAAGCGGCCTGGCACGACACGAGCAGCACGTACGTGATCGCGAACAACGACAACGCGATCCCGCCGTTCGTGCAAGAAGCAATGGCGCGACGAGCTACCGCGACCGAACGCCTCGATGCAGGACACTCCCCGTTCCTGTCCTGCCCGCGAGACCTCGCGGCGATCATCGCCACAGCGTCCAGCGCGGCTAGCCCTCTTCCGCGATCATCTCCCGCATCCGGGTGAGCGCGCGGTGCTGTGCCACCCGCACCGCACCCGGCGTGGACTGCACGGCCAGCGCGACCTCCTCGGCGGACAGCCCCACGGCCACCCGCAGCACGAGGATCTCGCGCTGGCGGGGCGGCAGCTTGTGCAGCAGCCGCGTGACCTGGGCCATCATCTCGCCGTTGACCGCGTGCTGTTCCGGGCCGAGCTCGAGCGAAGGGCAGTCCGGCAGCTCCGGCACGACCTCCGCGCGGTTGCGCACGGCCTTGCGGCGGGCGTCGGCGACCTTGTGCGCGGCGATGCCGTAGACGAACGCGAGGAACGAGCCCGGCTCGTAGCGGTACTTGGACAACGCGCCCAGCACCGCCACGCAGACCTCCTGCGCGATGTCCTCGGCCGAGACGAGCGTGCGCTCGCGGCCGCCGACACGGGCGCGGCAGTAGCGCACGATCAGCGGCTGGATCCGGCCGAGCAGGTGCTCGACCGCCCGTCTGTCTCCGTCCAGGGCGGCATCGACGAGGTCGGTGAACTCGGCTTCGGCGAGCCACTGACTGGAGACCGGCGCCTGGCGCACCCGACGGCGCATGGGCACCGTTGGCTGGTTCCAAGTGTCCTCAGGTGAGAGGACGCCGACACCGCCACCGGTCCGCACGGCTGTGGGTTGAACCATCCCGGCGACCTCCTCCACTACAGCGACACTAGGGGCTTCACTGAGATAGAGAACGCAGCGAGCCGGTTGATACCGCCTGCTTCAAAGAGGACCACGAAGTCCGCACGGGTGGGGGAAGCAGCACCCTTTTGGGGTAGAACGTGGTCCTAATGGCCCAGTCTTTCGGCCATGCCGAATTGCTGGACGCCGAGGTAGCCGACCCGGAAACCTGCCTCCGAGTAGGCCAGGTAGAACTCCCACATCCGGCGGAACGTGTCGTCGAAGCCGAGCTCGCGGACCTCGTCCCAACGGGTGAGGAACGTTTCGCGCCACCGCCTCAGCGTCTCGGCGTAGTCGTGGCCGAACGAGCGCGTCTCGACGATCCGCAGCCGCGTGTGATCGCGCACCGACTCCTCGATCGAGCGGACCGACGGGATGAGCCCGCCGGGGAAGATGTACTTGTGGATCCAGGTGTAGCTGGCCTTGCTGGCGATCATGCGGTCGTGCGGCATGGTGATCGCCTGCAGCCCCACCCGGCCGCCCGGCGCGAGCACCCGGTCGAGCACCGAGAAGTACGCGGGCCAGTATTCCGCGCCGACGGCCTCGACCATCTCGACGCTGACGACGGCGTCGTACTGACCGTGCTCCTCTCGGTAGTCACGCAGCTCGACCGTCACCCGATCGTGGAAGCCCGCGTCCCTCACCCGGTCCAGCGCCAGCTTGCGCTGTTCGGCCGAGATCGTCAGCGAGGTGACGGTGGCGCCCCGCTCGGCCGCCCGGATCGCCAGCGCGCCCCAGCCCGTGCCGATCTCCAGGACCCGCGAACCGGCCCGGACACCGGCGTAGTCGAGCACGCCGTCGATCTTGCGCAGCTGGGCCGTGCGCAGGTCGAGGTCCTGGTTCTCGAACAACGCCGACGAGTACGTCATCGTCTCGTCCAGGAAGGTCGCGAACAGCTCGTTCGACAGGTCGTAGTGCCGGTGGATGTTCTGCCGCGACCCGGCGACGTCGTTGACCTCGTTCTGGCGCCGTTCCGCGATCCGCCGCAACCGCTGCAGGCCGGGCGGGATCAGCGTCGAGAGCCGTGCCGCGAACGCCGCGAGGACGTCCGCGAGCTCGTCGGACACCCAGTCGCCCACCATGTACGCTTCGCCGAAGCCGATCTTGGCGTCGGCGCCGAGGCGGTGGAAGAACTCGGCGGGCCGGATCAGGCGCATGACCGGACCGCCGGCTCCCCACGTGCGGCCGTCGGGCAGCTGGACCGTCACCGGCAGCGTGCCCACGGCGTTGCGGAACAACGACTCGGCGATCCGGGCGCGCAACGGCGACCGCGGCGCGTCGAACAATCCCGGCCAGATGCCCTGACCGGGACGGGGCAAGGTCAGCGTGCTCATCCATCACTCCTGGGGATGATCGGTATGCGCCTCAGGTAGAGGGCGATGCCATGGCGGCGGATCAGCGCGGACACGCGCTGAGGCATCAACGGCCGTCTGAAGAGCATCCGCAGCCCCTTGCCGCGTTCGCCCTTCATCGTGGCGCTGAAGGTCGTCTTCCCGTTCTGCCGCAACGCGATGGTCACGGACAGCTGGTCTCCCGGCTTCGGCAGCTTCATCACGTACTGGCCGTCGACCTCGAGAAACGGGGAGACGTAGAACTCCTTGTCCACCGACGCCCTGCCGTGGTCGTCGGTGCGCAGCAGATAGCAGTGCCGTCCGCCGTAGGTGTTGTGCACCTCCGCGACCACACACACGAGCTCTCCGGAAGCGTCGTGGCACCAGTACACGGACAGCGGGTTGAAGACATAGCCGAGCACACGGGCGTTGGCGAGCATGAGGACCTGCCCGCCGCCGAGCTCGATCCCGCGCTCGGCCAGCCACGCGTCGAGGTTCTCCCGGATGCTCCTGTCCGGCGCGCCGACGTGATCGCGCGCCTCGAACCGGGCGAACGGCTTCACCCACCAGGGCAGGCGAGGTAACTCGTCCAGGTCGACGAGCCACATGTAGGCGCGGTTGCTGAACGTCCGATCGATCAGCTCGCGGCGGGTGTGGGTGATGACGACGTCGTAAATCACCAGTCGACCCCGAAGTGCTGGGCCGCCCGCACACCCGATGCGCAGCCGTCCTCGTGGAAGCCCCAACCGTGGTACGCGCCGGCGAATGCGGTGGTGCCGGTGTTGATCTCCGGCAGACGTCGTTGCGCGGCAACGGATTCAGGCGTGTAGATCGGGTGCTCGTACACCATCCGCGCGAGCACCTTGTCGGGGTTCACGTCGTGCGGGTTGAGCGTGACGACGAACTCGCGTGGTTCGTCGAGCCGCATCAGGCGGTTCATGTGATAGCTGACCAGCACCTGGCCATCGGCCTCACGGCACGCACGCTTGTAGAGGTTCCACGACGCCTTCGCGCCGTTCGTGCGCGGCAGGATCGACGCGTCGGTGTGCAGCCAGGTCTCGTTGCGCGAGTACCGGAACGCGCCGAGCACCTCCTTCTCCTGACGCGTCGGGTCGGCGAGCAGCCCGAGCGCCTGGTCCGGGTGCGTGGCGACGACGACGTGGTCCGCGGTGTGCAGCACGTTGTCGTCGTCGCGGATCTCGACGCCCGATCCCGTCCGGGTGACCGCACGGATCGGGGTGCCGACGTGGACCGCCTTGAGCCCCCTGACCGCGCGGTCGACGTACGTGCGGGAGCCGCCGACGACGGTCTTCCACTGCGGGGTGCCGCCGATCGAGAGCATCCCGTGGTTGGCGAGGAACTCGAACAGGTACCAGGCCGGGTACTTCATGCTCAGCGCCGCTCCGGACGACCACACGGCGCTGACCAGCGGAATGATGAAGTGGTCGACGAAGTACCTGCTGTACCCGCCGATCGCGAGGAACGCGCCGAGCGTGACGTCGTGCGCCTCCTCGTGGTCGAGAACGCGCTGCGCGTGCCGGTAGAACCGCGTGATCTCGGCGAGCATCCGCAGGTACTGGCCGTTGGCCACGTTCTTCGGCTGCGCGAACAGACCGGGCAGCTTCCGCGCGCCGGCGTACTCGAGCCCGCAGCCGTCGCACCGGACGCTCAGCGACATCTCGGAGTCCTGAGTGGACACGCCGAGTGCGCGGAACAGCCTGATCAGGTTCGGGTACGTCCGTTCGTTGTGGACGATGAACCCGCTGTCGACCGCCACGCCGTCCAGGTCGTGGGTGTGCGCGTGGCCGCCGAGCCGGTCGTCGGCCTCGAACAGCGTGACGTCGTGCTTGCGTTGCAACACATAGGCGGCGGTGAGCCCGGCAACCCCTGCTCCGATGACAGCGACCTCAGCCACGCGAGCCTCCCAAAGGCACGTCGAGGCCACGCGGCGAGGCCTCCCGCATGGCATTCGAGATGTCCGGCGCCACCGGTTCGAGCCCGAGCTCACCGTGCACGAAGTCGACGACGAGCTTCGTCCAGTCACGCGCTCGTTTCAGCATCGCGTGGCCGTCGCCTTCGACGTTGAACCGCGCGACCCGGTCCGTCACGGTCTTGGCCTGCTTCGCGAACCACAGCGACTTCGCCGGGTCGGTCATCCGCTCCCGGTCGCCGTGCGCGATGAGCAGCGCCCTGCCCCTCAACTGCTCGAACGGCTCGCCGGGCACCAGCCACGGCGCGAGCGCGCACACCGCCACCACGCTCGGATGCCCGGCAACGCGCAGCGCCGTCCGGCCGCCCATCGAGTGCCCGACGAGCACAATCGGCCTGCCGGGATGCAGTTCGGTGATCTTGTCGAGCGCCCACCGCGCGTCCTTGACCGGGTCGAGGCTCGGCGCGTTCCAGCCGCGGACCCGGTAGCGGAGGTTCCAGACCTCGACACCGGGTGCGCGCAGCGCGCGGGCAAGCGGGATCATCCGCAGGTACGCGAGGTTGTGGCGCCGAACGGGTTCGGTGCCGTGTTCCCGTCCGCCGTGCAGTACGAGCACGACAGCATTCGTACCGCCCGGCGGTTTCAGCACGTCTACATGCGGATGCACACTTGATGTTCGTGAGGCCACGCTCTCCGGCTCGGCCGTTGAGAGCCAGGTCACACCTGTAATGTCGGCCGGGATGATCAAGGACTTGGACGCGATCGACGGCACCGAGGGCCCGGCAGCGGTCCGCGCGTTGATCGGCTCACTGCGTTCCGACGACTACACCTCACACATGGCGGTCTACGGCGCCCTGGAGCTGTTCCCGCCCGCGGTGCTCAGCCAGGGCACGATCGACGCCGTTCCCGAACTGCTGGAGATCCCGGCGGAGAACAGCGGCGAGGTGCTCCTGCTCGTGGCCGCCATGTTGAACGAGGAGGAACTCCACGCCTTCAACGTCGCTTTGGGCCGGTTGGAACCCGACGCACGTGAGCGGCTGGCCGACCTCGTCACCCGCCACGAGCAGGGCGAATCGCTCGCCGACGACCGGACGCTCGGCCGCCTGCGCGCCGAGTAGTGTTCGAACCCGTGATCGAACACCTCAGCATCGAGACCGAGGCAGGCACCTTCGACGCCATCGCGTCCGGCCCGGAGGACGGCCGCCCGGTGCTGCTGCTGCACGGCTTCCCCGAAGCCGCCATCGAGTGGGAACACCAGGTCGCGGTGCTCGGCGTGAACGGCTTCCGCGCAATCGCCCCCGACCAGCGCGGCTACTCCCCCGGCGTCCGGCCGGAACAGGCCTCCGAGTACACCGTGACGCACCTGGTCGGCGACGTGATCGCGATGGCGGACGCGCAGGGCTGGGGCACGTTCGACCTGGTCGGCCACGACTGGGGCGGCGCCGTCGCGTGGTGGACCGCGATCGACCACCCGGACCGCCTGCGCACGCTCTCCGTCTTCTCCACGCCCCACCCCGGCGCCCTGAAGACCGCGCTGCAGACCGACGAAGACCAGCACATGCGCTCGCAGTACATGCTCGACTGGCGCGAACGCAGCACCGAGCGGCGGATGCTGGACAACAACGCCCACGCGCTCAGGTCGATGTTCGAGTGGCGGGTGCGGCAGTCGCACGTCGACGAGTACATCCAGCGGCTGAGCGAAGAAGGCGCGCTGACGGCGGCGTTGAACTGGTACCGCGCCGGCAAGCCGTCGGGGGCGGCGGACAAGGTCACCGTCAAGACCATGTACGTCTGGAGCACCGAGGACGTGGCGTTCGGGTCGATGGCCGCGTTCGAGACCGAGAAGTGGTGCACGGGCGGCTACCGGTTCGAGATGGTCGAGGACGTCTCTCACTGGATCCCCGAGGAGATCCCGGAGGCCGTGTCCTCGATGCTTCTGGAACATCTGAACTAGATTTGGCCCCATGCGCGTGGCCGGTCTGCTGCTAGCCGCGGGGGCCGGTCGCCGGTTCGGCTCCCCCAAAGCCCTCGTTCCGTTCGACGGCAGGCTCTTCGTCGACAGCGCCGCCGAACTCCTCAAGGCCGCCGGATGCGATCCGGTCGTCGTCGTCCTCGGCGCCCAGGCGGACGAGGTGCGGGCCAAGGCCTCCTTGGACGGCGTGACCGTCGTCGACAACCCCCACTGGGACACCGGCATGGGCTCGTCACTGCGGACCGGGCTGCACGCAGTCGGGAGCGCAGACGCCGTCGTGGTGCTCCCCGTGGACACACCCGGTGTCACCGTCGCCGCCCTGCACCGCCTGATGGACCTCGCCGAGCCGCAAACGTTGGCGCGAGCGGTCTACCACGGCGAGATCGGGCATCCGGTCCTGATCGGATCGGATCACTTCGCGGGCGTGATGGCGTCGGCGGCGGGCGACCAGGGTGCGCGCGACTACCTCAAAGCGAACACCGTCCGCCACGTCGAATGCGCCGACGTGGCGGACGGTGCCGATGTGGATCACCCGAGCGACCTGCCGGAGATCAGGCCACGTAGCGGCGGAGCTTGATGCCCGACGACACGTTGGACGCGCTCAGCCAGTGGAGGCCACCGCCCGCGTAGGCCGGGTCGGACACGGCGAACTCGTTGCCGCCGGCGCGGTAGCCGACGATCGTGGCGTAGTGGCCGCCGGAGTAGTTGCGGCCGTTCAGGCGGATCACGTTGATCACGACGGCGTGGCCGCGGTTGGCGTTGTAGACGACGTCGGCCTTGAGCTTCTGCAGCAGTTGCGCGTCCGTCGACCACTGCTTGACCTGGTAGTAGGTCGAGCCGGTGTAGTGGTCGAGGGCGTTCTCGAGGTTCTTGATGTTCGGCAGGCCGTTGGTCGTGACCTTCATGAAGCTGGCCAGCGTGGACTGCTCGACGTACTTGCCGCGCGCCGTCAGGGCGATGCGGGCGGCGGCCGCGGAGCACCAGTAGCCGGTCTTCTGCACCTGGAACTGGTGCGGGAGCACACCTTCGCCCTGGATGCCGAGCTCGGCGGCGGCCGGGATGACGGTCTCGCCGGGAGCCGCCAGCGCGACCGGCGCGGTCAGGATGGTCATCGCGACGCCGGCGGCGGCGATCGCCCCCGTGATCTTCGCAAGCTTCATCTTCCAGATCCCCTCAATGGTGGCGCCGTCCCCTGGAGCGGCGCTGAACGAAGCTTGGGGGCAGGCGTCGAACGGTCGCCACCACATTCGGGCAAGACCTAAAAAGCCAGGTAGAAGTACTCACGGCCGCGTCGGGACCCACGCAGAGTGCGCGGTGTGCACCTTTCGGCTGAGTAGTCTCGAATCCGGTACAGCTCCCGGATCGCTGTGCCACTCTGCTGGTCGTGTTGCGTGTCCACTTCACGGCGGAGGACCTGGCGAGGGTGCGTGTCGCCCCTGGTCCCGACCCGATGTGGGAGATCCTGCTGAGCCTGCACGTGCTGCGGCAGCGCTCGGCGACGCCGGTGTTCGGCACGTGGCGGGCGACCGTGCGGACGACGTTGCCCGACGACGCCCGCTGGCTCATGCGGCTGGCACCGCCCGTCGGCTACTCCCCGGACTTCCTGACCCCCACCGCGGGCTCGTGCGCACTGGACGCGGGCATCGACGCGGTGTTGTCGACGCCGGTGGCGTCACTGCGCGCGGACCTGGCCCAACTCGACCACCAGCACCGCCTCGACCAGCGCACGCACCTGCTGGCCAGCGGCGACGTGGCCACTCTGGACTCGCTCGGCGAGGCGTTGCGCACCTACCACCACCGCGCGCTCGCCCCGATCTGGGACGACATCCGGGCCGTGGTCGACGCGGAACGCGCGGTACGGGCTCGTTCCTTCCTGGACGGCGGCTGCGAGGGCATGCTCGCGGCCCTGCACCCGACCATCTCGTGGGCACCGCCCGTGCTGTCGATCGAGTCCCGCTTCCCGCACCGCGACATCCACCTGCACGGCCAAGGCCTCGTCCTGGTGCCGTCGTACTTCTGCCGGGAACGCCCGATCATGCTCCGCGACCAGAGCCGCTCACCCGTGCTCGTCTACCCGGTAGCCCGCGACCTGCACGTCGCGAGCGCCGGCAAACGTTCGCTGGAAGCACTCCTGGGCCGGACCCGCGCGGCGGCCCTGGGCGTCATCGCGGGCGGCTGCACCACCACCGAACTGGCCCGCCGACTCGGCATCTCCGCCGCCTCGGCCAGCGCCCACGCCACAGTCCTGCGCGACGCGGGCCTGGCCGTGGCCCAACGACACCGCAACTCGGTCCTGCACACCGCCTCAGCCCTAGGCGTTGAACTGCTGACCTAAGGCCGGGCGTGCACCGCCGCACGGGCACACCCACCCGCGACGACCAGCAACGCGAACGCCACCCACACCGGCCAGAGCTCGGAGTAGGTGATCGCCAGCGCTATGTTCGTGGCCCCCGCAGCCGTGAAGACCGCCGCCAGCGCAACCCAGAAGAAGAAGTACCGCCTGATCCAACCCACCCCCGCCCGCCAAGAGCCGCCCGATGTCACAACACCCGTTATCGCGCGTATCGAGGTTTGTGGTGCTCGGGTTACTGGTGAGGTCACCTGCGATCCGGTACTACTGACCCGCATGACGACCGACACCGTGACCGGCTCCGACTACGGCAATCTCGTGCGCACGCACCTGACGCGCGTGGAACAGCAGAACGCCGCCGCACTCGACGACGTGGCCGAACTCGTGCTCGCCGCAGTGCAGGCAGACGGAACCATCCTCACCGCGGGCGCGGGCCACTCACTCGCGGCGGTCGCCGAGACCTTCTACCGGGCAGGCGGCCTGGCCTGCGTCCGCCCGATCTACCACCCCGAACTGCTCCCGATGCACGGCGCCATCAGCAGCACCTCCGCCGAACGCCGCTCCGGCCTGGCCGGCGAGGTCCTGCGCGAAGCGGGCCTCGCCCCGCACGACGTCCTGTTCGTCTTCTCCACCTCAGGCGTCAACTACTACCCGGTCGAACTGGCCCAGGAAGCCGCCAACGCAGGCTGCCCGGTCGTCGCCGTCACCTCAGTCGCCTCAAGCGCCCAAGCCCCCCGCCGCGCGGGCGTCACCCTCGCCGAGGTGGCCACCGTCGTCCTGGACAACCTCGTCCCACCCGGCGACAGCACCTACCCGGAAGACGCCCCGGTGACCGCCGCGATCTCCACCGTGGCCACCGCCTTCCTCTGGAACCTGCTGATGGTCCGCCTGGTCGACAAGGCAGCCGAAACCGGCGTGCAACTGCCGCTCTGGCGCAGCGCCAACGTGGAAGGCGGCGACGCGGCCAACGCCGACCTGCTCAGGCACTACCAAACCCGCATCCCCCAGCTCGGCTAGGTAGCAATACTCAGGACCTCCGAGCCCTCCCAGCGTTAATCTCCCACCGGGGAAAGCACTTACCTGGGGGGACTTCACGTGGAACAAAAGACTCGCAGATGGATCCTGATCGGCGGCGCGCTCGCCACAGCCACCACCCTGGGCGTGGCGAGCGCACTGCTCTTCAGCAGCGACGACCCGGCCGCCTCGACCGAACGGCCAAGACGACCACCAACACAAGAACAGCAGAAGGCCGTGGGTCCCAGCGACGTGGCCAGCCTGTTCGTCAACAACATGTTCGGCGAACCAACAGCGGCAGCCCCGCACACGGACGCACCGAACCCGGCCGTGAACGCTCTGATCGCCACCAAGTCGGCAATGGGCGCCTCCACCTACAAGGCCACCCTCGCACCAGAAACCACCGTCGACGCCACCACGACCGACATCCCGGCCTCCGTGACGTGGACCCTGCCCAACCAGGCCACCCTGAAGTACGACGTCAAACTCACCCTGCGACGCACCGGAGACGAGTGGAAAGTCCACTGGACCCCCACCGTCATCCACCCACAACTGACCGAGGACGCCACCCTCACCTACCGACCAGCCCTGGCCGACGGCGCCCTGCTGGGCCGCGACGGCAAACCCCTGGTCCAAGGCACCATCCCCGACGGCCTGTACAAAGCCATCACCGGCCAAGCAGGCGACGTCAAAGGCACAGACGGCTGGGAAGTAGGCATCACGAAGGGCACGGCCTTCACCCCGCTGGACGGCAAAAAGCCAGAGCAGGGCCAAAAAATCACGGTCACCCTGGACCCGGCCCGCCAAGCAGCAGCCCAAGCAGCAGTGGACGCCCTCCCCCAAGGCGCGGCAATCGTCGCCATCGAGGCCTCCACCAGCGAAATCCTGGCAGTAGCCCAAAACAAAACGCTGTCCGGCACCAACCCGTTCGTAGGCCGCTACGCCCCAGGCTCAACGATGAAAATCGTAACGGCAGCCGCCGCCCTGAACGCAGGCCTGACCTCCCCCAACGCCGCCCTGCCCTGCCCCGCCACCGCCACCATCGGCACCCGCACCATCAAAAACGCCGACTTCGGCCACGAGAGCCTCCCCTTCCACACGGCGTTCGCAGTCAGCTGCAACACCACCTTCGGCTCCCTGGGCTCAAAACTCCCACCGAACGCCCTCCCGGACATGGCCAAACGCTTCGGCCTGGGCGCCGACTGGACCATCGCGGGCGCCGACACCAACACCGGCAAAGTCCCACCAGCCTCAGGCGACCAGCAGGTGGAAAACAGCTTCGGCCAAGGCAACGTAGTAGCCAGCCCGTTCGGCATGGCCCTAGTAGCCGCCACCGTCGTCTCCGGCAAACAGCCCACACCAACGCTGATGCGCGGCGGCAAGCCCTCAACACCCAACGACGTGGCAGCCGCCCCACCCGCCGCCGTGCTCCAACCTCTGCGAGCGATGATGCGCGAGGTAGTCACCGGCGGAACAGCAAAGCAACTAGCAGGCATCCCAGGCCTAGCAGGCAAAACCGGCACAGCAGAAGCAGGCGGCGGCACCGCACACGGCTGGTTCGTCGGCTACCAGGGCAACGTGGCCTTCGCAGTCTTCGTAGAAAACGCAGGTTCATCCCAAAGCGCCCTAACAGCAACAGCAGCATTCCTAAAGGGCTAACCCCACCCGCCTCTCAAGCCGAAGCCGAAGGCAAGGCGACCCAATGACGAAGCCGAGGCGTCCTTACGCTTGAAACGGGAGGTTCCGGTGGGTGGTCCCGTCACGAGTCGTGCCTCAGCTCTTGCTGCACCCGAAGGGGGATGTCAAACGGACACGCTTTTCGTCCGTTTGACATCCCCCTTCGGGTGTGGCGCGCTCTGGCCCGGCTTGTGACGGGACCACCCACCCGAACCGCACCACCTACGCAACGCAACTCCGCCCAAAGCAACAGGCGTGCCATCAACCCGCGCACGGCGTGGACAAGGTCCTTGATCAGATTGGCGGGGTCCGGGGCGGAGCCCCGAAAGCTTGAAAACCGGCGGCCGACCTACGGAACAAGACCACCTACGGAACCCTCAATACCTCTGCCCAACCTCAGCCCTCTCACTGAACTGAGGCGTCGGATAAACCCCAACCACCGGAGGCTCAGCAAACTGCGTGTTGTACAAATCCGCATACCGCCCCTCAGCAGCCATCAACTCCGAATGCGTCCCCCGCTCAACAACATCCCCATGCTCCACCACAAGAATCTGATCAGCATTACGAATAGTCGACAACCGGTGAGCAATGACCAACGACGTCCGCCCCTCCAACGCCTCAGTCAGCGCCTCCTGAACCGCAGCCTCAGACTCAGAATCCAAATGGGCCGTAGCCTCGTCCAAAATCACCACCCGAGGCTTGGCCAGCAACAACCGAGCAATCGTCAGCCGCTGCCTCTCCCCACCAGACAACCGATACCCACGCTCACCCACCACGGTGTCCAACTGATCCGGCAACGAGGCAACCAGATCCAACAACCGAGCCCGCCTCAACGAATCCCAGATCTCATCATCGGAAGCCCCAGGAGCCGCATACTCCAAATTGGCCCGAATGGTGTCGTGGAACAAATGCCCGTCCTGCGTGACCACCCCAACGGTCGACCGCAACGACTCGAACGACAGATCCCGAACGTCCACCCCGGACAACCGAACCGCCCCGGAGTCAACGTCGTACAACCGAGGCACCAACGAGGCAAGAGTCGACTTCCCAGCCCCGGACGACCCGACCACGGCAACCAGCTGCCCGGCCTCAGCCCGGAAACTGACCCCGTGCAGCACCTCTTCCCCACCCCGAGTGTCCAAAGTGGCCACCGACTCCAACGAGGCCAGTGACACCTTCTCCGCGGACGGGTACGCGAACCGCACGTCCTCGAACTCAACCGACACGGCCCCAGAAGGCACCGACCGCGCGTCAGCCCGCTCCTGAATCATCGGGTCAAGATCCAGAACCTCGAAGACCCGCTCGAACGACACCATCGCGGTCATCAGGTCAACCCGGGCATTGGCCAGCGCGGTCAACGGCGCATACAACCGAGTGAGCAGCAACGCCAACGAAACCACAGCACCAGCGGCGAGATGCCCGGTCAACGCCAGATACCCGCCCAGCCCGTACACCAACGCCTGAGCCAACGCCGACACCAACGTCAACCCGGTCATGAACCACCGAGTGGCCATGGCGGTACGGATCCCGATGTCCCGAACCTGAGCAGCCTTCTCCGAGAACTCGCGTTCCTCCCGATCAGGCCGCCCGAACAACTTCACCAGCGTCGCCCCAGGTGCGGAAAACCGCTCGGTCGACTGAGTGACCATGGAAGCGTTGAGCGAAGAAGCCTCGCGCTGCATGTCCGCCATCCGCCGCCCCATCCGCTTGGCGGGCAACACGAATACCGGCAGCAACACCAGCGCCAAAGCAGTGACCTGCCAGGACAACGTGAACATCACGCCCAGCGACAACACCAGCTGGATGATGTTCGTGACGAAGCCCGACAAGGTGGAAGTGAACGCCCGCTGAGCCCCGATCACGTCGTTGTTCAGCCGCGACACCAACGCACCGGTGCGAGTACGGGTGAAGAACGCGACGGGCATCTTCTGCACATGCCCGAAGACGGCACGACGCAGGTCGTAGATCAGCCCCTCACCGATCCGCGTCGACTGCCACCGCTCCACGACACCCAGCCCGGCGTCGACCACGGCGATCAGCGCGATGGCCACGGCGAGCCACACCACGACCGACGGCGCGGACCCGCCGACGATCGCGTCGACCACGCGGCCGGCCAGCAGTGGCGTCGACACCGCGAGGACCGACGAGACCACCGTCAGCAACAGGAACACGAGCAGCTTCGCCCGATGCGGCCGGGCGAACGCCACCACGCGCCGGAAGGTCCCGCGGCGCACCTTGGACGGCGCGTCCGCGGTCGCCCCCATCATGAATCGCCATGAGCTGTAACCGTCCACGCTGACTAGAACAGCACAGCGGTCTGACAATTCCTTCGCGTGCGGCTACAACCGCGGAAAGGTTCAGCTTTGAGCGGACATGGCCGCGAAGGACTGCAGCCGGCGCAGCTGGGCGGCCCGCTCCAGCGCGAGCTGGTCGGCGAAGGGCACGCCGGAAGCCGCGGACGCGATCAGCGCCAGCGTCTCCGAAACAGCACCCGGAAGTGGCTTCAGCACACCGGCCACGAGTGCGTCGACCGCCGCGTCCAGCTCGGCAGCGGGCACGACGGAGTTCGCGAGGCCGATTCGCAGCGCCTCCTCCGCCGGAACACGACGGGAGGTCACGCACATCTCGGCCGCGCGCGAGTAGCCCACGAGGCGCACCAAGGGCAGCGTCCCGCCGAGGTCGGGCACCAGACCCAGCCCGGTTTCGGCCATGCAGAACTGCGCGTCCTCGGTGAGCACGCGGAAGTCACACGCCAGCGCCAACTGGAAGCCCGCGCCGATGGCATGCCCCTGCACCGCGGCGATCGTCACGCGTGCCGGATCGCTCAACCACGTGAACCCCGCCTGGTACGAGGCGATCTTCGCGTCCGCTTCCTCGGCGGGCAACGAGAGCATCGCACCAAGACCACCGGGCTCGCCGTCGACCGGCTCACCGGTGAACATCCGCCGGTCCAGTCCCGCCGAGAAGGCACGACCGGAACCCCGGACGACCACGACGCGGACGTCCGGGTCCAGCTGTTCGCCGATGTGCCGCAACGCCTGCCAAGTGGCAGGCGTCTGAGCGTTGAGCACGTCGGGACGATCGAGCGTGACGGTCGCGCGCGGCCCCGAGATAGCGAGCCGAACACCACCGCGCTCGAGCAAGCCAGCGTCGATAGCGGGCACTGGCATGTCGTTACCTCCGGCGAACTAGGAGCTAGTTACCGGAGAGTAGCAGTCTGGGTTGGGGCTACTTCTTCTTCGTCCGGGTGGCGCCACCGCGACCGCGCAGCGTGACGCCGGATTCCGACAGAACCCGGTGCACGAAGCCGTAGGAACGCCCGGTGCTCTCAGCCAAAGCCCGGATGCTCGCGCCCTTTTCGTACTTCTTCTTCAGGTCAGCGGCCAGCTTGTCCCGCGTGGCGCCGGTGATCCGGGCACCCTTCTTCAGGTCAGCCACCTTGTCCCGCCTTCCGTACGAGCAGGTCGGGCCGTTCTACGGCCCCTGTCGTCGCAATGATCGAACAGGATGCGGCAGAACGCCAGGTGATCAAGCAAAGAGATCGCCGAACGGTCGATTCGATCACACTGAGTTGATCACAGAACGCGTTCGGTAATCCTTTGAGGGGTGGAGATCACGCCAGCTGCACGAGCTCGAGGTAGTCCTCGGACCAGTGATCCTCGGTGCCGTCGGGCAACAGGATCACGCGCTCGGGCTCCAGCGCCTCGACCGCACCGGGGTCGTGCGTGACCAGCACGACCGCGCCCTCGTACCGCCGCAACGCGTCGAGCACCTGCTCGCGCGAGGCCGGGTCGAGGTTGTTGGTCGGCTCGTCGAGCAGCAGCACGTTCGCCGCAGAGGACACCAGACCGGCCAGCGCCAGCCGGGTCTTCTCGCCACCGGACAACGTGCCGGCGAGCTGGTCGAGCTGCTCGCCGCTGAACAGGAACGTGCCGAGCAACGACCGCAGCCGCTGCTCCTGCTCGTCCGGCGCCATGTGCCGGATGTTGTCCCACACCGACGCGTCGTGGTCGAGCGTCTCGTGCTCCTGCGCGAAATAGCCGATCTTCAGGCCGTGACCGGGGACGACGCCACCCGCGTCCGCCTTCTCGCTGCCGCCCAGCAATCGCAGCAGCGTCGTCTTGCCGGCGCCGTTGAAGCCGAGCACGACGACGCGGGAACCCTTGTCGACGGCCAGGTCCACGCCGGTGAAGATCTCCAGCGAGCCGTAGGACTTGCTCAGACCCTCTGCCATCAAAGGGGTCTTGCCGCACGGGGCCGGCGACGGGAAGCTGATCTTCGCGACCTTGTCGTTCTGGCGCACGTCGTCGAGACCGTCGAGCAGCTTCTGGGCGCGCTTCGCCATGTTCTGCGCCGCAACGGCCTTCGTGGCCTTCGCACCCATCTTGGCGGCCTGCGTCATCAACGCGCCGGCCTTCTTCTCGGCGTTGGCGCGCTCACGGCGACGGCGCTTCTCGTCCGTCGCACGGGCTTCGAGGTACTTCTTCCAGCCGAGGTTGTAGATGTCGACCTCTCCGCGCATCGCGTCGAGGAACCACACCTTGTTCACGACGTCGTCGAGCAGCTCCACGTCGTGGGAGATCACCACGAGGCCGCCGTCGTGCGACTTGAGGAAGCCGCGCAGCCACGTGATCGAGTCGGCGTCGAGGTGGTTCGTGGGCTCGTCGATCAGCAGGATCGTGCTCGACTTGGCACCGATGCCCGCCTCGGACGCGGCGAACAGGATGCGGGCCAGCTCGACGCGGCGGCGCTGACCACCCGACAGCGTGCTCAACGGCTGCGCGAGCACGCGGTCCGGCAGGCCGAGGTTCGAGCAGATGCGGGCGGCCTCGGACTCGGCGGCGTACCCACCGAGCGAGGAGAAGCGCTCTTCGAGCTTGCCGTACTTGGTGACGGCCTGGTCGAGCTCGTCCGGGTCGACCAGCTCGGCCATCTTCGACTGGGCCTTCTCCATGTCGCGGAGCAGCTGGTCGAGGCCGCGCGCGGACAGCACGCGGTCCTTGGCGATGACGGACAGGTCGCCCTCGCGGGGGTCCTGCGGCAGGTAGCCGAGCTCGCCCTTGCGCGTGATGGCGCCGGCGTAGGGCTGACCCTCACCGGCGAGGACGCGCAGCGAGGTGGTCTTGCCGGCACCGTTGCGGCCCACGAGGCCGATCCGGTCGCCGGGCTGAACGCGCAGGTTGGCGCCGCTCACGAGAATGCGTGAGCCCGCGCGCAACTCCATGTCGGTTGCGGTGATCAAGAGAAACTCCGAGCAGTAAAAGAACTCCGGGCATGGCAAGGGGTGGCACGTCCGGGTCGGCCTACTCCAGGAGGATCACGGGAACCATTCTACGGGATCTCGACCATCGAATTTCCCACGTGTGGCCAGACGCATAGATTGCCGACCATGAGCGAAGACTTCTCCGGCAAGGCCGCGCTGGTCACGGGCGCGTCGCGCGGCATCGGCTACGGCATCGCCCGCGAGCTCCTCACCCGCGGGGCGGCCGTCACCATCACCGGCCGCAAGGCCGACCAGCTCGCCGAGGCGGTCAAGCAGCTGGAGGCCGACACCGGCGGCAAGGTGCTCGGGATCCCGGGCAACGCGGGTGACGACGCGTCCCGCGAGGAGGCCGTCGCCCGCACGGTCGAGGAGTTCGGCAGCCTCGACGTGCTGATCAACAACACCGGCATCAACCCGCAGTTCGGGTTCCTGATGGACGCCGACCTCAACGCCGTGCGGAAGATCTTCGACGTGAACGTCGTGGCAGCACTCGGTTTCGTCCAGCTCGCGTGGAAGGCGTGGATGGGCGAGCACGGCGGCGCGGTCGTGAACGTCGCGTCGATCGGCGGCATCCGGTCCACCGGCGTGATCGGCGCGTACGGCGCGTCCAAGGCGGCGTTGATCCGCCTCACCGAGGAACTGGCGTGGCAGCTCGGCCCGAAGGTGCGGGTGAACGCCGTCGCGCCCGCCGTGGTCAAGACGAAGTTCGCCGAGGCGCTGTACACCGGCCGCGAGGAGGAAGCCGCGCAGCAGTACCCGATGAAGCGTCTCGGCACCCCGGAGGACGTCGCCTCGCTCGTCGCCTTCCTCTGCTCAGACGGCGCTTCGTGGATCACCGGCGAGACCGTGCGCGTCGACGGAGGCATGCTCGCCACCGGTACCGCCGGCTGACACGCCCAGCACGTCGAGGAACGCGGCCGCGGCCGGTGTCAGCCCCGCCGCGTTCCACACCAGGTGCTCCACCCGCGACGGACCGTTCGTGATCGGCAGCGTCACCACACCGCTGAGCCGCGGCGTGTACCGCGACGGCAGCACGGCGACCCCGAGCCCCTCCCGGATCAGCCCTGCCATCAGCTCCGCGGTCGTCACCTCGAACGCCACCTCGCGCTGCAAACCCGCCGCGGCGAAAGCCTGATCGGCCTGCACACGCCCCGGTGATCCCGCCGGGAAGTCGACGAACAACTCCTCCGCGAGCTCCTGCAGCGTCGTTTCGGCGTGCCCGGCAAGGGGATGCGACGGCGCGACCACGGCGACGTGCTCGTCACGCGCGAGTTCGTGCCCACGCACGCCTTCAGGTCGCACGTTCGGCGCCAGCCCGAGGAACGCCAGATCGAGCCCGCCGTGGCGGACCTGCTCGACGAGTTCGTGACTGGGCGCCATCCGCAACGCGACCCGCACCTGCGGATACCTCTCGCGGAACACCTTCAGCGCGGCGGGCAGGTCCACGGCGGCGACCGTCGGGATCACCCCGACCACGACCCGTCCGCGCACCTCCCCCACCGCCGCCGCGACCTCGGCCGCCGCCCGTTCCGCGAAGTCGAGGCACTGCCGGGCGGACGGCAGGAACGCCGCACCCGCCGCGGTCAGCCGGACGCTGCGGCTGGTGCGGTCGAACAGCCGGGCGCCGAGCTCGCGTTCGAGGCGGGCGATCTGGTGGCTGAGCGCGGACTGCACGACGAGGCAGCGCTGGGCCGCCTTGGTGAAGCCGCCGGTCTCGGCGACCGCCACCACGTACCGCATCTGCTGGAGTTCCACCGATCCATCTTGAATCACGATGGATCGGATGAAAAGCATGTGTTGGACTCATTGATCGCGCCGTCGAACACTGGACGACGTGAGCAACTACCTCCGCATTGCCTCAGCCGCGTTCGCGCCGGTGGTCTGGGGATCGACCTACGTGGTCACCACCGAGTTGCTGCCGACCGGGCACCCGCTGTTCGCCGGTCTGCTCCGCGCGCTGCCCGCCGGCCTGATCGCGCTGGCGCTCACCAGGACGCTGCCGCGCGGTCCGTGGTGGTGGCGGGCCGCCGCACTGGGCGTGCTCAACATCGGCATGTTCTTCCCGTTCCTGTTCATCGCCGCCGAACGCCTGCCCGGTGGCGTCGCGGCCACGCTGGGCGCCGCGCAACCGCTGGTGGTGGCGTTGCTGGCGGTGGGGCTGCTGAAGGAGAGCCCGTCGGCGTGGCGGTTCGCGTGGGGCGTGATCGGCGTCGTCGGCGTCGGGCTGGTGGTGCTCGGACCGGCCGCCGGATTCGACGCGATCGGCGTGCTGGCCGGGCTGGGCGGCGCCGCGACCATGGCGCTCGGGGTGACGCTGACGAAGAAGTGGGGCAGGCCCGCCGGCGTGGGCCCGACGGCGTTCGCGGGCTGGCAGCTGACCGCGGGCGGGCTGTTCCTGGTGCCGGTGACGTTCCTGTTCGAGGGCCCGCCACCCGCGATCGGCCTGGCGGCCGCGGCCGGTTACCTGTGGCTCGGCGGCATCGGCGGCCTGCTCGCGTACGTCCTGTGGTTCCGCGCGATCACCACGTTGCCGGTCACCTCGGTCTCGATGCTCGGCCTGCTGTCCCCGATGGTCGCCGCGCTGCTCGGCGTCGTCGTGCTCGGTCAGACGCTGAACCCGGTGCAGCTCACCGGTTTCGCGCTCGCGCTGGCGGCGATCGTCGCCAGCCAGCGTCCCGCACCCGTTCTCGCCAAAGGAGTTCTCCAGTGAAGATCGCAGTCGTCGGCGCCGCGGGCATGGTCGGATCGCGGGTGGTGACCGAGGCGGTGCGCCGGGGTCATGACGTGACGGCGGTGTTCCGCGGCCCGGTTCCCCTGGTGCCGGCCGGAGTGCGTGGTGTGCGCGGGGACGCGACCGACCGCGAGCTGATGGACGGTGTTCTGTCCGGAGTGGACGGTGTCGTCGCCGCCACCCGGCCGCGTCCCGGTGAGGAGTCCGCCGTCGGGCCGGCGACGCGGACGTTGCTGGACGCCGCACTCGCCACCCGCACCAGGATCCTCGTCGTGGGCGGTGCCGCACCATTGCGTGCGCCGGGCGACTCGGGCCTCGTGCTCGACGACAACCGTTACGTACCAACGGACATCCGGCCCATCGCCGCGGCCAGCGTGCGCCAGTTCGAGGTGTGCCGGGCGCACGCGGCGGACTGGGTCTACCTCAGTCCGCCCGCTCTGCTCGAACCCGGCGAACGCACCGGCGGCTACCGGCGCGGAGGGGACGTGCTGCTCACCGACCCGTCCGGCGCGTCCCGGATCTCTGCGGAGGACCTGGCCGTGGCGGTGCTCGACGAGCTCGCGAACCCGAGTGCGGACCGGCACTTCACGGTCGGGTACTGAGGTCCAGCGCCAGGACGGTCTCGCCGTCCTCGTCGATCTCCCCGGTCGGCACGAACCCGTACCCGCGGTAGAACGGCTCGGGTGAGCCCTCCCCCGGCACGCAGCTGGTGAACAGCTCGGTCGCTCCTGCCGCACGCACGAGCGCCACGACCTCGTTCAGGATCGCGCTGCCGTAACCGCGGCCCTGCACATCCGCTCCCACGAGCAGGCGCCACAGGAAGTACGGCCCGCGGATGCCGGGCTGAGGGGTCACGTTCCAGCTGAGCATGACGAAACCGACCGCGTCGTCACCGTCGTAGACCGCGCGGAACCACGGGTTGGCGCCGGGGTGTTGTGCCGCGTGCTCGAAGGACTTCTCAACCGACGCGACAAAACGTTCCTGATCCGGACGCACGCGCACGGCCATCACGGCGTCCCGGTTGTCGTCGGTGACTTCAACGAGACGGATCTGAACGGTCATGCCCGGGATTCTGCCCGGTCAGCGGGTCGTGCTCGGCGGAGATGTCGACTCCGGTTGTCCCGGGGTGGACATCGAGGTGCTCGGCGTGGTCCCCGGTGGCGACGACGTGGTCACCGGCTCGGTCCCGTCTGCCGACGTCACAACGGTGCTGGAACGTGGAGGGGTGGGCGGCGACGGCGCCGTCGTCCGCGTCGACTCGATGGTGGTCGACGGCGGCGTCGTCAGCGTGGTCGACGGGACCGACGAGGTGGTCGAGGCGGGCCCCGGTGTCGCCGGCTCCGGCGGTGTCGCGGCCGGCAACACCGCCAGTGCCACGGCTACGACGCCCACGGTCGCGAGCCCGGACCCGACCACCGCGATGGTCCGGCGCCGGGATCGCACCGCCTGGCCGCGCTGGATCAGGTCGGCTGCCGTAACGGCACGCGGCGGCGCCTCTTCCGCGTGCAGAGCGGAGAAAGTCGCCCGCAGGTCGTCTTCGCGAACCATCACACCTCCAGCCTCAGATGATCGAACTCCGGCCCCAGCTTGCGCCGCAACGTCTCCAGGCCCTTGCTGCTCTGCGACTTCACCGTGCCCGTCGAACAGTTCAGTGACGCCGCGGTGTCCTCGACGCTGAAATCGTGCCAAAAGCGCAGCACGAGGACAGCGCGCTGCCGTGCGGGCACGGCGGTGAGCGCCTGCCACACCACGAGCCTGTCCTCCGTCCCTGCGACGGAGGACAGGCCCTGCGGGGGTGCGTCAGTCAGCTTCTCCCTGCGCCATCGCACTTTGCGGCGTTCCGCGAGGAACGTCCGCACGACGATCTGCCGCAGGTACGGTTCGAGCCCCGACCGGTCACTGAGCTTCGGACCGGCCAGGTACAGCTTCAAGAACGCCGACTGCATGACGTCTTCCGCCTCGTGCCAGTTGCCGCACAACAAGAACGCCGTGAAGCGCATCGAGTCGGCGCACCGGTCGAAGCAGTCGGTGAACTCCGCCTCCCAGTTCAGCGGGGACTCCTCACCCGGCCGGCGTCGACGACACCGGCGGCGTCGTCGCGATCGGAGAGCTCGACTGAGGCGACGTCGTCACCGTCGAGGACGGCGGCGTCCAGGTCGTCGGCGGATACTCCGGCGAGGTCGACGGCGGCGCGGTCGTCACGGTCGAGGACGGCGAGGACGGCGAGGTCGTGACCGACGTCGACTGCGGCGCGGTCGTCACCGTCGAGGACGGCGAGGTCGTGACCGATGAGGACTGCGGCGCGGTCGTCACCGTCGAGGACGGAGCCGAGGTCGTCGGCGCGTTCTCGGGCGAGCCGCCGCCGCTCAGCGCCAGCGCGGGCACCGCGATGCCGACGGCACCCAGTGCGACAGCTCCCGCCACGATCACCATTCGTTTGCGCACTTGCGACTCCAGCAGGTCAGTGGTGCCTCGGTCAGGCACCCTCACCCGTATCCATGCGGTCGGCCGCCGGTCCGGTTGCCCGTGTGTCCTGGATCACGATCTCGACGCATCGGGCCCGTTCCGCGGCCTCGTCCAGCACCGTGCGCCGGGGTTCCGGCACGTCCAGGACGCGTTCCTCGGCGATGGAGAAGACGTCCGCGAGCCTGCGGTCGTTGCGCAGGACGTCCAGCGACTGCCAGTCACCGCCGAGCACGACGCCGTCCAGCTGGGCGAGCCTCGGGACCAGCACGCGGAACACGTCGTCCGCCGCGGCCTGGAGCGCGACCCGTGCCTGCCCCTCGCGACGCCGGGCGAACCGCTGCTGCGACCACCCGCCTGCCTTGTTGCGGCCGTGCACCTGTTTGCGGTCGGTCGCGGACACCTCGACCTTGCCGCCGAACGCCACGCCGACGCTGTGCCCGCCGAGCCGCACGAGCACGAGGCCGATCCGGCGCGGCCTGGTGAGGTTCGCCACCACCTCTTCTACAGAGGTACCGCCGCGCGTCGCGAACGTGGCCGTCGCGCCGTCCGCGGCGGTGATGACGAGCTCGTGTTCCCGGATCCGGATGTCGACCGCACCGTGCCGGTCGGCGAACCTGCCGATCCACCCCTGCACGCGTTCCGGTTCGACCTCGACGGCCCGTCCACCGGGAACCGGCCGCACCCTGCTCATCCGGCCGCCGCTGCGTGGCGCGCAGGGGCGATTCCGGGCATCGCCCACCCCGAGATACTCCCGGCCGGGAAAACGACCCCCAGGCGGCGCGACAGGCCGTCAGGAGCCCAAGCCAGCGCGTCGAGGTCGGTCACCGTGCACACAGTAGAGCCAACTCAATACAAGGCGTGAACGGCACACAGATGTTACTGATCGGTTCGGAATGCTTGACAGATGGGTCTCGAAAGCGTGAACTCATCAACCGTATGGCTTAACCATTGACTCCATCCGGCTCCGACCAGCGATGTTCACGGACGGGTAGGGTCACTGGGGCGTGATCTTATGACAGCGGGGAGTCACCATGACCACTGCTGCCGGTCGACCAACACTGACCGTTGAAGAGACAGACTCAACGGGCCACGGCAGCCTTTCACAGCTCTTGACCACGGGACCGTTCCCGGAAGCGTTGAGGGCTGCCATCAAGGCGAGCCGTCTCAGCCTCGACCGCATCCAGCACCGGTTGGCACTGCGCGGCGTGACCATCAGCGTCGCGACGCTCAGCTACTGGCAGTCAGGACGGCGAAGGCCTGAACGCCCTGAATCACTGGAGGCGCTCCGGCACCTCGAGTCGGTCCTGGGCGTGCCTCAGTCGGGTCTGTCGGCGCTGCTCGGCCCACCTCGTCCGCGAGGTCGCCGTTGCCGCCCGACGACGATGATGCCGATCGACGCGCTCTGGGCGCGTCGGGAGCGGGTCGCGAACCTGCTCTCGAAGGTCGACACGTCCTCCGATCTGAAGCTCGGGCGGATCAGCCAGCACGACCGCATCGAGATCTCTGCCGACGGCGGGCAGAAATCAGTGTGGGTGCGTCAGATCCTGCGCGCGGAGCAGGACGGGCCGGACCGCTGGGCGCTCGTGTTCGAGACCGAGGAGTCAGACGTGCTCCCCGAGATCGTGAACGTGCGCAACTGCCACCTGGGCCGGATCGCACGCGACCACGAGGCCAACATCATGGTCGCCGAGATGATGTTCGAACGTCCGCTGACCCGCGGCGAGACCCTCATCATGGAATACCAGCTGGTGTTCCCCGAGGGCCACGCCCCCAAGGGCAACAACACGTTCGCGCGCAAGTTCCGCCTCCCGGTCCGCGAGTACGTCATCGAGGTCCGTTTCGACGAGACGAACCTGCCGTCGCGCGTGCAGCAGTACAGCGTGCCGGCGGGCGACGAGACGCCCTCGCGGCGGCGCAACCTGACCGTGGACACGGGTGGCGGCGTGCACGCCGTTGCGCTCGGGTTCGGTCCGGGTGTGTTCGGCATCCGCTGGGAGTGGCCGAACCGCTAGCCGGTTCGTCGAAGCCCGGTTCTTGAAGCAGCGAGAAAGGCCCCCGGCTCGAGCCGGGGGCCTTTCCGTTGTCAGCTAGCTGATCATCACACCCAGCCGGCGACGTGCAGGGTCACGGAGCGGATCGAACCGCGGTCCGAGCCCACCACGTCGGCGACCTTGAACGTCCAGTTGCCGTCCGCGGAGTCCACCAGCAGCGAGGACAACGCGCTACCGGCCTTCCAGGAGCCGGTGAACGGGGCGTTGGCGGACTGGACCGACGAGAACGGCTGCGCCGCCGAGTCGTCGAACACGGCCTGGCAGATGTTGTTGCCGTTGCCGCCCGCCCGTGAGAACAGCGTCACGGACTTGCCGGACGGCGAGGTGAGCGTGCCGACCAGGTCACCGACGAAGGTGTGGTCGATGCCCACCGTCGTCGACCCCTCGGTGGCCGAGCAGGTGGCACCGTCGACGGAGAACTTCAGGTTCGACGCGCCGCCGACGCCCGTGACGGGCACCGCGATGGACACACCGGTCTGGTCGTTGTCCGGGATGGCCACCGGCGCACCGCTGTACGCGAACGTCTTGAACTCGCGCGACGGCTCACCGACGCGGTAGTCGAACGACGCCGTGGTCGGCGAGGTCGAGCCCGCGTAGGTCACCTTGGCGTCGAGCTTGACCGCCGAACCGAGCACGGCGGACGCCGGCACGGTCACCTTGTAGGTGTTGCTGACGGTCTGGCCGACGTCGATGTTGCCGTAGTACTTCGAGCGCGGCGCGATGGTCACACCGGCGGTCGGGGTCGACAGCACGACCGAGGTCGACGCGGCCGAGCCGTCACCGTTGTTGGCCACCGGCACCGTCACCGTGGAGGTGGTGCCCGGCTTGAGGTACTGGCTGCCGTCGGCGTCGTTGACGATCGTCGGCTTCTGCGCGCGGGCCAGCGCCTGCGGCGACGCACCCGTGTAGGCGAGCGCCTTGTCGGCCATCACGATGCCGGCACCGGTGCGGTTGTCCACACCGGACTCGACGATGTCGATCGCCGTGGTGACAAGGGCTTCCTTGACCTCGGCGGGCTTCAGCGTCGGGTTGCCGGACAGGATCAGACCGGCGATGGCAGCGGCGTTCGGAGCAGCGGCCGACGTGCCGAAGAACGGCGCGAAGCCCGGCACCGACGTGGTCACGCCGTCGGCCGCGGTGATGTCCGGCTTCTGCCGGGTCTCGGCCAGCGGTGAACCGTCGGGCGCGAAGAACGTCTTGCGCGGTCCGTCGGAG
This sequence comes from Lentzea miocenica, assembly GCF_033949945.1. Lineage (NCBI taxonomy): Bacteria > Bacillati > Actinomycetota > Actinomycetes > Pseudonocardiales > Pseudonocardiaceae > Lentzea > Lentzea miocenica. The sequence continues at coordinate 87,487 of NZ_JAXAVW010000044.1, forward strand.
GTGAAGCGCTCCGGCTTCTGCGTGCTGTCGTAGGCGTTCGGGAACGGGCCCTTGGGGTTGGCCGGGTCACCGGGCTCCAGGTCGAACGGCAGCGCCGCCGCGGCGGGAGCGGCCGCGACCGAGATCGCGCCCTTGGCCGCGGAGTGACCGCGGGTCATGCCCGGCGTGACGAACTTCTTGAGGCCGTCGTTGGTGTCGGCGAACCGCCCGCCGAACAGCGACAGGTCGATGTACTTGTCCTCACCGCGGAACTTCACGACCGCGAGACGCGTGCCGGTGGAGGTCGACGGGGTGTTGAGGCGCTCGTACGGGTCCTGCGCGCCGTCCTGGTTGTTCTGGCTGAACGTGACAACGTTGCCTTGGGCGTTGACCAGGTACAGGTCGTAGTCGTTGAACGACTGGCCGAGCGGGTCGGCCCAGTGCAGCGTCACGGGGCTGTCGCCCGAGTAGTTCGACAGCGGGTTGAACAGCTGCTTGGCGTTCGGGTCAGGGTTGAAGTCGTGCGCGGTGCCGGCGAACTTGCCGACGCCCACACCCGAGTCGACGAACTGGCCCTCGTAGTGGCCCGAGGTGCCGTCCACGACGTTGCCCTGGTTGCCGGCGCTGGAGAAGAACAACGCACCGTCCGCGGCGACCGCGTCCACGGCGCGCGCGATGATGCCGTCCTGGAACGGCGACTCGTTGAAGTAGATGACGTCGTCGACGATGACGTCGCAACCGAGGTCGAAGCGCAGCTTCTTGATGTTGTCGGCGAAGCTCGCGTCGCCGTTGAACGCCGTGGCGAAACCGAGTTCGGCGTTGGGCGCGAGGTCGTGCAGGATCTCAAGCATCGCGGTGCCCTCGTCACCGGAACCCGCCTGCCCCGGCAGGATGTCGACGGCCGGCAGCTCGCCAGAGGCCTGCGACACGGCCAGCGAACCCACACCGTCGGAGAGCGCGCACAGCTTCACGCCGACACCGGTCACGTGGAACGAACCACGCGCGGCCTCGGCGCTGTGGGCCTTGTCGCTCTCGGCGACCTTGGCCGCCTGCACGGACAGCTGCTTCTCGGAGAGCCTGCGCTCGATCTCCCGAGCCTTGTCCTCTTTGGACGGAGCCGCCTTGCGACTCTTGTTGTCCCGCTTGTTCTTCACGTCCTGCGTCATCGCGTCGCTGCCAGGCTCGACGCGGGCGACATCCGCGCGGCCGGCGATCTCCGCGATCTTCGCGACCGGCACCTCGGCGCGCACGGTGCGGTGCTCGGGGGACACTGCCCGGATCTGTCCGCCCACCGCGCGGACAGCGTTGACGAGGTCCTCGGAGTACTGCTTGGCGCGGACGTCCACCAGGGTGGTGGACCGCGGCGTCACGGCAACGCCGGTCTGCACCTGCGGCAGGGCGCTCATCGTCCCCATCTGGGTGCGCTTGCGCGCCTCCACGACGAGCGTGCTGTCCACTTTGGACTCAGCTGGGGTGAGGGACTTCTTGATGCTCTGCAGCGCGGCGATCTGAGTCGCGGTGCGATCGGTGATGGACTTCGACGCCTTGACCGGATCTGCGGACGCCGGCGCGACAGCGGTGAGTGCGGCCAGAAGAACAGCTGTACCCGCGGTGACTAAGGACGTGCCTCTTCGAGATCGGCGCACAGGGTATCTCCCCCGAACGTTGGCGTGCCCCGGACTGATCCCCCTGGGCACGCGGCCTGCGGCCGGATGATCCCGGCCGAGGCGTCAACGTATGGTGCCTGCGTGATCACAGTCAGCATCCGATTGGGCTACTTCTCACTTAGCAGACACAATCACACTTCACAGAACCACACTTCACACAACAACTTCCGGGCACAACCTCACAGCACGAACGCGTCAGTCCACAACTGACCCGTTCGCCCGGCAAGCGCTTCCAACAGCGCCGCGGCCTGGTTGTCCGTCAGCGACGCGACGAAGTCCACAACCGCCCGCCCACGCGCCAGCCCGCGCACGAAATCAGGCCCGACCGGCAGCTCACCGGCAGGACCGACCAATGTGGACGGCTCCGTCCGGGCGAGCGCCGCGTACTCCATTTCGGCCAGCTCAACGAGATCGTGCAACCGCCGCGGCAACCGATCCGCCTCACTGCGATCAGTGACCCACTGCTCCAATGCGTCCACAAGCGAAGTGAGCAACCGCGCCTGTCCCCTTTGGTGCAACGCCAAATCCGGCCGCAACAACACAAACCGCCGATGCACGAACTTCAGCACCTGCACCTCGTGCCACTGCGCCACCGCCAGCACCACGTGCCCGGACCGCGGCGTCGGCTCCTCGATCACCCCGACCGCGTCGACCAACCGCCGAGTCCACCGCGCACTGAACCCCGCAACCGCCTGCTCCGCCTCAACCGACCCGTCGAACGGCACGGCAAGCAACCCGTCGACCAACTCCTTGCTGACCTTCCGCACCGCGAGCGCGAACACCTCGTCGCTCATCACCCACGAATCCTTGAGGTGCATGCGCCGGCGCAACGTCTCCAACGACCGCCCAGGCATCCGAATCTCCGCCCCGAGCTCCGCATCGCTCAACCCGGCCAGGTCGAGCGCCTGCGCCTGCCACGTCCCGAGCTCGGCCGCGACCGTGGCGTGCTGCAACACCCCGACCCGGTGGAAGTCCTCGAGATCGTGAATCGCATAGGCGATGTCGTCCGCGGTGTCCATGACACTCGCCTCAACGGTCTGCTGCCACGACTCAACCCGCCCCTCAAACGGCTCACGGGCCTGCCGCAGATCGTCGATCTCCGTGACGTAAGCCGAGAACTTCGAGCTACCGGTACCCGGCATGTCGTCCGGCGCCGACGCACCACGCGGCGCCACCTGGAGGTCGAGCGGCTGGTGCCGGGTCCACGGGTACTTCAACATCGCCGCCCGCACCGCGACGGTCAGGTCCAGCCCGAGCGCCTTGGGCCCCCGCACATCCGTGGTCGTGACGATCCGGAACGACTGCGCGTTGCCCTCGAACCCGTCCGGCAACCCGAACCGGTGCCGAGCCAGCCGATCCAGCACCTGCTCACCGAGATGGCCGAACGGCGGGTGTCCCAGGTCGTGCGCGAGCGCGGCCGCCTCCACCACGTCGGGGTCGCACCCGCCGAGCTTCTCCAGCACCGCGGTCAGCTCGGGCCGGCTGGTCAGCCGCTCCGCGATCGCGCGCGCGGCTTGGGCGACCTTGAGGCTGTGGGTGAGCCGGTTGTGCACGAGCAGGCCGGACCCCGTCGAGCTGACGACCTGCGTGACGCCGCCGAGCCTGGCGAAGAACGGTGAGCTGGCCACCCGGTCGCGGTCGACCCGGAAGGGGTTCGTGGCGAGGTCGGCGGTCCTGCCCACTCCGGCTGACCGACGGGCGGTGCGTTGCTCGTTGTGCATGGCAAAGAAGGTACCGGGCAACGGCGAGCCTTCGGCGCCCCACGCGTCTTCCTCATTGCGCGATGAAGATGACCATGGGTTTGTGACTCCTCTCAGCGATCCAGACGATGGAAATACTTACTAGAGGGGGTGGGACCTGAATCAGGCCAGTGTTCACTCGATCGAGTGAGCCATGGCTGCAGGCATCCCAGTGTGCCCTCTGGCCGGCCGGTGTCCGGTGGCTGCCTGGCCCGCGGCGGGTGTGTCGTGGCGGTTGGCCGGGAATGCAGAAAGCCCCCGAGGGGAGCGCTTGTGGCGCTCGACCCTCAGGGGCTTCTGTACGT